>CAJFUR010000021.1 GCA_904420215.1 uncultured Eggerthellaceae bacterium
CTTCTCCATGATGAGCACGTTGGAGCTGTACAGGGCCAGCCCCTTCTTGTAGTCCTTGCTGTACAGGTCGTAGGGCGCGCGGCTGGGAACAAACAGCAGCGCGTCGTAGGTGAGCGCGCCTTCCGCATGCAGCGAGATGGTGCGCGCCGGGTCGGCGAAGTCGTGGAAGTCCGACTTGTAGAACTCGTGGTATTCCTCGTCGGTGACGTCGGACTTCTTGCGCTTCCAAATGGGAATCATGGAGTTCACGGTTTCCAGTTCGGTGTACGTTTCGTACTGCGGCTGGTAGTCGTCGCCCGCGTCTTCGGGCTTCGGCAACTCGCGCGTCTTCGTGACGTTCATCTGGATGGGGTAGCGCACGTAGTTGCTGTAGCGCTTGATGAGGTTCTTCAGGCCGTACTCGGTCAGATACGTGTCGTAGGACTCGGCCTCGGCGCCCTCGCCCGCGCCCTCGGTGTTCTCTTTCAGCGTGAGAATGACGTCGGTGCCATGCCCGTCGCGCTCGGCCTCCTCGATGGTGTAGCCCTCCACGCCGTCGCTTTCCCACGCCCACGCCTCGTCGCTGCCATAGGCGCGCGAAACCACGCGCACCTTCGACGCCACCATGAACGCGGAGTAGAAGCCCACGCCGAACTGGCCGATGATGTCGATGTCGTCGCCTTGCTTCTCGGCGTTGTCGGTCTTGAACGCCAGGCTGTCGGAATGCGCGATGGTGCCCAAGTTCTTGTCAAGTTCGTCCTTGGTCATGCCGATGCCGTTGTCCGACACGGTGACAGTGCGGGCGTCCTTGTCGAACGCCACGCGGATGGCCAGGTCGTCCTTGCCCACTTCCACGTCCTTGTCGGTGAGGCTACGGAAGTACAGCTTGTCCACCGCGTCCGACGCGTTGGAAACCAGTTCGCGCAGGAATATCTCGCGGTTGGTGTAGATGGAGTTGATCATCAGATCGAGCAGTTTCTTGCTCTCGGTCTTGAACTTTCTCATGGTGAGCGGCCTTTTCCTTTCCTTGGCGAAGTGCGGTGACGCGTGTTTCTACCCATGCGGCCTGCCGGTTTGGCAGTCGATGCCCTAGAGTGCTAAACAGAGATTGTAGTCCGCCGCCGCAAGATGTCAAGCAACCGGCAGCGCGCATGCGCACAACCTGCACACCCGGGCGGAATGGGGCGCGCCCGCATGCGCGCAAGGCCGCCGCTGCCCGCATGCGCCGCCCACAGGCGCCGCACGGCGTTCGCATGCCTGGTACCCCCCGCCCGCCCGCAAGACCGCCACCCGCGAGCCCCCCCCGGCGCCGCACGGCACACGCGCTCGCCACGTTTCGGCACGCTGGCGTGGGGAAAGTGTCACTGTTCTGTCACGTAAATTATCTTTCCCCTGTATTGTATTGTGCCGCCGTCTCCATTATGCTGATCGATGTCTCAGCGTCCGGCTCCCCACGTGCGGCCGGACGACCTTGCATGCGGGGCGCGGCCTGCGCCCTTCCGACATGCGCAATCGCCGCGAAATCGGCGGAACGGAGGTCACGGCATGACCGAAACCGAGCCGCAGCAGCTGCTCGCCGCCAAAGAAGGCAACCGGCTTGGCCACAAGCCCCTCGTCGTCTCCCTCGTGGCACTTGGCATGTTCCTCGTCCTACTCGCAACACTCGGCAATGCAAGACCCCTTTTCACAGCAGACCCAAGCACACAAAACGCTCCTCAAACGAACTGGCCCGCCTCCCTCTCCCTCCTCGAATCCCCCGCCCTCCTCGCAACCGTGCTCATGGCCGCCGCCCTTGCGCTTCTAGCCGGCTTCGCAGTGCACCTCGCCCGAATGGGAAGGCGCCAGCAGCACCGCATCGAAGACCTGCAGAAGGCGCTGCTGCAAGCCGAGAACGCCAACGTGGCGAAGTCCCAGTTCCTCTCGAGCGTTTCCCACGACATCCGCACGCCCCTGAACGCCGTCATGGGACTGACCTGCATCGCGAAGGCCCACACCAACGACCAGGACAAAGTGGAAACCTGTCTGGAGAAAATAGACTGCTCGTCCCACCACCTGCTGGGCCTGATAAACGACGTGCTCGACTTGAGCAAGATAGAAAACGGCAAGCTGCTGCTCGACGAGCGCGAGTTCGACCTACTTGCGCTCGTCAACGACCTGGTCACGCTCATCCAGCCACAGGCCAAAGACAAGCGCCAACAGCTGACGGTGACCACCGACATAGAGCATGCGCGCGTCGTCGGCGACGCCCTGCGCATGAAGCAGGTGCTGCTGAACCTTTCCAGCAACGCCGTGAAATACACCGCGCCCGAAGGCGCCGTGCGCGTGTCCGTTGAAGAAAAGCCATCCGGCCAGCCGCAATGCGCCGTGTACCGGCTGGTTGTGGAAGACACCGGCATTGGCATGGACCCGGAGTTCGTGAAAAGGATATTCACTCCCTACGAACGCGAGGAAGCCGGCGGCGGCGCATGCGAGGGAACGGGTTTGGGCATGGCCATCGTGAAGCACATCGTTGACATGATGGACGGCGACATCGCCATCGAAAGCGAACTGGGCGTGGGTTCCCGGTTCGCGGTCACCTTGACGCTCGCGACGGCCGAGGACGCGGGACGCCGGGAGGAAGCCGGCGCAGCGGCCCGCCCCGACCTGCAGGGGCGCGTGCTGCTTGCCGAAGACAACGACTTGAACCGCGAGATAGTGAGCGAGCTTCTGGGGGAATACGGCGTGCAGGTGGAATCGGCGCGCGACGGCAAGGAGGCGCTCGATTTGGTGACGGGCGCGCCGGAAGACTATTACGACCTCGTGTTCATGGACGTGAAGATGCCGGTCATGGACGGTTTCGAGGCAACGCGCGCCATTTGCTCGGCGTGCCGCGAAAGCCGGCGGCGGCGTCCGCCCATCGTGGCCATGACCGCCAACGCCTTCGTGGAAGACCGGAACCAGGCCCTTGCGGCAGGCATGGACGGCTTCGTTTCCAAACCCGTTGACACCAAGCGCATCGAAGCCGCCCTGATGACCTACTTGGCCTAACGCCCCGCCACCGCACGCCAGGGCTTCGCAGCGCGCACCCGTTGTTTACACGTCACGCCGCTCAGTACCAACAGTTGATCGGAGAAAGCCCGTTAATTATACTAATTGCTGTTTTTTATAAATAACGGATGCGAAACCGCCCGTTAATTATAGCGAGGAGCCATGGAGTACAAAGAACTGGCGATTTTCTGAGGGACGGAAATACGGCTCCATCCCCGCAACGCGCCGGCGGGAGCATGCTCCGCGCGTGCCGCGTTGCGCCCTTTCGCGTGGCAAATGGGGGCTTTGCCAAGACTTTACCGGCGGCTTTCTTGCATTCCCCCGGAAATGCCGGTATCATGCGGTAGCCGCGCCGCTCGTCAGCGGCGCACAAACACGCGCCCGGCCATGGCGCCGGCGCGAAGACCGAGGAAAGGAAACGTACTTGAAGGTTCGAAAACCGAAGCCTCACAGTATGTAACCTTCGACTTCCCTTACGCGGAAGCGGCTGGCACCTCGGGGGCACGCAAGGGTTCGCCCGCACACTGCGCGGCGGCCCGCGCCCCGAACGAAACGCCCCAGCCCCGCGCGCCGGCAGTCGAAGGACGACTGCGACGCGTCAAGCGGCCCCTCCCTTGAACCCGCATGCCAGCGCGCCCGAACGCGCGGCGCACGGCACCCGGACGCAAGCGGGACGGCCCGACGCCCAACACGTAAGGGAACCGTATGCTTTATCTTTCTCAAATGATGGGGAAACCCGTCGTGGACATGCGCGGCGAGAAGATCGGCACGATCTCCGATTTGGCCATTTCCACGGGCGAAGTGTTTCCCCGCATCACCAGTCTGGCGTTTCAGGGGCCCGGCAAGGTGCCGTTCATGATCTCGTGGCGCAAGTACGTCAACGAGTTCGACGAGGACGGCATCACGCTGTCGGTGGAATCGCACGACATCCGCTTCAGCTACCTGCAACCCGACGAGGTGCTGCTGGCGCGCGACCTGCTGAACCGGCAGATCGTTGACACGCAGGGCATGAAGGTCGTGCGCGTGAACGACCTCAAGCTCTCGCAGTCAGGCACGCAGCTGCGCCTGCTGGGCGCCGAGGTGGGCACGCGCGGCATCCTGCGCGGGCTGGCGCCGTGGCTCGAGCGCGCCGTGGTTGCCGTGGCGAGGGCGTTCGGCAAGCGCATAGACGAGCAGATCATCGCATGGAACTACATGGACCTGCTGGATCGCGACCTTTCCGAAGTGCAGCTTTCGGTGACGCACAAACGCTTGGACGAGCTGCATCCCGCCGACGTGGCCGACATCCTGGAGCAGCTGGACCCCCAGCAGCGCGCCAACGTGTTCCAACACCTGGACGACGCGCGCGCCACCGAGGCCATTTCCGAAATGGAGGACGAATACCAGGCGGAATTCATCGGCGAACTGGACGACGCGCGGGCGGCGGGCCTTTTGGGCAGCATGGACCCCGACGACGCCGCCGACATCGTGCGCGACCTGTCCTACGAGAAGGCCGAAACGCTGTTGCGCCTGATGGGCGTGGAAGACGCCGCGGAAATCCGCCAGCTTCTGGGCTACAAGGACGGCACCGCGGGCGGCATGATGACCACCCAGTTCGTCGCCGTGCACGAGGACACGACGGTGGGCGAAACCATAGAAGTGCTGCGCGAGCTGCCCGAAGACCACCCCACCGTGCACTACGTGTACGTGCTCAACGAATACGAGCGCCTGGTGGGCGTGCTTTCCCTGCGCACGCTGGTGCTGACCGACGACGCGAAGCCGGTGGGATCGGTCATGTTCGAGGACATCATCACGGCCACGCCCGACGAGACCGAGGAAGACGTGGCCGCCGACATCTTCAAGTACGACCTGCCCGCCATGCCCGTGGTGGACGAGCGCGGCGGGCTTTTGGGCATCGTGACCACCGACGACGCATGGGACGCCATCGAGGAGGACGTGAGCGGCGACAAGGTGCGCGTGAACGCGCCCATGGTGGCGGGCATAGCCATTGCCGCCGTGCTGTTCCTGGGCCTTTACACGCTGGTGCTGTTCCAGATAATCGGCTACTCGTGGAGCTAGCGCCATGGTGTTGAAGGAACGCCTCCCCCGCCCGCGCGCCTCGGCGGCACACGTGCCCGTGCCGGATTCCCCGCCTGCGGCGGCCGCCACGCCAGCGCCCGCCCCTGCCGAGACGCCGTCGCCCGACGCCCCCTCGATGCCAGCGCCCGAATCCGCGCGCATCGGCGCCGGCGCCGATGCGCGCGGGACAAAGGAGAGGAAGCCGAACAAGGCCTGGCTTCTGCTGGCTGCCATGGGCCCGGGCATCGTCACGGCCATGGCCGGCAACGATGCCGGCGGCATTTCCACGTACTCCACCGTGGGCGCGAAGTTCGGGTTCGCCACGCTGTGGGTCATCCCCGTCATGTGCGTGCTGCTCATCGTGGTGGAAACCACGGCCACCCGCATGGGCGCGGTCACCGGCAAGGGGTTCGCCGCACTCATTCGCGAGCGCTTCGGCATCCGCCTGACGGCGCTTGCCATGCTTGCCCTGCTCGTGGGCAATGTGGCCACCACGTTTTCGGAGTTCGCAGGCATTGCGAGCGGCATGGAGATGTTCGGCGTCTCGAAGTACCTCTCGGTGCCCGTAGCCGCCGTAGCCGTGTGGCTTCTGGTGGTGGGCGGCAGCTACAAGCGCGTGCAGAAGGTGTTCCTGGTGCTGTCGTGCGTGTTCGCCACGTATGTCGTCGCGGCGTTCATGGCGCAGCCGAACTGGCACGACGCCCTTGCCAGCACCGTCGTGCCGCGCATCGTGAACGACCAGAGCTTCGTCTCGCTGGTCATCGCCATGATTGGCACCACCATTGCCCCGTGGATGATGTTCTTCGCCCAAAGCAACGTGGTGGAGAAGGGCACGACGGTTAAAGACTTGTTCTCCACCAAAGTCGATGCGGTGTCGGGCACCATTGCCGCCTGCTTGGTGGCGTGGTTCATCATCGTCACCACGGGCGCGGTGCTGTACCCGCAGGGCATCGAGATAGAAAGCGCCGCAGACGCCGCGCACGCCCTTGCCCCGTTCGCCGGCCAATACGCCGAGGCGCTGTTCGCCATCGGGCTCATTGCGGCGTCGTTCCTTGCGGCCTGCGTCCTGCCGCTCACCACGTCGTTCGTCATCTGCGAGGCGTTCGGATGGGAGGCGGGCGTTTCGTTCAAGTGGAAGGAAGCACCGCTGTTCAAGAGCATCTTCACGTTCGTCATCGCGTTTTCGGCCGTGGTGGTGCTGGTGCCGCACATCGACCTTCTGGGCGTCATGCTGACGGCGCAGTTCGTGAACGGCGTCATCCTGCCGGTGCTGCTGGTGTTCATGGCCATCATATCGGCAGACAAGCGCATCATGGGGGAATACCGCTCGCGCTTCGTTTCGCGCGTGCTCATTTGGCTGACCGTGGGCATCGTCACCGTGTTGACGGCGGCGCTGCTGGTCATGCAGGTGCTGGGGCTGTGACGCAAGGCAAAAACCGGGCGGGAACGAGCGGGAAAGAACCGGGCGGTAGCCAAACGACGAAAGGGAGAAGGGAAAAGAGACAAAGGGGGCAGCGAGGGGCGGACGGCCATGCGCGCGGCCCATGCGGATGGAAAGGCGATGGATGAACGGGCTAGTTGGCCTGGGCCGTGAGGCGGCGGCTTTCGCTTCCGAGACGTTCGGCCAGATACGCTTGCCCCTTGCCCGTGTCCTGCGTGCAATCGAGCAGCGTTTCCACCGTGAGGCTGTCCAAATAGGCGTCGAAGCTTTCCTCTATCAGACGGTAGGTTTGCTTGACGCCGTCCACCATGGCGCTGTTCTTGCGCGTGATGCGCTTGGCGCGCGTGGACTGTTTGGCATCTTCGTCAAGCGCCGAGATGATTTGCAGCACGCTGATGTCCGCCGGATCCTTCGCCAGACGGTAGCCGCCGTGCTTGCCCGGACGCGCCTCGATGAGTCCCGCATTGCGCAGCAGCTGCGCCAGCTGGATGAGATAGTCGCGTGGGATGGACATGTCGTGCGCGATGTCTTTGGACGAGCACGTGGTCCCTTGGGCGGCCAGATACAGGATGGCGCGGATACCGTAGTCTGTGGATGCCTTGAGTTGCACGGTTCCTCCTAACTCGCGGCCGCCGACGGGCGGCGCAGCCTGCAAAAAACGTCGATCTGCCTGCATATATATGCCCTTTGATCACTTTTGCCCCAATAACGCGAAAAGACGCTGGAGCCAGCGTCTTTTCTTCGTCTTGCTTCGCCGTGGGGCGAATTATTGGGGTGATTGCAGTGTAGCGAATGCGAAATGATTATAGCAAGATCACGGTTACAAATACGGGGCAAATCGATTGGAAATGGTTACACGGGCGGCATAATTGTCCGCAAACGCCTCATGGTCAAGCGCCGGTTGAGGCGTGCGGCGCGGAACGCCCGCGCGCCACGCTGCGCCGGGCGGGGCGGCGCGTGAAAAAGTTTCCCGTGAAACACTGCCCGTGCGGCGGCGCGTGCGCGTGGAAGCGGGTATACTCGTGGCATGGACGACAAGCAACATGCCCGGGAAGCCGCGCTCGCCGCGCGCGACCGCATACCCCCAGCCGACCGGCTGCGGCGCAGCGCCGAGGCGTGCCGCAAGCTGGAAAGCCACTTCGCGCCCCTTTTGCAGCCGGGATCCCTGTTGGCAGTGTATGCCGCCATGAAAAGCGAGGTCGATCTGCGGGCGCTCGTGGATGCCGCGCATGCGCGCGGCTGGCGCGTGTGCTTCCCCTGCATGACAAGGGATGCCGCCGCGCCTTTCTCCCCGGCTCGCATGGAATTCCACTGCGTCGAACCCGCGCAGCTTGCGGGCGCGCGGGCGGGCTTCCTCGCGCACCCGCTGCGCACGTGGCCTTCTGGCTCCTTGGAGCGCGAAGGCTACTCCCCTGTAGAGCCTTCCCAGATAGACGGCGTGGTGGTGCCGCTCGTGGCGTTCGACGCCGCCGGCAGACGCCTTGGCTACGGTGGCGGCAACTACGACCGCCTGCTCGCCTCCCTCCGCCCGGATGCCGCCGTGGCCGGCGTCGCATTCGCGGAGCAGCGCCTTGCCCGCGTGCCCACCGAACCGCACGACCGCCCGCTGCCCACCGTCATAGTGGCGTGAGGTAGTCGGCAGCGAACTGGGCGGCCACCATGGCGCCCTTGACCAGCACGCTTTCGTCGATGTCGTAATGGCAGCTGTGCTGGGGGTGCACGATGCCGGCCTGAGAGTTGCGGCAGCCCACGAACACGAACACCCCGGGCACCAAACGCAGGTACTCGCTGAAGTCCTCCCCGGAAAGCGTGCCGATGTAGCTGCCCACGGCCTGTTCGCCCAACACCTCCACCACGGCGCGGCGGGCGCGCTCGGCGCAGGCGGGATCGTTGGCAAGCCCGGCATTACCCGGCTCGAACGTGAACTTGACGTGCGCGCCGAAGGCCCGCGCCGTCTTGCCGACAATGCGCTCCAAGCGGTCGGGCACTTCGGCGCGCAGCCGCTCGCTCCACGTGCGCACCGTTCCCGTCAGGTAGGCCGATCCGGCCATGATGTTGCGTGCCTCGCCGCCGTGGAATTCCCCCACGGTGACCACCACGGGTTCGAACGGCGAAACGTCGCGGCTGACCAGCACTTGCAAAGCCGTCACCATTTCCGCGCCCACCACGATGGCGTCCACGCCCTTGTGCGGCATGGACCCGTGCGCGCTCACGCCCTCGATGTCGATGCGGAACCAGTCGGTGTGCGCCATGCGCTGCCCCGGCTCGCACGAGAACAGCCCCGCGTCCAAGTCGCTCCAGATGTGCGCGCCGTAGATGGCGTCCACGCCGTCGAGCGCGCCGGCGTCTATCATCAGCCGCGACCCAATGGAAACCTCCTCGGACGGCTGGAAGATCAGGCGCACCTCGCCTTGCAGGGCGTCGCGCATCCCGCACAGGATGCGGGCCGCGCCCAGCAACATGGCCATGTGCCCGTCGTGGCCGCACGCATGCATGACGCCCGGGGTTTGCGACGCATACGCGGCGCCCGTCTGCTCGGTCACGGGAAGGGCATCCATATCGGCCCGCAGGGCAACGCGGTGGCGGGGCGCGCCGGCGGCATCGTAGGCCCCGGCTGCCGTGCCCGCAATGGTGGCGATGACGCCGTTTTCCGCCACGCGGCGCCACGGCACGCCCAGCGCGTCGAGTTCGGCGCACACCGCATCGGCGGTTTGCGCTTCCTGCCCGCTCAACTCGGGATGCTCGTGGAAGCGCCGCCGCAAGCCGACGATGTGCGGCTCTATGCACGCGCCAATCTCGCGGACGCGCGAGGCGCCCGCCCCTCCGCCCGCACCCGAGACTTCCGCCCGCCCCTGCCGGGGCTCCCCGTGGGACTGCTCATTGGTTCGCTCGCAAAGATTTTCGCTAGACCCCTCGTGGGAGCACCCGCAAGGCTGCTCGCCCATAGGCAACGATTCCATACCGCCCGCCTTCCCTTCGCACCGCAAGCGCACAAGCGCCGCTCACTGCCACATGCGGCGCATGGCTTCCCATTTGGCGTCCCGCGATGCCTCTATGAGGGCTATGTCCTCGGCAGCGAGCTGCTTGAAGCGGCCCTGCCGGCGCAGGTACGCCTCCACGCTGGAAAACGTGCGCGGGTTGCGGTTGAGCTTGAACCGGCCGCCCGACACGTCGGTGGACGGAATGTCGGGCACGCCTTCCGCGGCCTGCTCCCCTTGCGCAGCTGCAGCCTGCGCGGCCAGCGTTTGCGGGCCTTCGTATTCGGCCAGATACCACAGGCCGCAGTCCACGATCTCCTTCGCCACGTCGATGGTTTCGTCCACGCCGCAGCCCCAGCCGGTGGGGCACGGCGCAATCACGTGGATGTAGCGCGTGCCGTGCAGCGACGCCGCGCGCTCCACCTTGCGCATGAAGTCCGTCACGTATCCGATGGACGCCGTGGCCGCATAGGGAATGCCGTGGGCGGCCACGATCTCGAACATGTTCTTCTTCTGCGTCAGGCAGCCGCGCGCGTTCTTGCCGGCGGGCGTGGTGGTGGTCTTCGCGCCGAAGGGCGTGAGCGAGCTTTTCTGGATGCCGGTGTTCATGTACGCTTCGTTGTCGTAGCAGATGTAGAGGATGTCGTCGTTGCGGTCGATGGCACCGGACAGCGCGGCCATGCCGATGTCGGCCGTGCCGCCGTCGCCCGCAAAGCCCACGACCGTGCAGTCTTCGGGCTTTCTGCCCTGCGCGCGCAGGCCGGCCTCGATGCCCGTGAGCACGCTGGCCGTGGCGGCGAACGGCGTGATCATGGCATTGTTGGCGAAGCACAGCTGCGGGAAGTTGAACCCGACGGCGCTCATGCAGCCGGCGGGCAGCGCGCACACGGCGTTCGGGCCGAGCACTTTCAGGCACGTGCGCACCACCAGCGACGCGCCGCACCCGGCGCACGCCTTGTGTCCGAAGAAGAACTCGTCGTCGGCCATGGTCTTGGCATTGATCGACATGCTAGTTCGCCCCCTTCGCACCTGCGGCGTCCGCCGGCGAATCTATCCCCAAGAAGCTCACACGCGGAATGTCCCCGCCCGCCAGCTGGGAGGTCAGCAAAACCCGGAAAATCCCCTCCACCTGCGCCGACGTGATGTCGTCGCCGCCAAGGCCGCCGATGAAGTCATACGTGGGCACCGCCATGCCCGCCTGCTGCAGCACGGAATTCACGTTGGTGAACACCGTGCCCTCCGCGCCAAAGGAAACGTCCTTTTCCAGCACGCCCACCACCTTGGCCGCACCCAGCGCGTGCGCAATCTCGCGCGTCGGCAGGGGCCGCAGGTAGCGTATGCGCAGAAGCCCCACGCGCAGGCCCTGTGCGCGCAGGGCGTCCACCACGTCGCGCACCAGCCCCGCCGCCGATCCCAAGGCAACCAGCACGCAGTCGGCGTCTTCGCACCGCACCGCTTCCACCAAGCCCGGATACTGCCGCCCGAACACGCAGGCGAAGCGCCGCTCCACTTCCTCCACCACGTCTGCCGCGCCCAGCATGTCGCAATGCTCGCGGTGCTTGAAGTAGCGGTTGTATTCCGGGCCGGCCGAAAAGCCGATGTTCACGGGATGCTCGAAATCGAACCGGTTGCGCGTGCGGTACGGCGGCAAAAACGCGTCGGCCTCGTCGGGCGCGGGCACGTCCACCGTCTCGTAGGTGTGCGTGAGCGCGAACCCGTCCAGATTCACCATGACCGGCGTCTGCACGCGCTCGTCCTCCGCAAGCGCGTAGGCCATGAGCGCCAAGTCAAGCGCCTCCTGGTTGTTCTCCGCGTACACCTGAATCCACCCGTGGTCCAGAAGCGCCAGCGAGTCGCGCTGGTCGCCGTAGATGTTCCACGGCAACGCCGTGGACCGGTTGGCATTCATCATGACGATGGGGAACCGCCCGCCCGACGCGTAGGTCAGGCACTCGGCCATGTACAGCAGCCCCTGGCTCGACGTGGCCGTGAACGTGCGCGCGCCCGTGGCCGACGCGCCAATGGCACACGACAGCGCCGAATGCTCGGACTCCACATGCACGTATTCGGCGGCAAGCTCGCCCGCCTCCACCATTTCGCTCAACCGCTCCACCACCACGGTCTGCGGCGTGATGGGATAGGCGGAAATCACCTGCGGGCGCGCCAGCCGCACGCCTTCGGCGAACGCCTCGTCGCCGGAAAGGAACCGCTTCGCACTCATTGGAGGCCCTCCTTGCCCTCGCCGCGCTCCGGCACCATGGCAATGGCCCCGAACGCGCATACCCGCGCGCAGATGCCGCACCCCTTGCAGAAGTCGTAGTCGATGGCCACCGGAGCGGGCGCGACGGGAGTCTGCGGAACGGGCACAGACGCGGAAGCCGCTGGGTCAGGTGCGGAAGTCGCCGGCACGACGGCGGCCTTTCTAACCGCGCCATTGGGCAATTCGCCTCCAGCATCCGCTTCCTTGTTGCTGGCAGCAAGGGAATTGCACGAAAAGGCTCGCTCGGTGGATGCGGAAGCCGCCGGGGCGCACTTGAACACCGTGCCGTCGGGGCAATGCAGGTAGCACTGCAGGCACCCCGTGCACTTCCCCGCGTCGATGACGGGGCGCACGTTGCGCCAACCCGCGTTCTTCGCCACCAAATGCCCCGCCTCGAAACAGGTGGTGCGCGCATAGTCGTCGGGCTGCGGGATTGCGGCGCGCAGCGTGGGAATGCTTGCCGGACGGCGCTGTGGGGCGGGCCGCGCCGCGGAAGCAGAAGCAAGGGTTGGGACGAGCGTGCCCGACCCCTGCGCAGCTGCGGCGCGCGGCGCGTCGTTGCACGGCGCATTCCCTCGCGGCGCGTCGCCCTGCGAGGCCTGCGGGTCATTGAACGCGGGAGCCTGCGAGGCGGCGGGCGTATCGCCCTGCGGCGCCTGCAGCGCGTCGCTCTGCGAAGCCAGCGCGCCAACGGCCCCACATTGCCCCCGCATCTGCCCGTACACCGCATCGACGATGGCGATGTTGCGCTCGCGCAGCCGTTCGGGCATGTACAGCCGCACCGCCTCGCGCACGTCCTCGACGTCCACCCGCCCACTCAACGCGGCCAATGCGCCCAGAAACGCCGTATTGGGAATGGGCCGGCCCAGCACGGACGCAGAGATCCCATTGGCATCGACGGAAAGGACGCGCGGGTCGCCATGGTGTCGCGTGCTGTTCACCAGAACCTTCCCTCCGGGCTTCAGCTCGCTCTCCCACGCGCAACCCAGCAGCGTCTCGTCCAGATACACCACGAAATCAGCCTGCGAACTCGCACTGCGGTCGCCGATGGGACGGTCGTCAAGCTTGGTGAATGCCCGCATGGGAGCGCCGCGCCGCTCGGGGCCAAAGGAGGGAAAAGCCAAAGCGAACCGCCCTTCGGCCAAGGAAGCCGCCGCGCCCAGCAGGCGAGCCGCCGTGAACGCCCCTTGCCCGCCGCGACCGTGCCACAACACTTCTATCATGTTCCCTGCTTTCTCCCCGGCCTTCCGTCCATGCTGGCCGCCGCCTGCCTGCACGCTGCCAACCGACTGCACACTGCTCGCCGTCGGTCCCCTGCCCGCTGCCAGCCAGCCGCCGGCGACCCACCCGCCGCAAGCGGCACCATCGCCAACCAGCAGCCGTCAGCGGCCTACCCGCTGCAAGCCAGCCGCAATCGGGACCCCGAACGCTCCCAACTGCAAGCGGCATCATCGCCAACCCCGTTCATCTGCATTCCCAACAATCCTACGCTTCATGCCGCCTCCCCGCAATGCGCCGCGCAAGATGCGCGCCCCTTTCGGCAAGCGGCACGGCAACCGGGTACGACAAGGCAGAATCGCACCAGCCGCGCCGTGCCCGCATTCGCTCGCAGCCTTTCGTTCCGCCAAACAGAAAGCCAGTTCTGTCACAAAACGCCTTCCCTCATGCCTGCCTAGCCACAAAATGGCCGATTCCTGCATTCTTTCCACCACGATGCAAAAGCCACACCGGTTCCCCAATCCTGCGAACAGGCATTTCTCCCCCAAAGCAATCAGCATAGCCAGAAGCCGCAAGAGAAAGATGCAGGAATTGGCAAAAATGTACCGCATCGAAAGGCACTCCGCATCCGTTTTGCGGCCGACGAGCGCACTCGACGAGGCAAAACGTGCCATACTGAAGAACACCCTGCATCACGTTGCAGCATGATGCGGCGCATTTGCGCAGGCACAGGGCGCATAAGGCGCGGTGTGGGTTCTTGAATGGCCGCCCACTTCGATGCGGCACATTTGCGCAGGCGCTGAACATAGCCGGGTACGACAAGGCAGAATCGCGCCGACCGCGGCGCGGCCCGCGGCAGCGCGTCCGCACCCGGCGTTTGCTCCTGCTATGAATCTTGCGGGAGGGGTTGCGCGCGGACTATATAATAGGAATACGAAGAAAAGAGCGCAGAAGCACTAAGAAAGGGGCGCCGACGCGCGGCATCTGCAACGCGTGGCGGATGCTGCACCGAGAGCTGCCACCCGCAGCGCGTGGCAGACACCACGCCGAGAGCGGGCGGCCGACGCGCGGCGGGCGGGTCGCGGCGCCGGAAGCAAGCGTTCTTGCAGGCCGCCACGGAAGTCACAGGAAGAAACGGGGTTCGACGCCACGCCATGAGCCGCACCACGCGGGACAACGCCAACCGGGGATCGCACGTCCGGCCCAACCATGCGCCCGAGACGGGCCCGCATGCCGGCGCGCGGGCATCACTACCACCCGCGCGCGGCGAGGGCGAGCGTGGCGCACACGCGGCACAACCCGGCATGCCTGCACAAGCAGTGCGCCCCGGCGCGACCGGGCGCGCCGCGCGCGGCGCGGCAGCCAACCCTCCCAACGCGCCAGCGCGCGCCGCTCATCCCAACGCGCCCACCCCTGCCGCACACTCCAGCTCGCCCACGCGCCCCGCGCGCGCCAAGCGGCCCCGCAGGCCCAACTTCTTCAAGCGCACCATCAACGGATGGTGCAACCGCCTGCTGGGCGCGGTGTCGGACCGGAACCTGAGCGGCCAAGAGGAGGAATACGCCGCGCACCGCACCACGCGCGACTACGTGTGCAACACGATAGGCATCGCGGCATGGGGCATGGTGTTCCCCTTCCTCACCGTGGTCGTGACCCAGCTGGTGGGCGTGGAGCAGGCCGGCATGTTCTCCATCGCGTTCGTCACCGGATCGCTGCTCATGATAGTGGCCAACTACGGCGTGCGCACCTTCCAAGTGTCGGACTTGGACGAGGAACACTCCTTCTCCGACTACCAGATCAACCGGTGGATCACCTGCGTCGTCATGGTGGTGGCGGGCGTGGCGTACTGCATGGTGCGCGGCTACGCCGACCAGATGCTCGTCATCAGCATAGGGGTGTACCTGTACAAGATGGTGGACGGCCTTGCCGACGTGTACGAAGGACGCCTGCAGCAGGTGGACAAGCTGTACCTTGCCGGCGTGTCCCAGGCATTCCGCTCGGTGTGCGTGTTCGTGGTGTTTTCGCTTTTCCTGCTGGTCACGCGCAACCTTCCCGGCGCGTGCGTGGCCATGGCCGTAACGGCGGGCGCCACGTTTCTGTTCCTCACGTTCCCCTTGGCGCTGTTCGAGACGCCGAAATCGCAACGGGGCACCGCGCGGGGCATCCTGTCGCTGTTCAAGCAGTGCTTCCCCCTGTTCGTGGCGCTGTTCATGTACTCGCTCATCGACAACATGCCGAAGTTCGTCATGGAAGGCGTCCTCAGCTACGACAACCAGCTGTACTTCAACGCGCTGTACTTCCCCGCGCAGATGATCCTGCTCACCATCGGCCTGATATACAAGCCGCTGCTCGTGCGCATGGCCGAAACGTGGGCCGACCCGGAAAAACGGCGGCGGTTCGACCTGAGCATCGTGGTCATCGTGCTCGTCATCGTCGCCATCACCCTTGTGGTGGCCCTGGTCATGGGGTGGATCGGCATTCCAGTCATGAGCTTCATGTACGGGCTGGACTTCGAGCCGTTCCGCGGGCTGTGCTTCATCATGCTCGCGGCGGGCGGCGTGACGGCGGCCATCGACTTCCTCTACCAGGTCATCACCGTGCTGCGCCGGCAAAAGGAGGTCATGCGCCTGTACCTCATCACGTTCGGCTTCTCGCTGTTCGTGCCCATCCTGCTGGTGAACTACACCGGACTGCCGGGGGCCGTGATAGGCTACCTCATTGTCATGTGCATCCTGCTGGTTCTGCTGGTTTCGGAGTACATCGGCATCCGACTGGAATTCGCGCGGCAGGACAAGCTGGCCGAGGAACAGCCCGCGCGCCTGCGCCCAAGCGAAGTGCGCGCGGAGCGGGAGCGCCGCGAGAAGGTGCACGCGAAGTGGGAATCGGGCGCGCACGCGCGGCGCGGCGCAGGCGCGCAGGACAACCAGGACGATCGCGACGAAAGGCAGCTGCCGGCGTAAGGCCGCGCAGCAAACAAGAACAGGGAGGGCACCCGGCGCATACGCGCGGACGCCCTCCCTGTTCTTGTTTGCTGCGCCAACGCGCGGCGACACGGCGCTGCGGCCCGCAGACTGCGGACCGCTGGCTGCAACCCGCAGGCGGCAACCTGCAGCCAGCCTGCGGCCGACCCGCCGCGCCCGCTGGCTAGAACCGCGCGTAGCGCTCGAGGTTCTTCTCCAACGTGTCCACGAAGCGGCGGCCCGCCTCGCTCAGCGCGGCGTCCTTCTTCACCACGTACCCCAAGTGCAGCTTCACGTCGGTTTCCAGCGGCACGGTGTTCAAGCCGGCGCCGTCGGAGATGCCCACCAGAATGCCGCTGGTCACCGTATAGCCATTCAGCGCCACGATCAGTTCCGACAAAGACGCGCGGTCGGTGCAGGCGATGCTCTTGGCGCGCGGCACGTCGGCCAGCGCTTCCTCGGCGAACGCCACCGGGGAGTCGGCGTCCTGCTCGAAGTACAGGTAGGGGTAGTCTTCCATGTCGCGCAGCGAAAGGCTTTCGGCGTTCACCATGGGATGGCTCTTGGGAAGCGCCACGCGCGGGGCGGACTGTATGAGCTCCACGAACTCCAAGCCGGCCTCGGCCAGCGCGGCGTTCACCGCATCGGCCGTGGCCGAGGTCTGGAACAGAACGCCCAGTTCGCTCGTGCCGCTTGCAACGTCGTCGATGACGCCCTGCGTCGTGCGGTCGCGCAGCGCGTAGGAATAGGCGTCGCCGCCCAGCGCCAGCACCACATGGGCGAAGGTCTGCACGTTGAACAGGTAGTGCTGTCCGGAAACGGCGAAAGTGGTTTCGGTGGTCATGGGCGCATCCTTTCGGTGAGTCTCCCTTTCCAATAAGATCATACCTCCCCGGCGGGCCAACCGGCAAGAAAAGCCCTCGCGGTTTCTACCTTTCCGGTTGGCGTAGCAAGTCAGCGAGGGTTTCCGCAACGTCGGCGGGTTCCGCCACTCGCAGAACGGCGGAACCCCTATTCCCTCTCGTCCACGAAGCGGGACGCCTTGTGCTCGCTGGAGGTTCCCAGTTTGCCGGCGTCGTAGACGATGACCTTGGCCGGACGCACGCCCGTGTGGGCCTTGAGCGCCGCCTCCACGCGCTTGGCCACGGCGTCGTAAGACTCGTCCGAGCCCTGAGCGCGCTCCACCGACACCTCGTACTTGGTGGTGTAGTTCTGGTTGTACACGCGGATGGAGTACTCGCCCGTCAGGCCCTTCTCGCCGCGCACCACGTATTCCACGTCGCTGGGGAACACGTTGACGGCGCCCACGATGAACATCTCGTCCTTGCGCCCCGTCACGTGGATGCGCGCCAGCGTGCGGCCGCAGGAGCACTTCTCGTTGGACACGTAGCCGATGTCGCCCGTGCGGAAGCGGATCATCGGGCGCGCCTTCTTCATCAGGGTCGTGTACACCAGCTCCCCGGTCTGCCCCGGCTCCAGCACTTCGCCCGTTGCGGGGTCCACCGTTTCCACCAGAATCTGGTCCTCCACGATGTGCAGGCCGTCCTTCGCCTCGCACATGGCCGCGCAGGCCCCGTAGATGTCGGAAAGGCCGAAGAAGTCCACCACCTTCGCGCCCCACAAATCTTCGATGGCCTCGCGCGTGCTCTTGATGGAGCCGCCCGGCTCGCCCGCCACGATGATGGTGTGGATGGAGAAGTCGGTCTTGGGGTCGTAGCCCTTCTCCTTCGCCTTCTCCCCCAACGTCCACGCATAGCTGGGCGACGTCCAAATGACCGTGGGCTGGTACTGCTTCAGCACGAACAGCAGCCGGTCGGACGGCACGGCGCCCACCCAAATGGCCAGCGCGCCCAAGCGCTGCGCGCCGATGACGTCGGGACCGCCCACGTACAGCGCGAAGTTCAGGCCGTGCACGTAGCGGTCGTTCGGGCGCATGCCGGCCTGCCAGAACAGGCGCGCCTCGGTGTCTTGCCACAGGTCGAAGTCCTCCTGCGTGAAGGGACTCACCGTGGGCACGCCCGTGGAGCCGGAGGATGTGGCCATGAACACCACTTCCTCCTCGGGGACGGAGCACATCTCGCCGAAGAAGCTGCCCACGTGCTGCGTCTCCCGCTCGGTCTTCTTGTCGATGAAGGGGAACTTCTGGATGTCCGCCAGCGTCTTGATGTCGCTCGGTTTCACGCCGGCCTCGTCGAACGCGCGCTTGTAGTACACCGTGTTCTCGTAGGCGTAGCTCACCATGGCCTGCAGCCGCTCCAGTTGCAGGGCCTCCAATTCGGGACGCGGCATGCACTCTATTTCGGGATCGTAGTATTTCTGATCGTAGGGAATGTTCTTCGTGGCCATGCGTACTCCTTGGGTGGTCGTTGACAGCGTATTGCATGAAACCACGAATCCCGGCCAAACACAACCTTTGGGGTCATTCGATGTTTTGATGATTTGCTATCGGTTATGAAGATAGCCGGGTAAAATGAGAAGAAGGACACAAGGGCGGCGGGGGGTGCGGGATCCGCGGGCACGCAGTGGCGTGCGCCGCGGGCGTCACCGCGCGGACGCCTCGCCGGCCGCCGCGCGCGCCCGAAACGGCTCACCGCCAGCGCCGCGCGTGCCGCTGCACGGCCTGCCCGCGTGCCCATCTGCCCACGCGGCGCTCGCCCGCTGACCGCCTGCCCGCGTGCGCCGCGCCTGAGGCGCGTCCCGCCATGCGGCCCGGTGCGCGTCCCACCGCCCGCCCCGCCGGCCGCCGCCCACGCGGCGCTCGCCCGCCCCAACCAGAACGGAGCCCCCATGACCCTGCAGCAGTTGCGCTACCTCATCGCCATCGCGGAATACGGCTCCATCAACGCGGCGGCCCAGAACCTGTACGCCTCGCAGTCGAACCTCTCCACCGCCATCAAGGACTTGGAGCAGGAGCTGGGCATCACGGTGTTCACCCGCTCCAACCGCGGCGTGACGCTCACCAACGACGGGGCGGAACTGCTCGGCTACGCCCGGCAGGTCATCGAGCAGACCGACATGCTGGAGGCCCGCTACGCGCACAGCGGGCGCACGCGGCAACGGCTGGCCGTGTCCACCCAGCACTACGCGTTCAGCGTGCAGGCGTTCGTGAACGTCATCGAAGCGTGCGAGGGCGACGAGTACGAGTTCGTGCTGCGCGAGCGCGCCACGGGCGAGATCATAGACGACGTGCGCACGTTCCGCAGCGAGGTGGGCGTGCTGTACACCGACTCCTTCAACCGCCGCGTGCTGCTCAAGGCGTTCGACGACGCGGACATTGCCTATTTCCCCCTGTTCGACGCGCAGGTTCACGTGTTCGTGGGCGAGCATCACCCGCTGGCGCAGGAAAAGCTTCTGCAGCCCGAAGACTTGGAGGAATACCCGCGCTACTCGTTCGAACAGGGCACGGAGAACTCGTTCTACTACTCCGAGGAGCCGCTGAGCTACCTGCCGCACAAGCGCAACGTGCGCATATCGGACCGGGGAACGCTCACCAACTTGCTCACCAGCCACAACGGCTACACGCTTTCCACTGGCGTGCTGTCGGCGGAAATGCATTCGGGCATTGCGTCCATCCCGTTGGACGTGGACGAGACCATGCAGGTGGGCTACGTCATGCACAACGAGCGCCGCCCCGGCCCCCTGCTTCTGCGCTACATCAAGGAGCTGCAAGCCGGCATCAGCGCGAACCCCACTGTGCAAGCCTGCCGGCAAGGGTGAGGCGCGGCAGCAGGCATCCGCCGCCGGCACCGCCAAACCCTGTGAACGCACAGCATGAAAAAAGCCGGCTCCGCTGGGCGGGGCCGGCTTTGCGTGGCTTCGAAGCTTTTGGCTACTTGCTGGCGCCAATGCGGCAGATGGTGGTGCCGCAGTCGGGGCACTTGCCCTTCGTGATGGGCTTGCCGTTCTTCGTCGTGCTCTCCACCGGGTCCTGCATAACCTTCTTCGCCTTGCACTTCACGCAGTAAGCTTCGATCGCCATAGTGTTCCAACCTCTCTTTTCTCTTCATTTATCAGCGGGAACGCCCGCAGAAATCCTTGCAAACCGCACCGGTTCGCAACACATGCCCGAGCATTATACTGCACGAAGGCGTTCTGCGCGCTGCAATGTGCGCCCTTCTATATATTTTTTAGCAACTCCATGACGAAATCGCTGTTTTGCAGGAGCTTTTCCTCGTCGATGTTCTCCAACACGTCGTCGCCCTGCGCGAAATACGCCGGCTTGGCGCCGTCCATTCCCGCCAGATGCATGGCCTGATAGCCCTGCTTCGTGGCGAAAGACGCCGCGCTTTCGTTCAGGCGCAGCGTTGCGGAAGGCACCTGCACGCCCATGGCCTGCGAAGCCTTCCTCACGTAGCGCTTCATGCGCGACGATGCGGCAACCGTGCGGTACGTCCCCTCGCGCTCCACGAGCGACAAGTCACCCGCGCCCAAGCCGTCAAGCTCCACGATGATGGATCCGCGCAAATCCTGCGCGTGTTCGGCCAAGAAGGCGCGCATGCCGGCATTCTGCGCGAGCTCCGCGCCCAAGGCGACGAACCACACCTCGGTGTCGATGTCGGGATGGCGGAAGCGGTGAATTTGCCCCAGTTCTCCGGAAGCGTCCATCCCCGGCAGCGGCTGGCTGCGGCGCTCTCCTTCGAAGCCGTCTTCCACCAGGCCTTCCGCCTCTTCCGCCTGACGCATCATGCGGCGGGAGAAGGCGCCGCCATTCCAGCGCCTGCGGCCCCGTGCGCGCCGGGCAGATTCGTTCTGGTCGGATTCTTCGGCCTGCAGCCTTTCCCGAATATCCTCGACCGGCAGGTTCGTGAGCGTGTCGTCGGCGGCGAAGACCGACTGCACGGCAGCGGGCGCCGGTGCGGCGGACCCAGTTGCGGCTGCAGGAGCGGGCGCATCAATGGCGGCGGACACCGCGGGCTCCTCGAAGCCGTCGGACGCGAACCCGTATTCGTAGCCATCGGCGGGCGGCGCGTCCTGGGCGTCTTGGAACCCGTCCCATTCCTCAGATGTAAACCCCTGGTCATCGTAGGCGTCGTAGGCGCCATAGGCATCGTGGCCGTCATAGCTGCCGTAGGCATTGCCGGCATCGCGTTCGCCGTAGGCGCCCTGACCATCGCCAAAGGCTCCTTCGCCGTGGGCGCCTTCCGCGGCGGCCGATGCCGCGGTGGGGGCATCCTCGTCGTTGCGGAAGCTTTCCCAGCCGCCGCGCGCCGCACCCACGGAACGCGCGTCGAAGGACTCGTCCACGTCGAGCCATTCTTGCGGCGTCGATTCCTCTTGGCGCTTCTTCTTGCCGAAATGCAACTTGGACAACAGACGCTGCGCACGCGACTTGGGCATTTCCACGTAGCCCGGGCCGGCGAACGCGCCCGTTTCGGTGACGTTGCCCTCGTAGTCCGAGTCGTCGGCGTCGTCCACATACAAGTCGTCGGGATCCACGTTCTGCAGCAGCTCCTCCCCCACGGGGGCGAAAGCGCCGGTGGCTCCCGGGACGAAAGCGCCTGGGTGGACAGCGGGCGCAGATGGGGCAGGCGCGGTGGAAGCCGAGGTTGCATCCGGGTCGCCCACGCCGCCAGCGGAGGAGCGCCGCGCGGCAATGGCTCCCGAAAGGGAGGGAAGCGAGTTCCGCAACCCGGCGAGGGGCCCCTTCGCGGTGGCGTCGGCTCCGATCTCGCCGGCAGCGGCTTGAGCCGATGCGGCGTCGGGGGCGGCCAAGTCGATGGAAGGCAGCATGGTGAGCAGGCTCTTAGCCGCCGCCTTGCCCGATTCCTCAACGTCGGCCAAGGGTGCACGCTGTTTCTGCACTTCCGGCAACACCGGCGCCGGCGCGGCGCCGATGTCCGGCAGCGTGATGGGGCGCCGCTTGGACGGACGCCGTCTGGCCGCAGGTGCGCCGGCATCCGCCGCAACGGCGGCGGCGGTTTCGCTGGCAGGAGAATCCCCCGGACTGCCTGCTTCCACCGCACGCACGACCGCGTCGGGGGCAACCGCGTCGGGCGCCGGGTGAGCTTCGGATGCGCCGCCCGCTGCGGCAGCTGCGGGATAGTCCTGCAAAAACGCCGGCACGCCCACCGAAGGCTGGGCGGGGAGCGTTTCGGTGCGCAGGGCGTCGATGTCGAGGGGAGGCATGGCCTGCGTGCTGCCGTCGAGCGGTTCAGTCGGCAAGGCTGCGGGCGCAGCCGGGCGGGCGGAATCCGAAACGGGCGCATCCGCAGGGAAACCGGAGGCCGGCACGCCGAACGCTGCAGAGGCGGCGGGAACGCCTGCGCCTGCGGCGGCAGCGCCTTCCGCCCCCTGCCCAAAAGCCGCTTCCGCAACGCCTGCGGCGCGGTCTTCGCGCTGCTCCTTCGCCGCCTTCGTTTCCATGATGGCCGCACGCACCTGCTGCAGCCGCTGTTCGGTTTCCCCAGCCATGTCGCGGGCCGGCTCTTCGGGAGCCGCCGCTGCGGCAGCGGCATCCAATGCGTCGGCATAGCGCGATCGCTGCACCGGCGCTCCGTCGTCGTGTGGCTTCTTGGCCTTCTGCTGCGCCTTCCTGAACCAGTCGGGCACTCCCCCGTCCGACACGGCCGGCGCCCCCGACGTGGCCATGCCCACTGCGCCGGCAACCGCACCGGCGGCAAAACCGCCCGCGGCGGCGGGCGCCGCCCCGCCTGCCGCCTCGGCCGCGGCAACGCCATCGGCGCCGGCTGCAGCAAGGTTCTGTGCAGCGGCGTTTTGGCCTGCCGCTTCCGGCGCGCCGCCGAACCAGCCCGGCTCCCCGGCGCCGGCGGCGCCGTTGCCCATGCCGGTCCCCGCAGCCGCAACGCCCGCGTCCCCGCCAACTTCGCCGCCCGAGGCAGCGCGCGCAAGCGCATCCTGCACCGTGCCAGCGGGAATGTCGCCGAACGCCTCCCGCGTCTCCCCGCGCATCTCACGCAGGTTCTCGGGCGTGGATTCCGGCAGGGGAGGCTCCTTCACCTGCACCAGCCGGCCGGCGATGTCGGACGTGGGCGTGCTGCTCACCGGTTTGCCCGAAAGCGCCGCCACGGCGGCCTTTGCAGCAGCGAGACGCGCTTCCGGCGTCTGCGGCGCCAAGTCGGGCGGCTGCATGGCCGCCGCCTCGTACACCAGCTGCGCACCCTCGGGCACCAAACCCGCCGCCCGCGCGGCGTCCTCCCCATGCACGGTCGGGTCGAATTCGGTGCGGCGGGCAGACAGCTCGCCTTCGCTCACCCTCCCGCGGCCTATGCGCGTGGCCACGTCCATGAGCACGGCCACCCCGGCGGCGTTGCAGTTGGCGCCTTCGTTGTAGGCGGCCACCTTGCACATCAGAACATCCACCACCGGCAGGGCCACAATAACCAGCGCCACCACGGTGAGCGCGTTGAACACCACCGCAACGGGACCCGTGGCGTGCAGGAAGAACACGTAGCGCACAATCAGGAGCAGCGGAACGAACACCATGGCCCCCGCAACGACCAGCCGCAAGATGGGCAGCACGCCAACAAGCGCCCCGTTCAGCTTCGTTTGCACCTTGCCGCTGTCGTAGCGCGCCACCACCACCACTTTGCGGCGGCGGGCGCCCGTTCCGTCGGGGGTGTAGCCCGGTTCGTACTTCGCCACCACGTTCTGGCTGACGCCCTTCGGGAACAGGCGCGAAAGCAGCGGGCGGTCGAGCGTTTCCAGCACGAACAGCGCCGCTGCGATTATCGCAAGAACCATGGAAGGAATGGCCAGCACCGGCAAGAACAGCGAAAGCGCCGTGATCACTATGGTGACGACGCAGCACAGAGCGCGCGCGGCATCGTGTCCCGAAGCGTTGTTGAAATCTTCGATGACGGCGGAAAGGCCCGCTTCCTTCTGCAGATGCTCGGTGATGTAGAGCGCCGCCTGCTGTTCTTCTTCGGTGCCGGCAGGCCGGGGTCCTATCTGCTGGGACAAATACGCGACGTGGTCTATGGTTTCAGGCATGCGTTTTGCCTTTCACTCGTCGTCTTTCCGGTGTCTTGCAAGGCATACTCGCTTTAAGTATACGCTATTTGCTGGTCGTTCCCAAGTAATCGCGCAGAAAAGCATCTGCCGCCGCAGCTTGTGAACAGGCCGTTGCATAGGCGTTTCTCGCCTCGGACGCCGCCTCCGAAGACGCGGCCGCCACCATGCCCACAGGATCGTCGGGAAGGTCGGCCGCAAGGGAGGCCGCCTCGGCGTCGGCGGCGTTGTACGCATCGTTCTGCGCTATGACGCCTTCCTTGTCCCTTGCCAGAAAGGCCTCGTTGGCGGCGGCGGCAAAGCCCATTGCCTCGATGCGCTTTGCAAGGTAGGCGCGGTAGGGCGAGAAATCCGCCGCGGGATAGACGTCGACGGCAGTGGAAAACGCGGCATCGGCCTGCTGGAACAGGGCCAGGGCCTGGTTCGTCTTCTCCATCGAGGCGCTCACGTTCTCGTCAGTCGTCTCCGTGACCATCTGGGCCGCCTCACGGGCCAAGGTGTCGGCCTGCAGCAGCAGGTCCCATCCTTCCTGCGCCTGCGCCGCGGCGGAGGCGGCCGCGCGGGCGTCTGCGACGACCTTCCCGCCGGACTCGATCATTGCACTACGCGCCTCGATGGCGGAAACGGCCTGGTTGGCAGCTTCCCGCTCCACCGAGTCGGCCATGCCGTCGCGCGCGCCTTGTGCCAGCGCGGCGGCCTGCGCCAGCGCGTCAGACGCCGCAGGCAGGCCCTCCTCGCATGCCGACAGCTCCGCCGCCAGCTCCTCTTGCGCCACCTGCCCCGCAGGCAAGTCGAAAAGCTCGGAGAGCGCGTCATTGAGCGGGGCTATGGTCGCGTCGGCTTCCTCGATGCGCGCAAGTGCCTGGTCAAGCTCGCCGATGCGGGCCTGCTGCTCCTGGTGCCCCTGGTACAGCCACCATCCCGCCCCGCCTATCACCGCGGCGCCCACCGCGAAGGCCAGCGTGTAGGCCAGCAGGCGGCGGCGCTTGCGCGTCGTCTTGCGCCGCGCCACCTCCTCTGCCGGCGCGGGCCATACGGCATTGCCGCCGAGCACGCCTCCCAAGGCGTCCGCGCCGTGCGGCATCGCCTTGCCGGACGCATACGTGCCCGCACCGCCGGAAAGCCCGCGCGCTGCCGTCGCGGGCGCCGGGGCGGCGGGCTGCGGCGTGCCGGTGGGCACCTCCACCGAATCCACCGACACGAAGTCCCCGGTCGAAAGCGGCAGTCCCTGTTCCTTCGTCGGCGTGGAAACCGCCTTCTTCTTGCGTGCGAGCGTGAAAAGGGGAATGCCCCCGAAGGGAAACGCGCGCTTCTTCTCGCCGCCGCCCTTCTCGCCGTCGAGCGCGTTCTTGGCCGCGTCGAGCACGCTGAACGAAATCTCGTTCGACGTCCCCACCGTGTGGCGCTTGATGTGGGCCGCACGGGCCGTTTTGTCATCGTGCTTTCCCATGGCGTGTTCCGCAGTTCTTTGTGCCTGCCGCCCCTATCGCGCGAGGGCGTCGGCAATCTCCTTGGACGAGCACACCTTGATGGTGCGGCTGGGCAGCGAATCCAGAAACGCCTTGCCGTACCCCTTCGTTATCAGGCGACGGTCGGTCAGGATGAGCACGCCCGTGTCGTCGGCCTTGCGAATGAGGCGCCCTGCAGCCTGTTTCGTTTCCAGCACGGCGGCGGGCAGCACGTAGCGGCGCCACGCCTGGTCGTCTCGCTGGGCGCGCTCGCACGAAAGCGGGTCGGTGGGCTTGGCGAAGGGCAGTTTCGGAATGACGACGCCTTTGAGCGTTGCGCCGGGAGCGTCGAACCCCTCCCAGAAGCTCTTGAGCGCGAACAGCGACAGGTGCTCGTCGGCCAGGAAGTCGTCGCGCAGCCCCTTGACCGACACGCCCCACTTCTGGCACACCACGCGCAAATCGTCGCCCTTGAGCGCCGGCTGCACCACTTCGAAGCACTTCTCCATTTCGCGGCGGTTCGTGAACAGCGTGAGCAGGGAGCCTTGCTGCGCGCGGTGCACGTCTATGAGCAGTTGCTGCAGGGCGGGCAGATAGCCCACGTCGTTCGGTTCGGGAATGTCGTTGGCCACATAGACGGTCATGTGCCCGTCGTAGTCGTAGCACGAATCCAACCGGCACGTGCGGCACCGCGAATTTTCGTCGGAATTCAGCGCCAACGAGGCTTCGAACGCGTCGAAGCTCTCTCCCACGGTCAGCGTGGCGGACGCGAACACCACCGAATGCGTGCGCGCGTACAGCGTCTCGCACAGCGCGTCGCCCACGTTGACCAGCAGCGCCTCCAGCTTGTCGGTAGGCCGGTCGTTCTTGCGGCTCAGGCTTGCGGCGTACACGTAGCGCTCGGGCGCCTTGTCCAAGATGATCTCGGCGGCGTGCAGGGTGTCTTTCAGGGTCATGGCAATGGAGGCTATTTCGCGCTGCACTTCGGCGGCACCGTCCACGTCCTCCAAGTAGCCCACCAGTTCCTGACAGGAGGTCACCAGCTTCTCGGCCGCGTCGGCCATCGCCTTGCCGAAGGCCGCCACCTGCGAGAACGTCTCGCTTCGCCGCACGTCGTCGTTGACCCACACTTCCACGTGGTCGTAGCCCTTGCTGCGCTTGCTGGGGTCGAAGAACAGCAGGTCTTTCATGTGGCGCGAGAAATCGTCGGCTGCCTGCGCGAACAGCTTGCCGGCTGCGCGGGCCTTGCCGGTGAGCGCATAGAGCAGCGTGGTGCCGTCTTCGCCGTTTGCCGCCACGGCCTGCCTTTCGGCGCGCACGAACACGTTGCGCGACGACTCGTCCGCGGAAACGCGCTGCGCGATGCGCGTCAGGTCTTCGGCGGCCAGCTCCAACGAGAAGGCGCGGCGTGCCTCGGCCTCGGCCCCGTGGGCCTCGTCCACCACCCAGTAGCGGATGGGGGGAAGCAGCCCGCCGTCGGCCGCCAAGTCGCAGAACAGGAGGCTGTGGTTCGTCATCACCACGTCGGCCGCCTCGGCACGCCGACGGGCGCCGTGCACGAAGCACGACGTGCCGAAGAAGGGGCATTTCCGGCGCAAGCAGTCGTGGCTCGTCGTGGTGATGGCGCGCCTCGGCAGCACGCGGTAGTCTATCTTGAGGCCGTCCATGTCGTCGTATTCCGTCTGTTCGACGAACGAGAGCAGCGCGGCCAAGGCGGGCGCCTGGGAATACTCCTTTCCCGCCACTTCGCGCATGTGCGCGCCTTCCTGAACCAGGCGCGCCACGCGGCGCAGGCAAGGGTAGTGGGAAAACCCCTTGAGCGCGGCGTAGGAAAGGCCGCCGAGCGCCTCGGCCAGTGCCGGAAGCTCGTGGTACACCAGCTGGTCGAGCAGCGCGTTCGTCTTCGTGGCCACGCCCACCGCCACGTTGTTGGCGCGCGCGGTCAGCACGGCGGGCACCAGGTACGCCATGGACTTGCCCACGCCGGTTCCCGCCTCCACCATGAGGTTTTCGGACGCCGCGAACGCCGCGCGCACGGCCTCCGCCATCATGGCCTGCTCCCTGCGCGGCTCGAAGTCGGGATACAGCTTGCCCACCAGCCCTTCGGCGTCGAAGGCCTGAGCCACTTCCTCGGCCGAGGGAAACGAAAGCCCCTTCTGCGGATCGGCCGCCAGCGCGTCGGCATCGGGTTTCGCCTTGTGCTCGATGGCGCCCACCCGCGCCTTGCGCAGCGCCTGCAGCGAGAAGGGGCGCTCCTTGGCAGGGGTGGCGGGCGTCGAAGCGGGGGCGGAATCGCAAGCCGAAAGCCCGGCGGAGACTGCAAGATCGTCCGCGGACGCATATTCGCCTGCACCTGCAAGCCCGACGGGGGCCGCAAGACCGTCCGCACCCGTGGTCGCAACTTCGCAATCAGCGGAAACAGCATATGCGCCGCGGGCGGCATGCGCGCGCGCGAAGTGCTCGAACACCACGGACGTGGACCACTGGTCGGCCGGCGCCATGCGCGCTATCTCGCGCACGAGCGGGGAGGGCATGGCGTCCACCGCAGCAAGCAGGATGCGGAACAGGCTGCATGTCGCGGCCACGTCGGCGTCGGCGCGGTGGGTCGAGGGGGGCAGCCCGAACGCGCGCACCAAGTCGAGCAGGCGGTGCGACTTCATGCGCGGCAGTGCGATGCGAGCCAGGTCCAGAGAATCGATCCACGTGTTTTCCAGAAGCGGGTAGCCGCTGGGGTGCTTCGTCGTGAAGTTGCGGTCGAACTCGGCGTTGTGGGCAACCAGCTTCGCGTCCCCCACGAAAGACACCAGCTGCGCAAGCGCGTCTTCCGGCGTGGGTGCGTCGGCCACGTCCTCGTCGTGGATGTCGGTCAGGTGCGCGACGTCTTCGGGAATGGGCTTGCCGGGGTTCACGAACGTGATGAACCAACCGGTGACCTCTCCCCGTTCCATGCGCGCGGCGGCAATCTGCGTCAGCTCGTCGTGGTTGAGCGAAAACCCCGTCGTCTCGGTGTCTATCACCACGATGTTGCGGTCCAAATCACCGAAGTCGGCTGCGGCGGCTGCGGCGGGAAGCGAGGCATAGCGCGCAAAGACACCGGCCGGCGTGCCGTCGCTCACATAGTCGCGCAGGGTTTCGTGTTCGGAAGAATCGTGCGTTTTCATGTCTAGCAGCCTATCGTCCATTCCGGAATCGCGCACATCGAAAATATGACGCGTTCGCAGGCGTGTGGCAGGCCGAGCGTGTACAATGCTTCGACGCGCAGCACAGGCCCGCCTCCCCGTGTTGTGCGGCACGTTCCGGGAAAGGCGCCGCGGTAAAATGCCAACCCGTTTATTTTACAAAAGAATGCTCCGGATATCAGCAGGAAAGCGCCCCTGCACCACAGAATGGCAACAAGGGAAGGAAGCTGTCTCGATGGACCAGTACTTTGGCACGTACCGCCGTTTCGACACCCCCTCGAAAAAGGACGCCGCAACGCTTCTGGGGGCCGACAACTTGGTGGGAGACGTGTTCTCCATCGAATTCGCCACCGAGAAGGGTCAGAACATCGCCTGGTTGAAGAACCGGTTCGGCGGGCGCATTGGGTTTTACGACGCCGATTTCTCGCGGCAGCTGAGCGTGATGGCCGCACGGGGATGGGTTCTCAACGCCTTGTTGGCATTCGTGGCCTATACCGACCAGCCCGCTCCTGGGCATTATTGGGGAGAAACCGTCGTCATTTGCTACGACCCAGCTTCCGAACAGGCGTTTTCTCCTTTCGTGGAAGGCGTTTCCCGCCTGCTTGCCAGCGGCGTGCGCCCCGACGTGAACTTGGGGGAGCAAGGCGTTGCAAAAGTCGTCGAGAGCAGCGGGGCGTGGCTTCCGTCCAAGCGCGTGGACATGCCCGCAAAGGAAGCCGGCACCGTGGTCATGAAGCGCGAGCGCAAGATGTCGGAGAAACTCATCGAGCAGGGGCGCAAGGGCAACAAGGGATGCTATGTGGCAAGCTGGGCGTTCATTGTCCTTGTGGTGGCAGGCATCGTGTTCGGCCTCAAGTCCTGCGGCGTGTTCTAGGGCACACAACCGGAAAGCGGCGAAGACATAAGAAGGCAGGCGGCGGCGCAAGACGCTGGATGCGATACAAGGAATGAGAGACGCGGGGGATTCCCGCAGCGCCCGGCCCGTCAGTGCCACACGCCACGCCGCCTCCGGCCCTGTAGGCGATGCCGCGCGGCGGCGCGGATTCCCACGGCGCCCACTCCGACAACGCCACCCGCCGCGCCACCGGCGCCGAGCCGCCTGCCCGTTTTCCGCGAACCCTTACTTCCGCGCCCGCTCAAGTGCATACCCGACGAGCATCTTGCACAATTCAGCAAATGATATGCCAGCTGCGCGCGCGGCGTCGGGCAAAAGCGACGTGCCCGTCATGCCCGGAATGGTGTTCGTTTCCAGAATCCAGCAATTGCCTTCGTCATCCAGAATGAAATCGGAGCGCGACACGCCCTCGCATTCCAGTGCACAATGCGCGCGCACGGCCAGGGCCTGCACCTTCTCGGTCTCCGCCTCTGTCAGAGGAGCGGGACACAAATGTTTCGATCCACCCGGAGCATATTTGGAATCGTAGTCGTAGAACTCGCCTTGCGGAACTATTTCTATGACCGGCAAGGCGCGTGGGTCGGCGTTGCCCAGAACCGCCACGGTCAGCTCCCTGCCTGCGATGCACGGTTCCACCAGCGCCTCGTTGCCCTGTTCCAACACCTGTCGCACGGCTTCGCGCACGGCGTCGGCGCCTTTCACAATCGACACGCCCAAGGCGCTGCCCTCGCCCACCGGCTTCACCACGCAACGCTCGCCGAACTCTGCGACCATTTCCTCCGCATGGCATTCCTCCATGTTGCCCAACGTCACCGAAGGGGGTGTGGGAATGCCGTGAGAAGCATAGAACATCTTCGCCTTCGCCTTGTTCATTGCCAAGGCACTGGCCCACACGCCCGACCCGATGTAGGGCAACCCCATGACTTCCAAGAAACCCTGCAGCGTGCCGTCTTCGCCATTGCGCCCATGCAAGCAGATGAAAGCCACTTCAAACGGGCCGTCTATCAAGCGCTTCAAGTCCTCCTTGTTGGCAGGGTCGAGCACGGTCACTGGAAAACCCGCCTCTTCCAAAGCCGTGCGCGCACCCTCGCCCGAAGCAAGCGACACTTCACGTTCTCCACTCGTCCCACCGACCAGCAAGGCGACCCGACATTCTTGGGGAATCAAAGAATCGAACATGCCACTCACTTTCCATCGACACCAGTGCAAAGCGCTACCAGTATAGCAAAATGCAGGCGCCATGACGCGGTGGGCAAACGGTTGCCACATTGTCAGACTCGCTTTCTCCTGCTTTCCGGAAGCAAAGAGCCTTTCCAAAACGAAACGACGCGTCCTTCGCGTATAATGCAAGGCATGACTCAACCGATAAAAACATACTCCCTCCCACAGCTGGAACAGGTAATGGAGGAAATGGGCCAGCCGAAATTCCGTGCGATCCAGCTCGCGCAATGGCTGTATGGGCATCATGCGTCCTCTTACGACGATATGACGAATCTGCCGAAGTCCTTGCGCGAAGAACTGGCGGCCTCTCACCCGCTTTCGGCGCTTTCCCTCATTGACAAACAAGTGTCCCAAGACGGAACGCGGAAGTACGTCTTCTCATGCGAAGACGGCCATAGAGTGGAAACCGTTGCCATGCCAGCCACGTCTGCACAGAAGGACGGCGAACGGCTGACCGTGTGCTTCTCCACGCAAGTGGGTTGCGCCATGGGCTGTGCCTTCTGCGCCACAGGGCACGAAGGGTTTGCACGCAACCTCTCCGTCGGCGAGATGGTGGATCAGATTCTGTCTGCCCAGGAGGACATGGGGCAACGGGTCAGCAATGTCGTTGCCATGGGGCAGGGAGAGCCTTTTTTGAACTACGATGCCGTGCTGGCGGCATTGCGCATCGTCAACCATCCGAAACTCCTGAAGATAGGGGCGCGACGCATCACCGTTTCCACATGTGGCATTCTGCCGGGCATCGAGCTCCTTTCTCAAGAGCCGGAACAATTCACTTTGGCAGTTTCGCTCCATGCGGCTCGCCAACCCATTCGCGATATCCTGATGCCCCATATGGAAAATCAGCCGCTTTCCAAACTCAAAAAGGAGTTGCAGAACTACATCCGGAAAACCGATCGGCGCGTTACCTTGGAATACTTGCTTATAGACGGCATTAACGACGGCGAGGAAGACCTTGCCGCGCTGACCAGTTTTTGCGCGGGACTTTTGGCACATGTCAATCTGTTGCCCCTCAATGCCGTCGCGTCTTCTTATTTTCAGCCGAGTTCTCCTCAAACGATGCATTTCTGGCAAAGCGAGCTCGAACGCAGACATATAGAAACGACTGTAAGGAAATCACGAGGATCTGACATTGCCGGCGCCTGCGGCCAGCTCAAGAACATGCTTTCTTCGAATAAGTTAGACAACGAAGACCACTGAAGTTTCGATCCCATACAAACAAATGCTTGCAAACAACGAACGGGCGGTGTGTTTTCACCGCCCGTTCTCCTATTCCTTGCTTGTCTCAAGAAATGTTTGTTTCAGAAACCGCTTGCTTCACTCGGCACACGCCTCGCAAGAGTCGAGGATGTTTCACGTGAAACATCCTCATGAAGCTGACGATATCAGCTCTTCGAAAAGACGTTCCAAATCCGATTCGTCCTTGAATTCTATTTCAATCTTGTTCTTCCCCTTGGAAGACTTCACTCTCACGTTCGTCTTCAAAACTTCACGCAGCGTTTTCGCGACCGTCTTGTACGATTGAGGGATGGGTTGACGACTGGAAGCGCTTCCCTCGTTTTTCTTTCCCGAAAGCAAACGCGCAAGCGCTTCCGCCTCTCTGACGCTGATCTTTTCTTCCATCAGCTTTTCGGTGAGTTTGAGGCGGCCTTCTTTCGATGGAATCGACAAAATGGCCCGCGCATGACCTGCTGTGATCTTTTCTTCGAACAACAGCTGTTGGGCTTCTTCCGGCAATTCGAGCAAACGCAAGGCATTGGCAACCGTGGAGCGCCCTTTCGACATGGCTTGCGCCACTTCGGATTGCGTCATCTTGCGCCGCTCCATCAGTCGGCGGTATCCATACGCTTCCTCGATGGGATTCAAATCAGCGCGCTGCACGTTTTCAATCAGAGCGAGTTCGAGCGCCTTGTCATCGTCGGCTTCTTTGATGCGAATCGGCACGGTTTTCATGCCTATGAACTTGCATGCCTGCCAGCGCCGTTCTCCTGCAATGATTTGATACGAGTTCTTTTCCACCATGCGAACAAGAATTGGCTGGAGAACGCCATCTTTCTCTATCGAGGCCGCAAGTTCCTCTATTTCCTCTTGCTTGAAGTTCGTGCGTGGCTGATCAGGGTTGGGAGAAACGTATTCAATGGGAACTTCATCGAGTTTTCGCTCTACAATGCCCTTTATTTGCACGTTTTCCTCAACCAACAGATTGTCTTCCACATGCGGCGCCTGCGGCATTGCAACTTCTTGGCGGGATTCGACAGGTTGTACAGGGGAGACTTCCACTTTGGGCAAATCATCGGACTCCACCGTCACGCGAGGCTTCGGTGCAGGTTTGGGAGCCGGTTCTGCTGCAACTGGCTCCTCGTAGGCGCCCAAAAGAGAGTTGAGACCGCGGCCCAAGCCGCTTTTCGTGGATTTAGCCACGGTTGATCACTTCCTTAGCAAGATCGATATACGATTGAGACCCTTTGCCCGTAGGATCGTATTGGGTAATAGGCTGACCGAAACTGGGAGCTTCGGAAAGTTTCACGGTACGGGGAATCAGAGTTTCAAAGACGGTTTTGCCGAAATAACGCCGTACTTCATCCACAACCTGACGCGAAAGCGTGGTTCTTCCATCATACATGGTCAAAAGCACGCCAAAAATATCCAACGTTGGATTCAGGCGCGTTTTGACACGTTTCATTGAATCAAGAAGTTTTGTCACACCTTCCAGCGCATAGAATTCGCACTGTATAGGAATGAGCAGCTTGTCGGCAGCAACCAGGGCATTGACTGTCAAAAGGCCCAAAGAAGGAGGGCAATCGATAAAAATGTAGTCATACTTGCCCCGCATGCTCCCCACAGCATCCTTCAGGCGGTTTTCACGAGCCATTTCGGAGACAAGTTCCACTTCCGCCCCGGCGAGGTTGATCGTTGCAGGGGCCACATCGAGTCCTTCGCAAACATCGGGGACGATCACGTCTTCAATGGGGACTTCGTTCAAAAGAACGTCGTAAATGCAGTTATTCACTTCGCTCTTTTCGATTCCCAAACCACTTGAGGAATTCCCTTGGGGGTCCAGATCCACCAGAAGCACTTGCTTGCCCATCTCTCCCAGGGCAGCGGAAAGGTTGATCGCCGTCGTTGACTTCCCTACACCGCCTTTCTGGTTGATGATGGCCATGACTTTCGTTTGGCCGATCACATGTTTGACAGGTGCCTTTTCGGCATACGTCTTCATGACCGGTTTCACGTCACGACTGTCTTCAATGGCAGGCGTCACTTCTCGTTCAACGACTTCAACTTCTTCGATGTCAATGTGGTCGTTTTCGAACGATTCTTGCATTTCATCTGGCTTGACAGTCTTCGGCTCGGTTTTCTTGTCTCGTTTAAGACTATCGAACAATCCCACAGAGGCCCCCTTTCATGGCTTGCGCTCTAGTATAGCAAACACTTGAACAACCCTAGTCATGTTTCACGTGAAACATGACAGACCGGCGACGAATTGTTGGAAGTGGAATCTTGTTACCATCGCACCACCATTCGCAGAATATTTCTAACATTCTCCTCATGCCATCCCTCTGCCATCCTAAACGGACTTTTGCTCACCATTTAAAGAAATAGACATCTTGTTGCTGCTTCTTTTCACGCAATCTTCTTTTCGCTGTCATCCAATTAGTTTCTGTTCCCTGTTATCATCAGCGAGTGAAACGAGTTGAAGGATCATCTTCGTCATGGCATTCCATTCATAACTGCGTGAGATAATCCCTCGAATCCAGCGTTTAACGCTTGTACCAGCCATCTAAAAGGAAACTATGGGAAGAAAGCGCAAGACGAAATCATGAAGCTCAAACAATATTTTTTGAGAACAGAATGTTTCACGTGAAACATCATCATGAACCATTTCAAAAACCGGCACGTTTCTTTCCTTCTAAAAGAAAAAAAATCACCTCACTAACAGCCGAATATTCAACAAAGGGGTTTTTTCTGGGCAAACCCCGCCTTTCGAGGCAGTCTCATTTCTGGCTCGCCAATCTTCTCGAACACCACTATGCAACGTTCCGTTTGTCCATCGCTCAAGACGAAATCACGTTTCGAAACGAACCTCATTCCCAACTTCGTTTCCAGAGACTGCACTCCTTCCAGCTCCTCGTCCGACACCTGTGCTTTATAGCAAATCAGGCGACCTTTCAAACCGAGAAGGGGAGAAGCCAGTTCCATAAGTGACGAAAAACGCGAAAGAGCCCGCGCCGTCAGAACGGAAAAACCGCCTTTCCGTTCTTTTGCCAAGTCTTCAAGTCTTCCATGATACGTATGCACATGCGAATCGATGCCCAGTTGATCGACCATGCTTTGCACAAGATCGGTCTTCTTCTTCACTGAATCTATAAGCAGGGTTTCGCGACCTGTGGCTATGGCAAGGGGAACGCCGGGAAAACCGCCACCTGTTCCCATGTCTCCATACAAGCCAGCTGGTGCTTCTTCCATCTCCGGCAAACCTGACAGAGAGTCCTCTACGTGAAGCAGCATCCCTTCCTCGTAAGTATCGATTCGCGTCAGGTTGGTAATCTCGTTCGCCTTCAGCACCAATCGCAAGTATTCCTCGATTAATTGGCTTTGGGTCTTTTCCATGAAAATCGGTTCCTTTCCATGTTTTCTATGAAGCGGATACTGAATTCTAAGTGTTGGGTGTTCAATATTCTTTATTCAGTATTCCTAATCGAAAGTTCAACACCGGACGCCGTACATTAAACATGACGTCTTTTGCCTTTTGAGATTCACAGATCCGTAAATCTATGAATATGCAGATCTATGGACGCATGCCCTTTCATCTTTCTATCTTTCTATCTTTCTATCTTTCTATCTCTCCAAATCTATAAATCTACAAATTTATTGATTTATGGGTTTACGAATCTGCGGATCTATGAATCCATAGATCCGCAGATTCCCGGCTTCCAACTTCTAAGATCTACAGAATTCCAGATTCGCAAACCTATAAGCTCGCAGATCCAAAACATTATGCCATATTCGCTATAGCCGACATTGAGCCACGAAGGATTTCTCATCTCTTTCGATGATGCCGAATTCCATCAATCTATCGTCAAACCACCAGCCGCAGTCACTCTCTCACTGTTATAGACACTTCCTTATGAAAAGTCTCCAATGTCCATCCCCGACAAACGTCTCCACCATTGACCATACAGTTTCTATAGTCGAATTCCATCACTAAACGTACTTCCCTTACCGCGCTCAACCGCCAACCGCAATTTTCCTATCAAACTCCACTGCCGACCATACCGAACATTCTCCTTCGAAAATGACTCCATCCCAACAAAGAACCGAATTCACAAGACTACCCACAACGGTGCCGCTATCGCCACCTGCTATCCCAACCAGCACTTACATCAAACCAGCCGCTTGTCATAACAAAGCATTTTTTCAAGGCAAACGACAATATGCTTCGCCCTGTGCTTTGAGCAATCCGCTTCCAGCACTCCTGGAATCACAAGCACCGCAGAGCGGATGGTTTGCAACTTCTGCATCTGCGGTACAGTGCTGTGACGCAGTGAGCAACCCAAATATATGAAAGAAGGAAAAAAAGAAGGGGAGAGGCGAGAATAGAGAGGAAGGAATCATAACCATCCAAATAGCGGACGGTTTTAAAGGGGAAGGTGGCTTCGTGTAACACTTATTGTTTCGCGTAACGTCTATTGTCCTCCACCCGCATAGCGGGTGGTTTTCCACCTCTCGCGCTTCGCGCGGAAAGCAGGGTTGTTGACCCATGAAAGAAAAGGATGGCTCCATGCCATCCTTTTCAACTGTTCGCATCTCGGCTGTCAAATGCAGTGTTGGATACATTTTTCGAAACATAGCCCGAGCAATAGGGTCAGACACATTTTCAAGTATTAGTCTGCAGTGTCAACCTGTTTTCACTCATCGCTCTGCTCAAGCCAGTATCGCCCATTCTTTCAAACCCATAGGCGCGTTCTTTCGATGTGTTAGTATCCTACACCGGAATGATCACGACATGCCGTGCGCTTCCCTCTCCTTCGGAAGCGGTTTCCACACGCTCGTCGTCACGCAGGGCGATATGAACCAGCCGGCGCTCGTAGGGCGTCATCGGGCGCAACTTCACGCTGCGGTGCTGGCTGGCCGCGCGGTTTGCCGAAGACCGGGCGATGGATTCCAACTTTTGGCGCTGGCGGCTCTTGTACCCTTCGACGTCGATGACCACCGGATAGCGGAACCCGATCGTCCGCACGGTAATGGCCGACACCAGAAACTGCAGGGCGTCGAGTGTCTTGCCATGGCGCCCAATCAGAACAGCCAGATCGTCTCCCGTGATGTCGAGGATAAGTTCCCCTTCGTCGCCTTCGTATTCGTCGATAGTCACTTCACCCACGTTGAAGTATTTAAGAATGCCCTGCAGTGCCGCAATGGCCGTATCGGCAATGTAGTCGAGCTGTTCGTCGAGGATTTCAAGAATCTCCTCTTCATTCCCTTCCTCAACGGGCTCAGTATCGTCGTCAACAGCTTCTTCCCCTACAGCCACTTCCTCAACCTCTTCGATTGTTTCTTCCGACATATCGTATCTCCTTTTATCGGTTACAGATAGCGAATGAATGGCAACGCCTGCAAACGCGGCTCGGCTGTTCTTGAGCTGATTCCTTAGCGCTTCTTCTTGGGGCGGGGCTTCTTCACCTTGCGGGTGACGTCCACTTCAATGGGCTTGACTTCAATCATTTCGGCAGCTTCGGCGTCCTTCCTCTTCATGATGCGCAGGGAAATCTGCTGCTGCGCCACGCCAATGAGCGAAGACGTTCCCCAAAACAGGAGCACGCCGGCAGGCGAACCCCAACTGATCCACAGCATGAACAGGCTCATCACGCCCGAAATGATCATGGTCTGCTTGCGCTGTGCGCTGTCCTTGTTGTTCATCTGCTGCAGGATCATAGGCAGGAACGTGGCGCCTGCGAAAACAATCATGAGGATAACATAGGGAACAAATGTTCCAAAACCCTCGGCAAATGCCTGAGAGGGAGTGGTAACCAAGCTGGGAACCAGATTGTAGAACTCATACGACGTGCCTTCGGTGCGCGTCGCCATCTCGTTCAATACTTGGAACAGCGCCACGAAAATGGGCATTTGGAGCAGCATGGGCAGGCAACCGGCCAACGGGTTGAACTTGGCCTCGGCGTACAGCTTCTGCATTTCCTGCTGCTGCCGCATGGGATCGTCGGCGTACTTGCGCTGGATCTCCTGCATGAGGGGCTGCACCTTCTGCATTTGATACGACGATTTCGCCTGCTTGTGCATGAGTGGCGCCACGATGATGCGGAAGATGACCGTGACGATGATGATGGCCATGCCCCAGTCGCCACAGAAGTTGTAGAAGAACTGGATGACGTCGAATATCCAGTTCTTAATGATGTCCCACATGTTTTTCCTTCCCTCTATACCAAAGAGGCCATTTTCCGCCTTTAGGGCACGGGGTCATACCCGTGCGGGCCTCCCGGACGACACCGTAGAATGCGCTTGGCCGTGAGAACAAAGCCTTTGCAAAACCCATATTTCCTGAAAGCGATCAGCCCGTATTCCGAACACGTGGGGACGAAGCGGCAACACGAGGGAAACAGCGGCGAAATGGCGGCCCGATAAAACGTGATGACCCCAATGGCCAACAAGCTGGGCAGCCGCCTCAAAACCTTCCACACGGTTTCCATGGCCCCGACCTCTACTGCAGTCCGGAATGGCAGAGCGCGTTTCTGCATGCCGATAGCACTTTACTATAAGTAGCGCCTGCAAGGCCCGACTTCGCGAGAAATATTACATCGCGACCCTCCCATGGGCCGCCAAGATCGCGGCACAGCGCACGCATGCGGCGCTTGGCGCGGTTTCTCCATACGGCGTTGCCGAGCTTTTTGCCCGCAATAAAAGCAACACGACCTCCAGGGCCGTGTTGCTTTCCACCTTCATATGCCGTTTCGTTCGCGTTCGCGCTCATGATAACCGTCAGGTAAGGAGTGTGAACACGTTGACCGTGCGAGAACAGTCCGGATATATCTGCGCTGGATTTTATGGTATCCAACGGTATCTCCGACTTACACGCACAGGCGCTTGCGTCCCTTGGCGCGACGGGCAGACAAGACCGCGCGGCCGCCCTTCGTGGACATACGAGCACGGAAGCCGTGGCACTTGGCCCGCTTGCGGGTGTTCGGTTGATAAGTGCGTTTCATATCTCTATCCCTTTCGTGTTTGCAGAGTAACTTCCAGATTATATATCACCTCCGCAACAAGTCAACGACCCCGGTGGAAAGTTTTTCCAAGAAGGGCGCATGGCAGGACGCGGCACAGAAGACGCACAGCGGGGGCAGGGAGCGCGACGGGAGTGCGGCAGGGGACGCCTCGAGCGGCGGGAGGGTGGGAGCGACGGGCAGCGGGGCGAAACGGAAGGCGGGAGGGTGGGAACGACGAGCGACGGCGAGAAGCGGAAAGCGGGAGGGCGGAAGGACACCGGCGAGAAGCAGGAAAGGGAAAACAGGATGGATGCAAAAACGCACATGACAAAAGACAATGGGAGGGGAGGGCGGTGCGCTACGGCGGGTAGGGAAAACGCCGAAGGAAAATCTCCTCAAAATAAAACATCTGTCCTCAAATGCCTTGAAAACCGTGCCGCGAACAGATCCTCTCCTCTCGGAGTAGCAGATTTTCCACAGAACCGGCCTTTCGCATTGTGGAAAAAGTGGAAAACCGGTATTTCATTCATAAAGTGGTGTGGAAAACGCGTATATTGCCGTTTTCGTCAGAATTTCCAACGTAAAGGAGAGGCCTTGCGCCCCTCGGTCGGCTTCGATGCCTTTTTCTCGATATATATCGATTGATCAGGTATTATTTACAAAACGACGAAGATTACCGCTACGTTTCGCCCTGTAAAGGAAACGCAAACGCCCACTTGACACGACAACTCACCATTACCTTGAATGTTCATCTGGGAAAACGATTTCAACGCAAAAGTCAATGAAAATTTCAACAACAGAGAGACTTTTTTCAAGGTTTTCAAGAATCCCTTTCCGTTCCTTTTCCCTGTTTTCCACATTTTCTGAATAAATTGGGGATAACTAGGAAAATGCCTGATAAATAGCTTTTTTGTATTCATGGAAAACTGAAAGTTCAATTCTTTGAAAACGATTTGCGCAGGTGGGTAGATTTTCTTTCATGAAAAACGGTACAATGACCCTGAAAACGATTGAAAAACGCTGAATAAACGGACGAAAAATCGGAAAAACATTGAACGACATGCTGGAAAACCCATCGACACCCACCGAAACAGGCGCTGCGGGAGCCTCGGGCGCATTCGACTTCGCCTACGTTCCCACCGTTGCGCGCATTGCCCTGTACGACGACTTGCGCAGCGCGCCGCGCATCATCGAAATACAACCGGCAGGCACGGCGGAGTACATCGAAAACCTCGCTTCGAAAATATACGAGCAGGCCAAGATGTCAGGGGGAACCATCCCCTACACCGTCATCCGCGAGGTGTCGGAAAACTTCATCCACGCCCGCTTCGCCGAGATCATCGTTTCCATTCTCGACGGAGGGAACACCATCCGCTTCGCCGACCAAGGGCCGGGGATCTCCCACAAGGACAAGGCGCAGCTGCCCGGATTCACGTCGGCCATAGAACCCATGAAGCGCTACATCCGCGGCGTGGGATCGGGACTGCCCATTGTGAAGGAATACCTCGACTACTCCCATGGCACCATTTCCATAGAAGACAACCTGACCACCGGGGCGGTGGTCACCATCAGCCTCACGGGCGGCGGGTCTGAGGCCGCGGGTGCGGATGCGCGGCCCCAGCAGGCGCGCCCGGCGGTGCCCGCGCCGCCGCTTTCCACGCGCGAGCGGGAATTCCTTCCTTTCTTCCTCGGGGAGGGGGCGCTCGGCGTCACCGATCTGGTCAACCTGACGGGCGCGCCGGCTTCGAGCACGTACGCCACGCTCAAGAAACTCGAGGAAGCGGGATTGATAGAGAAGACGGCCGGACAGAAGCGAATCCTGACCGACCTTGGCTTTCAGGTGGCCAATTCTTTATAATCAAGGATCCACGCGCAGGCGGCATGTCCCTGTTGGCAAGCGCCGTTGCCGGCACAGGCATGCAAGAGGCAACAACCGTCGGTGCGCGGCGCAGGGCGGGAGGCGACGACCAGCCGACAGGTGACAAGCGGACAGCACGCAGGTGAACAGTAGGCGGCGCGTGGCGAACGACAGGCAGCGACAGGCGGGACACGCAGAACGCGGGCGTGTTCAAAGGGCGAAACGCCTGGGCACAGATAGGAAGCAACCCTTCTCGACAGGGGAGTGAAAGATGGACGGCGAAAAGCTCAACCAGATGTGGGCGGACGTATGCGCCCAAGTGAAGAACTACAACAACATAGACCCTTCGCAGATCAACGCTTTCTTCTCCCGCCTGCAACCGCAGGCCATGAGCGAGGGCTTCCTCATGCTCACCGCCGACAACGACTTCATCAAAACGTGGATAGAACGCCACTACGTGGACTTCATCAAGCAGGCGCTGCTCGATTTGCACCATGTTCCCTTCACCGTGGTAATAGAGGTTGACATAACGGCTCCGGGCGCACAAGGCGCGCAACCGGCTGCGGCGGCGCCGAACCAAGCGGGAGAGGACGGGCGCGCCGCGCTAGGGGACGAGCCTGCCGCATGGGGAGCACAGCCCGCACAGGATCATGCGCCAGCGGGACGGACGGGTGGCGGAGCCGCTGCGGCGGAAGGGGCACTCCCGCCCGCCGCCTACTCCGCCGCGAGCATCGCCTTGCAGGAGGACAGGGGAGTGCAAGCCGGCGGGCCTTTCGCCGACGCCGAGGGACTTTCCTCCGCCTTCACGTTCGAAAACTTCGTCATAGGCGACTCCAACCGCATGGCGTACTCCATGGCCGTGGCTGTGGCCGAAATGCCTGGGAAAGCGCATTTGAATCCCCTGTTCATCTATGGAAAAAGCGGATTGGGGAAAACCCATCTGATGCGTGCCATCCAAAACTATGTGCATGAAACCATGCCCCAGCTGAGCACGATCTACGTCGATTCCGCCGAGCTGCTTTCCGACTACATGGAGGCCTCGGCCGCACACGACAAGGAGAAATCCAGCTACCGGAACTTCAAGACCCGCTACGAGGAAGCCGACGTGCTGCTCATAGACGACGTGCAGTACCTGCAGGGCAAGAAGCAGACGCTCGACATCGTGTTCCAGATATTCAACAAGTTGACCAGCCAAGGCAAGCAGGTGGTGCTTTCCGCCGACCGCGCGCCGAAGAACATCGACATAGACGAGCGCTACAAGAGCCGCTTCAACTCCGGCGGCACGTTCGACATCCAGCCGCCGGAAATAGAAACGAAGCTGGGCATCGTGAAAAGTTTCATAGAAGAGTACCGCGAAAACGAGGGGAAGTCCGATTTCTCCATTTCCGAAGACATCCAGATGTACATAGCGGAAAGTTCCAGTTCCAACATACGCGAGTTGAAAAGCGCCGTGACGAAGGTGATCTACCAGATGACGTTCTTCAACCGGCCCGACCTGAGCCTGGAAGACGTGCGCACACTGCTGGAGAACCACTTTTCGGGCGGGCCTTCGAAGAGGCTCACCATAGCCGACATCCAAAAGGAAGTGGAGGCGTTCTTCAAGGTGAGCCACGCCGACCTGGTGGGGAAGAAGCGCACGCGCAACATCATCTACGCACGCCAGATCGCCATCTACCTGAGCCGTCAGATGCTCGATTTGCCGTTCAACGACATAGGGAAGAAGTTCAACCGCGACCACAGCACGGTCATGTACTCGGTCACGAACGTGGAAGAGAAGATGAAGGAAAGCCGGGAACTACAGGAAGAAATAGAAGCCTTGAAGCAGATCATCCGAGAGATCTAGAACGTTCCGCGTGGAACGTGACTGCGGCATGGAGACGACAAGGAGACGAAAGGGAAACGAACAAGAGCGGACGGCGGGCCGACAGCGCGGCGCCCCTGCGGTGCGCACGCAAAGACGTTCGGTGGAAACATGACTGAACAACGGCCGAAAGGAAGCCGAAAACCACCGAAAGACTTGGGAAAGATAATTTCACCCGACTTTCCTGTGGATGGGAAGCGCACGCGATCCACGCGAGCATATGCATAAGATTTTCCGCGCCGTCAGGGAAAAGGCGAGTTATCCACATTTCCACCGTGCTTATTATTGCTATTATTAAAACCTTAGATATATTAAAGGAAACCCAAACCCAAACCCAAACCCAAACCCAAACCCAAACCCAAACCCAAACCCAAACCCAAACCCAAACC
>CAJFUR010000022.1 GCA_904420215.1 uncultured Eggerthellaceae bacterium
CGTGAAGCTCGAGGACACCATCCGCTCGTTCGCCGAGATCCTCGACGGCAAGTGCGACCACATTCCCGAGCAGTGCTTCGTCTACAAGGGCGCCATCGAAGACGTGTACGCCGCGTATGACGAGATGCAGAAAAAGGAAGCGTAATGGCTGGGCTGGTGTGCGACATCGTGACGCCTGCGGCGAAGCTGTACTCGGATGACGCGTATCTGGTGGTCGTGCCGGGCGTGGAAGGCGAGATGGGCTTTTTGCAGGGGCACGTGCCGCTGGTTTCCGTGCTGGCCGACGGCATAGCGCGCATCCAGAACGAGAAGGACGGCGAAACCCAGCGTTTCGCCCTGCAGGGCGGCTACGTGGAGGTGACGGGCAAGAAGGTCATCATCCTGGCCGACCGCGCCCTGCCGGCAAGCCAGATCGACGCCGCCTCGGTGCGCGAGCAGCTGGCGGCGCTGGAGGCGAAGGCCGCGGAGTTTTCCGAGGAGGAGGCTGCCAAGACCACGCTGGCCGCCGACATCGCCTGGTGCAACGTGCAGCTGCATGCGGTGGAAGCCGCCTGACCGGGGCCCCGCAAGCCCAAAGGCTCGCAGGCCCGCAGGCCGTGCGATCATCGAGCGTCACTGAAAAGCCCCCGCAAGGGGGCTTTTTTGCGTCCGAGACGGTTTCTCGCGACGCATGCGAACCTCATGGTGGACGTCCTGCTTTCCTCGCGTCCTTCGTCATCCTGAGCGGGCGCGGCAAGACGGGGAAACCTGCCGGATGGCAGCGGTGTAGGGCTGCGTCGAAAGGCATGATTCTGCAAGCGAAATTTTTTTGAAAAACCATCATTTGTTCGCTGTGTTATCCATACAAAACTTTTGTCTTGCTGCTAGAATGTCAACGACATCATCCACGCGCACGTTTCTAACTACTTTCCAAGGCGCATGACTCACGGATAAGAGGCTTGAGACATGGCATTCGTACATCTGCACAACCACACCGAATATTCCCTGCTCGACGGGTTGACCCACATCAAGGACATGGTCAGGCGTGCGGCCGACTTGGGCATGCCCGCCGTGGCCATCACCGATCACGGCGTCATGAGCGGCGTGCCGGAACTTTGCGACGCGTGCGACGCAGTGGAGAAGGAAACCGGCGTGCGCGTCAAGCCCATCTACGGCTGCGAGGTGTATTTCACCACCGACGACGAGTTGCGCAAGGACGTGAAGCCGAAGCTGTACCACCTGCTGCTGCTGGCGAAGACGAACGAGGGCTACCACAATCTGGTGAAGCTGGTCAGCGAATCGCACGTGGACAACTTCTACTACAAGCCGCGCACGACGTTCGCCATGCTGGAAAAGTACGGGCACGGCATCATCGGCTCGTCGGCCTGCATTGCGGGCATCATTCCCAAGCTGCTCGACAACCGCCAGTTCGACGACGCCGTGGCGTGGGCACGCAAGTTCGCTGGCTGCTTCGACCCGGGCGACTTCTACATCGAACTGCAGAACCAGGGCCTCCGGACGGACGGCGGCATCACGCAGACCGAGCTGAACCGCCAGCTGACCGACGTCGCCCGCGCGGCGGGCCTGAAGACCATCGCCACGAACGACTTCCACTACCTCACGCGCGAGGACGCGCGCGCGCAGGACGTCATGCTGTGCATCGGCACCGGGTCGGCCATCAACGACGCCAACCGCATGCGCTTCGAGAACGACGAGTTCTACATGAAGACCGAGGAGGAGATGCGCGAGGCGCTGCGCGACTTCCCCGAGGCGTGCGACAACACGGTGGAAGTGGCGGCCAAGTGCGACGTGGTGCTCGAGCGCGACTCCATCCTGCCGCGCTTCCCTTTGCCCGAGGGCGAGACGGAGGAAAGCTATTTCCGCAAGCGCGTGCAGGAAGGCCTGGTCAGGCGCTATGGCGACCCGGTGCCGGCGGAAGCGCAGGAGCGCGCCGACTACGAGATGGGCGTCATCATCCAGCAGGGATTCCCGGCGTACTTCCTCATCGTGCAGGAGTACATCGAATGGGCGCGCAGCCAAGGCATCGGCGTCGGCCCGGGCCGCGGCTCGGCCGCAGGCGCCATCGTGGCCTACGCCATGGGCATCACCGACCTCGACCCGCTCACGAACGGCCTGCTGTTCGAGCGCTTCCTTTCCCCCGAGCGCGTGGAAATGCCCGATATCGACGTTGACTTCGAAGACGAGCGGCGCGGCGAGGTGATCGAGCACATCAAGGAGGTGTACGGCGAAGACCACGTGTCGGGCGTCATCACCTTCGGCAAGCTGCAGGCGAAGAACGCCGTGCGCGACGCGGCGCGCGTACTGGACTACCCTTACAGCACGGGCGACCGCATCTGCAAGATGATCGGCGACGAGCTGGGCATCACCATCGACAAGGCGCTCGAGACGAACCCCGACCTCAAGAAGGCCTACGAGACCGAAGAGGACGTGAAGCAGGTCATCGACGCCGCGAAGTCCATAGAAGGCCACGTGCGCGGCGAGGGCGTGCACGCCTGTGCCACCATCATCTGCCGCGACCCCATGAGCGACCACATACCCATGAAGCGCGACACCAAGGGCGGCGGCATCATCACGCAGTACGACGGCCACTACACGCCCGACTTGGGCCTGCTCAAAATGGACTTTCTGGGCCTGCGCACGCTGGGCGTGCTTTCCCGGGCTTGCCGCAACATCGAAGCGCGCTTCGGCACCAAGGTGGTGCCGGAAGAGATTCCCATCGACGACGAGAAGGCTTTCGAGCTCATGCGCTCGGGCAACATGGACGGCCTGTTCCAAGTGGAAGGCGCGTTGTACGTGAGCCTGTTCGCGCGGCTTCCACCGCACCGCTTCTCCGACGTGGTGGCCTCCATCGCGCTCAACCGCCCCGGCCCGCTGGAATCCGGCATGGTGGACGACTACGTGAAAGTGGCCAGCGGCAAGACCGCCATCCACTACTACGACGAGCGCCTGCGCCCCATCTTGGAAGAGACCTACGGCACCATGGTCTACCAGGAACAGATCATGCAGATATCCATGGCCATGAGCGGCTTTTCCGCCGGCAAGGCCGACAAGCTGCGCAAGGCCATGGGCAAGAAGAAGCTCGACGTCATGCGCGCCCTGCAGGAAGACTGGAACACCGGCGCGGTGGAGAACGGCTTCTCGCTGGAAATTGCCAAGCAGATCTGGGACGACGCGGAGAAGTTCGCCAAGTACGCGTTCAACAAGTCGCATTCGGCTGCCTATGCCATCCTGGTCATGCGCACGGCGTATCTGAAGGCGCACTATCCCAACGACTTCATGGCGGCCGTGCTGTCCAGCTACATGGGCAACACCGACCGGCTCATCCGCTACATCGCCAGCTGCAACCATTCGGGC
>CAJFUR010000023.1 GCA_904420215.1 uncultured Eggerthellaceae bacterium
ACAGAGCGTATAACACACTACACTTTGCAAGCAAAGTCGTGTGCCAAGGGGCAAGCCCCTTTGGAAACCCCGGACAACAAAACAGGCGGTATGCTGCCCTCTCTGGGAGCATACCGCCGTTTGTTGTCAGCAGCCCGTTTCACGGTCTGTTTTCGCCCTTTGTAAAGTTTGGCGCTGTGGATTTGGGAGGCGTGCGTGCGGGCCGCGGTTCGCACCACGTGCGGCTTTTGCCTTGACCTGCGTCTCCTTGCCGGTTCCGGGAACACCGTGCGGGCGCGCGAGCGCGCGGCATTCGTCGTCGGGCTTCCTTGTGGCGCTATAATGGAGGCATGGAAGAACTCGTGGCCGAATACCTGTCGCATTTGCGCGTGGAACGCGGGAGCTCCCCGCGCACGGTGGAGGCCTACGCGCGCGACTTGGGCGACTACGCGGCATTTCTGGCGAAGCGCGGCGTGGAGAGCGCCGACGGGGTGCGGCGCGACGACGTGGTGGCCTACGAGTCGGCGCTGATCGAGCGCGGGTTTGCGCCGGCCTCCGTGAAGCGGCGCGTGTCGGCCATCAAGGGGTTCCACCGCTTTCTGGTGCGGGAGGGCTACGCGCAGGCGAACCCCACCGATGCGCTCGCGTTGCCGAAAATCCCCGAGGCGCTTCCCGACGTGCTCTCCATCGGCCAGGTGAACGCCCTCATGGCGTCCGTGTGTGGGAACGCGCCCGCCGACTTGCGCGACCGGGCGCTTTTGGAGGTGCTGTACGGTTGCGGGCTGCGGGCGAGCGAGGCGGTGGGGCTCGACGTGGGCGACGTGCTGCTCGACGAGGGGTACGTGCGCGTGACGGGCAAGGGAAACAAGGAACGCATCTCCCCGGTGTCCGGCGCGGCGGCCGCGGCGCTCGCGGAATATCTTGCTCACGGCCGCGGGGAGATGCGACGCGCGGACGGCGCGCAGGCAAGCGCGGTGTTCTTGAACGCGCGCGGCGGGCGGCTCTCGCGGCAGAGCGTGCATGCCATCGTGGCGCGCGCGGGGCTGGCCATTGGCGTGGGCAACCTGCACCCCCACACGCTGCGGCACTCGTTCGCCACCCACATGCTGGAAGGCGGCGCCGACCTGCGCGTCATTCAGGAGATCCTCGGGCACGCCGACATATCCACCACGCAGGTGTACACCCACGTGAACCGCTCCCACATCCGCGAAGAATACCTCGCCGCCCACCCCCGCGCGAAACTCTGACGCCGCCCGCGGCGCGGGCGGGCGGCGCGCGGAGTGGCGGCGGCGCGCAGGGCGCAAGTGCCGCGCTCCACATTTCCCCCATCCCGGCTTCCCACCGCGGCACCCATCCTCCCACTGCGCCGCCCATGCGCGCAAATTCAACATGTTGTGCCCCGGTTTTCCACCACGCCCACATATGGGGACGCACCGGTTTCCCCTTCTTTGACGGGCGGGCGAATTCCCGGTTTCATCACGGCAAAAATGCAACGGCTTCCCGTAAAAGTGTTGAAAAGTGCAGCAAAGTGGGATAAACTGCAACACATTGGAAGGGCCGCACGGAACCAGTGAAAGGGTTGCATGGCCGAAGCCGTTGACACCGAAGCGCGCGAAGGCGCCGCCCAGACCGAGGAAGTTGCCCCCGAAATCCCCGCGGGGCAGATCTCGCTCTACGGCGAATTCCGCTTTAAGGTGGACGGCAAGGGCCGCGTTTCCCTGCCCACGAAGTTCCGCAAGGTGCTTCCGAAGGATCTCGTGATCACCCGCGACCTCGACGACGAATGCCTGTACGTGTTCGTGAAGCAGGACTTCGACGCCTGGGTTGACAGCATCATCGTCAGCAACCTGGGCAAGTACGAAAGTTCCAGCCGCCGGCACAATGCCCTGATGCGCCAGCTTCTGGGCCGCGCGGGCGACGTGGAGGTCGATGGGACCGGCCGCATCATGCTGTCGGGCGAGCTGCGTCAGGCAGTGGGCATCGACAAGGACGTCGTGCTGGTTGCCGGCAGGGGCCGGTTCGAGATCTGGGACGCGAAGCGTTACGACGAGGCCAATGCGGCATTCGACCTCAGCAGCCTGATGCACGACTGATCGGGCGAATCGTAAGACGTGAGCGCGATGACAAGCGAATATCGGCATACACCGGTCCTGCTCGCCGAGTGCCTCGAATACCTCGAACTCCAAACGCAGCACGTATTCGTGGATGCAACGCTCGGCGGTGCAGGGCATTCCTTCGAGGCTGCCAGGCAGTTGGGCAGGGAAGGGACGCTCGTCGGCATCGACCAGGACGAGGTGGCGCTTGCCGCCGCCCGCGCCAAGCTGGAGACGCTGCCGGAAGACGCGCGCCCGGACTTGGAGCTTCTGCGCGGCAACTTCGGAGACTTGGACCGTCTTCTGACGTCGGTGGAGGTGCCCGGGATCGATGCGATCCTTTTCGACCTGGGAGTTTCCTCCGTCCAGATAGACACGCCGTCCCGTGGCTTCTCCTTCAAGGAGAACGGCCCTCTTGATATGCGGATGGATCCGGGCAAACAGACCTTGAAC
>CAJFUR010000024.1 GCA_904420215.1 uncultured Eggerthellaceae bacterium
GCGCTCGCCCTCGCCGATGACGATGCGGCCCGAGAAGTCGATCTCGTTGAACGCCTCGCGCATGGCGGTCGTGGCCGCCTGGTCGGCGGCCACCTTGTCGCCCTTGCCGCTCCAGGCGGCGGACGCGATGGCGGCCTTTTCGGCAACCGTGAGGATTTCCATGATTCGTGCGGGATGCATGTGCGGTCCTTTCGTGACGGGTACGTGCCTTCGGTCGAAGCCTGCCGGGATCCCCTGGAACCCGGCAGGCGGTTTCGCATTGTTCGGCGGGATTGCCCGCGTCGGCTAGCTGTTCTGGCGTCGCTGGTCGGGTCCTGCGCCCGCATCGGCGGCGCGCACCATCTTGACGGCGAAATGCGCATCGGGCGAGCCGGGGCGCAAGCGCGTGGCGAAGCAGCCCTTGCCCTCCAGGGGCGCGAGCGAAAACGCGGCGCCCTCGGGGCTTTCGAGGAAGCGCATGACCACGCCGTTGTTCTCGGCATGGGTGACCGTGCACGTGGCGTAGGCCAGCGTGCCGCCCGGCGCCACGTGCGCCGCGGCGGACTTCAAAAGCGCAAGCCCCCGGTCGGCCATCTCGTCGATGGCGTCCTCCTTCAGCCGCCAGCGGATTTCCGGGTGGCGGCGCAGCGTTCCCAGCCCCGAGCAGGGGGCGTCCACGAACACCACGTCGAACAGGCGGCCGGGAAACGCCGCGTCGAGCTTCGTGGCGTCCGCCGTGCAGGCCTCGGCCACCTGGATGCCGTGCGCCTCGGTGCGTTCGCGCAGAAGCCGCGTCTTGAACTCATGGTTGTCCACCGTCACGTAGCCGGGGATCTGCTGGCCCCACGCGCGCAACGCGCCGCTTTGCAGAAGCAGCGTCTTCGTGGCGCGCCCGGCGCCCACCTCCAGAAGCGACTGCGGCAGGTTCTCGGGCAGCACGAGGCGCGCCACCTCCTGCGACGCCGCGTCGGAAACGAAGAGCTTCCCCTGGCCGAGCAGGCGCCTGATGCGCCCGTCCTGCAGCACGCGCCCGCTGGAAACGCGGTAGCAGCCGGGAAGGGGCCGCCCGTCCAGCTCCACCGGCTCGGGGTCGCCGTGCGCGGCCTCCAGCTCGGCGCGCACCTCCTCGTCGGCGGCGCGGGCGGCGTTCACCGCCACGAACAGCGGCGCGGGCTCGTTCGACGCCTCCATGAACTCGCGCGCGGCATCGTGCCCCACGTCGGCGATCAGCCGCTTGGCCAGCCACGCGGGAAACGCGTGCTGGCGCGCGAACGCCTCCAGGTCGCGCTGGGGGTCGCCGAAGGGGAACTCCTCCTTGAGCGCCACGGCCTTGCGCAGCACCGCGTTGGCCAGCCCGCACGCGCGCGGCTCGAACGTGCGCACCAGTTCCACGCACTGGTCCACCGCCGCATGGGGGCTCTTGTCGAGGAAGTAGATCTCGTACACGCCGATGCGCAGCGCGTCGCGCACGTCGTCGCGCACGTCGTCGGGAGAGCGCATGCTGCGGTCGATGACCTCGTCGAGCGTGCCGCGCGCGCTCACCACGCCCAACACGAGGCGCGTGGCGAAGGCGCGGTCCTCGCGGCTCATGCGCGAGCCGTCGATGTGCTTCGCTATCAGGTCCTGCGCGAAGGCGTCGCGCTCGCGCAAAAGGCCGCCCACCTGCAGCGCCGCGCGGCGCGCGGGCGACGCGTCGAAGCGCTTCTCCCCGGCATGCGCACGCCCGCCGCGCGGGCGGCCACTGTCGGGGCGTGCGCCGGCGGGGCCGCGGCCCCGGTCCCGGTCGGGCCTTGCGCCTGCGCGGGTGTCGCGCTCGCGGCTGGGACGATCCCCGCGCTCGCGGTCGAACCGCCCTTGCGCGCGGTTGCCGCCGCGGCCGGAGCCGACGCCGCCTTGCGGACGGCTCCGGCCGCGCTCGGGGCCGGAACCACGGTCGGGGCCGGCGCCGCCATGCGCGCGGTTGCCGCGGTCGGCGTCGCGGTCGGGACCGAAGCCGCCATGCGGGCGGCCCCCATCGCGCGGACGGTCGCGCTCGGGGCTGCGGCGCTCGCCAAAGCGGGGGCGCCCGGCATCCCGCCCATGGCCGAAGGAGCGCCCGGAGCGGCCGCCGTCCGCCCGTGCGCCCTTGTCGCGGCCGTCCCGGCCGCGGTCGGAGCCGTGCCCGCGGCCGGAATGCCCCCCGTCGCGCGTCCCGCCTTCGCGTTCCGCGTCGGGACGCCGCGCGCCGCCGCGACCGGCGCCTTCTGGACGGTGTTCGTTTTGATCAGGCATGTTTCTTCTCCCATGTAGAATCGCCATCGTGCAGCGCCTTGGCCCCCGCGGCGAAGGCGCGCGCATCCATGGCCTGCTTGCCGTCGGGCTTCAGGGCCGCGACCTCGTATGCGCCGTCGGCGCAGCCCAGAAGCAGGCGCTTGGCCGCGAACCTCGCGGCTCCGGGCGCAAGCCCCTCCGCCCCGGCGGCGCCTTCCGCCGGGCGCCCCGCCAGCACCGTGACCCCGCGCCCCGCCAGCACGCAGCGCGCCGGATGCGCCTCGGAAGACGCCCGCACCTTGCGCGCGGTGCGCTCCACCCCGTCGAGCGGATCGAGGTCGAGTTCGCCTTTCTCCAGCTTGGACGCATAGGTGGCCAGCCGCCCGTCCTGTTCGGTCCACGCATCCGCGCCCCGCTCCACGTGCACGAGGGCGCTCAGGAGCGCCTGCGCGCCCAAGGCCGCAAGCTCCTCGGAAAGCTCGCGGGCGTCCTTGTCCTCCACGCGCGCCGTCCGGCAGATGCACCACGCGCCCGTGTCCAGCCCCTCCTCCATGCGCATGACGCACACGCCCGTTTCTTCGTCGCCCGCCAGGATGGCGCGCTCGATGGGCGCGGCGCCGCGCCAGCGCGGCAGGAGCGAGGCGTGCACGTTCAGGCAGCCGAAACGCGGGATGGCCAGCACTTCGGGAGGGAGGATGGCTCCATAGGCGGCCACGCACGCCACGTCGGGGCGCAGGTCGGCAAGCCCGCGCTGCACCTCCCCGTCGCGCAGCGTGCGGGGAGTCAGCACTGGGATGCCCAGTTCGGCGGCAACCTGCTTCACCGGGGAGGGCACCAGCTTCCCGCCCCGCCCGCGCACGGCGTCGGGGCGCGTGTAAACCGCCGCCACCTCGTGCTGCTGGGCCACCTCTTCCAGAATGGACGCGGCGAACGCCGGCGTCCCCATGAACACGACGCGCATCGTCAGCGCACCCGCGGCTGGACGGAGGTCTCGCCGGGCTTGGCGCCGGCGGCGCGCGCCTGCTCGTAGTCGCGCAGCGCCTGGATGCGCGCCAGCGGGTCGGCGCGCTCGAACATCGTGATGCCGTCCAGATGGTCTATCTCGTGCTGCAGGCAGCGCCCCAGAAGCCCGTCGCCCTCTATCTCCCATTCCTCGCCCTTGAGGTCGAAGTAGCGCACGCGCGCCCACGGCGGGCGCGCTATGGGCACCGAGATGCCGGGGCAGGAAAGGCAGCCTTCGCCCTCCGTCACCGGCTCGCCGCGCGTTTCCAGGAGCACGGGATTCACCAGCACCAAGGGGTCCTTCTTGTCGGATTCGGCGTCGCAGTCCACAACGACCAGCCGCTTCGTGACGCCAATCTGGGGCGCCGCCAGGCCGCAGCCGTCGTTGGCATACATTGCCTTCGCCATTTCGCGGGCAAGCTTCTTCAGGCTCTTGTCGCCCACCTCGCACGGCTCGCACACCGCGTTCAGAACGGGGTCGGGAGACTGCACTATGGTAGTCATGGTCGGCACGTCCTTTATGCGTTCATGGGGCGAAGCGCCGTGCGCCGCGCGCGGCGGCCGCAGGCGGCGCTTCGCCCCCGGATGGCTTTTCCCTACCATTCTGCGCACAAAGCCGCGCCTTGTCCAGACCAGCACGGGAAACATCCACAAAACGCGAGATAGCGCGCGCCTTCCCCCGCGCGCATGGGGCGCTTCCCGCCATCCCCTGCGGGACGCGCCCCACCCGGCGGCGTGGCCGCTACTTGCCGGCGGGCGGCGCCGCGCCCTCCGCGTCGTCCACGACGATCTCCTTCAGGCTGGCCGCAAGCCCGGCGAGCCCTTGGATGTTGGACGGGATGATGAGCTTCGTGGCGCGCCCGTTCGCCGCGCACTTGAGCGCCTCGAACGCCTGCAGCGTGAGCACGGCCTCGTCGGCGCCGGCCTCGCGCACCATGCGGATGCCGTCGGCGGTGGCGCGCTGCACGTTCTTGATGGCCTCCGCCTCGCCCTCGGCCTCGCGGATCTGCTTTTCCTTCTCGGCCTCGGCGGCCAGGATGACCGTCTGCTTCTCGGCCTCGGCGGCGAGGATCTGCGCCTGCTTGTTGCCCTCGGCTATGGTGATGGCCGCCTGCTTCTCTCCCTCGGCCAGAAGCACCGCCTCGCGCTTCTCGCGCTCGGCCTTCATCTGCTTTTCCATGGCCTGCTGGATGGCGGCGGGCGGCGTGATGTTCTTCACCTCCACGCGGTTCACCTTGATGCCCCACGCGTCGGTGGCCTCGTCCAGAATGGAGCGCATCTGCGCGTTGATGGTGTCGCGCGAGGTGAGCGTGGTGTCCAGGTCCAAGTCGCCGATAATGTTGCGCAGCGTGGTGGCCGTGAGGTTCTCGATGGCGGCCAAGGGCATCTCCACGCCGTAGCAGTACAGCTTCGGGTCCACTATCTTGAAGAACACCACGGTGTCGATGGACATGGTCACGTTGTCGCGCGTGATGACGGGCTGCGGCGGGAAGTCGGCCACC
>CAJFUR010000025.1 GCA_904420215.1 uncultured Eggerthellaceae bacterium
CGACCTGCTGAACATCAGAAACTTTGGCGCGAAATCCATCGAGGAAGTGAAGGACAAGCTCATTTCCATGGATCTCAATTTGAAGCTTTAGGAGACACGAGATCATGAGACACAACTACAAGGGGCGCAAGCTTGGCACGGACTACAGCCATACCAAGGCCATGAAGAAAAGCCTGGTGGGTGCTTTGTTCCTGAACGACCGCATCAAGACGGTCGAGGCACGCGCGAAGGAGATCCGCCCTGACGTGGACAAGGTCATCACGTGGGCGAAGCGCGGCGACCTGCATTCCCGCCGCCTTGCCATTGCGAAGCTGGGCGACAAGGAACTGGTGCGCGAGATCTTCGAGAAGGTCGCGCAGGGCATGTTCCAGGACCGCCAGGGCGGCTACACCCGCATCATGAAGCTGGGCAACCGCAAGGGCGACAACGCCTCCATGGTGATCATGGAACTGGTGACCGAGCCGGTGGCCAAGAAGAAGGACGCCGACGAGAAGCCCGCCAAGAAGGCCGCTGCCAAGAAGGCCGCGCCCAAGAAGGTGGAGGCCGCCGAGGCCGAGGCTGCGACTGCCGAGGCGAAGGCCGAGGATGCCAAGGACGAGGCCGCTGAAGCCGCCGAGGCCGAGGCTCCGGCTGCGGAGGCTGTGAAGGACGAGGCTGCAGAGACCCCGGCTGCGGAAGAGGCCGAGGCCCCGGAAGCCGCCGAAGCGGAAGCTCCGGCCGCTGAGGAAACCAAGGCTGAGGTTGCGGATGAGGCCAAGGCGGAAGCCGAGGAAACCGAGGCCCCGAAGGCCGAAGAGGCTGCCGAGAAGAAGGAAGAGGAAAAGGCCGAGTAGCGCTTGCCCGCTTCCATACGAGATACGTCCGAAAGCCGCGCCCACCGCGCGGCTTTCGCGTTTTAAGGCCCATAGGACAAAAGCGTGTCTGGTTTAGGGGCGTTGTCGCGGTTCGGCGCGCTTTTTGATGCCTGTTTTCAAGACGGAACGCCGGCGTTTGGGCTAGCGCTGTCTCTTGTGCATCTGCGGAGACGGATGGTATGCTGGCCGCGACGCGGGAAAAGAAGCGTCCCGACGGAGATTTCGATGCAGTGGGCGTCGCCGAAGCGGGTGCGGGTGCCGCGCGGGCGCGGGAGGTGGGCGAAGCGACTGCAGGAGGAGGCGGGCTAAGCGGGCGGGGCGCCGCCGACACGGGCGCGGGAGACGGCGGGCGAAGTGGGTGCGAGCGCCGCCGACACGGATGCAGGGGGAAGCGGGCGAAGTGGGCATGGATACAGACAAGAACCGGCATTCGAAGATCATACGGTCCCTGTGCAGGGAAATCCTGATTCCCCTCGGCGTCTTCCAAAAGGGCAATTCGCGCGTCTATTTCGACGACAACGGGTATTGCCTCACCATGGTGGAATTCCAGCCCTCCGCTTGGGACAGGGGCAGTTACCTCAACGTCGGCGTGCATTTCCTCTGGGACGCGCACGAATTCTTCTCGTTCGATGCCTATGCGGGAACCGACACCAGGGTGGCGAGGTTCGTGCGGTACGAAAACGACGCGCAATTCGAGATTGCAATGCGGAACATGGCAATGGTGGCGAAAGAGCACGTGCTGCACTTCCGCAACCCCGAAAACGTGGAGAAGACGCTGTGCGGGGGAAGGAGTCGGAAACATTACCCCCTGTATCTGGCCTATCACGGCCGCATTGAGGAAGCCCGCGCCGAATACCTGCTGTTCATGGAAAACCCCCGCTTTCAAAGGGCCGCAGAGGAATGGGGCTTGCCGGAAACCGCCGATGAATTGACGCAGGATTTCGTGGTCGAGCGGGTGCGGCTCAGGCGAAAGGCCTTGCACGAGAAGCCCAACATGAAGAAGCTTCCGTGGAACGAGGCCCTTGACGGGAAAAGAGCCGAAGGGCAGTAGACGGATCCGCCTCTTTCTGCAGGGAAGGAAACGGCTTTGGGGTGCTGGCGGGGAAGCTGGCGTGGATGAACCGGCAGCCCGCCTCTTCCCGCGCGCATCTCGTAGTTTTGCCAAGTTGTAATTTGCCTAATCGTAATTAGGCAAAGCATGCGAACATGGTTTGGCGCAATGTTTCGCCCATCAAACTGTCTATGCAATCTTCGCTTCGCGTCGTCGCGCCAACTGGGCCGTCTTTGCCCCGCCGCCCGCGTCGCGCATTCGTTGCGGGACTGTTGGGCGGCGGTGGTCGCTTGCCGCGGCGCGTCTCTTTAGAATGGGGCTTCCAAGGCGGGTGCGCGGACGTGGCTTCAGCGGAGGCCGACGGCTCGGCGGCCCGCGAAGTGCACGACGGGGCGGCGGCGAGGCCCCGCAGGCGAAAGGAGCACGCAATGGCTCAAATCGACATCTTGGAAGAAAAAGAGACGTTCGTTCCCGACACCAGCATGGGCATGGGCGACGACCAGGAGCAAGCCCGCTTTGCAGCGGAAGACCTGCAGCGCATTGAGGAAGACGCCAAGCGCGAGGCGGAAGCCTACGTGGAGGCGGCCGACGGCGACGGCAACGAAAGGGATTCCGTGGAAGCGGCCGGCACGGCGTTCGACTTCGACGAAGCGGAATACGCCACGGCCGAATTCTCGGGCCAGGTTGAAGCCAACATGGCCGACGATTGGGACGACTGGGACGGCGACGGCGACGACGACGATTTCTAGTGGGGCGTCCCCCTGCAGCGAGGGGCGGCCCGAGTGCGCTTTCGCTCCATGCGCCGCACGGCAGGCGCCCTGCGTGTCCGCAGATGGCGCGCGGCTCTTGGCAAGCGGACGGCAGCAAACAACAACAAGCAACAAAACAGCAAGCAGCAAGCAGCAAGCAAAGGGCGCCCCGCGAAGCATGTGGGGCGTCCTCCGCAGGTTTTCCCCGAAAGGAGCACGAACATGGACGAAATGGACAAACGCTATGCGAAAAACCAGGCGTCGGGCGCAGCCGTTGACATGAAGAACGCAGCCAAGGACGCTGCCCACGACGTGCGCAACAACGTGCAGGACGCGTTTCACGACGCCAAGAACGGCGTGCAGGACGTGCGCACCCAAAACAAGGTGGCCGACGCCCAGTATGCGGCGGCCAGGCAGACAGGCAGCACCAACATGGCCACGCGGGCGGCGCGCAACGAGGCGGCCGCCGACCGCAAGCGCGACGGCATTCTGGATTCCGTGAAGGAATCGCTGGGGAAAGCCGGCGAAGCCGTGAAGGAGGCGGCCATCGACGCGAAGGACTCGGCGAAAGACGCCATCGACAACGCTCGCGCCCGCATGTAGGTTTGCGGCTGGCGGGGCGGAAAGGGTGGGCGCAAAGCGCTTGCGGCGCTTTGCGCCCATTTCCGAACGTGTTGTCATGGGGGCGTTCCGCATGAAGCCGAAGGCTGGGCGGCATGTGGGGGGGGGGGGGGGATCCTGTTCGTTGCAGCTACTTGCCCTGCCGCAGTCACCCGTTCTTGCCTGTTCGTCCTAGCGGCTGGGTTGCGGTTGGCTGTTCCGCCTTCGTAGTCGGCTCGCTGTTTGCGGGGCATGCAGCATGCGGTAGCGGGCGCGTGGTTCATGGTCGGCCCCGGTTGCAGGTGTTGGCGTAGCCGCGGCTGGCCGCCATGCCGCGACCATGCCGGCTGCATGTCTTCCCGCTTGCCTTGCCCTTCGGCCGTTTTGGCTATCTGGTGGGCAATTCGCCCGGAGGGTTTTGCGCTCCCGTGCCCCCGAATCCGCTGATTCCGCAGGGAATGCGGCGTTGCTTGGGGCGGGCGGTGCACTTGTGGCATACTGCAACGCATGCGGCTGAGCATCGACACGTATTGCACGGGGTCTTCGCCCCTCCATGCTTGCGACGCGCGCGTCAAGATCGTGCTCTTGGCGGCGTATTCCGTCACGCTTTTCCTCGTGGACACGTGGACGGGCCTTGCGCTCGCCGTGCTGGCGTTCGCGCTGGCGTTCGCGGCAAGCGGCCTGCCGGCGAGGCGCGTGTTCGGCCTGGCCGTGCCCGTGTACGTGCTGGCCGCCCTCGTAGTGGTGTTCAACGCGTTCTCGCTGGACGTGCAGCAGGCCGCGTCGGCCGCCGGCTGGGGCGGCGTGTCGGCGGGCGTGCTGGCGCAGGCGGCGCCGGTGCCGCTGGTGGGCGCGTTCGGTTTCGTGCCGGCCGGCTTCGCGCGCGGGTGCTTCTTCGCCGCACGCATCCTGCTTCTGGTGTTCGCGAGCCTGATCGTGAGCTTCTCCACCACCTCCACCGACCTGACAGCAGCCCTGAACGACTTCATGCGCCCCCTGCGCCGCCTGGGCGTGCCCACCGACGACGCGGCCATGGTGTTCTCGCTGGCGTTGCGCTTCATACCGGTGACGGCCGAGGAATTCGGGCGCGTGCACGACGCGCAGTGGTCGCGCGGGGCGGCGTTCGGCGAAGGGTCGCTGTGGCAGCGCCTGCGTGCGTGGCAAACCGTGCTCATCCCCCTGTTCGTGGGCTTGTTCCGGCGGGCCGACACGCTGGCGCAGGCCATGGATGCCCGCTGCTACGGCGCCGACGGCGCGCGGCGCACGTCGCTTGCCGACCGCCGGTTCTCGCTGCGAAGCGCGTTCGTCCTGTGCGCGGGGCTTGCCGTCTGCGCGCTGCTGGCTTGGTTTTTGTGAAGCTGGGGCGCGCAGCGGTGCGGCGGCCGCGCGGCGGCAGCGGGGGCGGTGCGATGCGCGGCGGGCCTGCGTGGCGAGTGCGCGGTGGGCTTGCGCGGCGTGGGCGTGGCCGATGGTGGCGAGTGCGCGGTGCGCGGCGGGGGCGTGGCGGGTGCGTGGTGCGCGGCGGGCCTGCGCAGCGAAGGCGGTCGTTCGCTGCCGAGGCTGCCGTTTATGGCGAAAAAATGCCGATGCTGCCGTTTGTGGCACGGCGTCTCTCTCCTTTGCGGGAGGTGGTTTTCTCCCATCAGGGGTTTCTTGGTCTTCTCCAGCCGTTCTCCCCGTCCTTTCCGGCGGTTGCCCGCCAAAAACGTCAGGCTGCGCGCCATAACCGTCATCCTCGACATTCCCGTGCCATAAACGGCAGCCTCTGAGGCTTGGGACGGCGGACGTGCTATGATAGGCGGCGAGGCATTGCCTTGCCTTGCTTTGCCGAGCGCACCGAACGTGTCGGGTGCGTCGGGCGCGGCGGCGAAGCGGTGTGTTGGCTATTCGTGAGGAGGCAGCATGGGCGTCATTGTTGACGTGTACGGCCGCGAGATACTGGACTCGCGCGGCAACCCGACGGTGGAAGTGGAAGTCACGCTTGCGGACGGCGCCTTTGGGCGTGCGGCAGTGCCTTCGGGGGCATCGACTGGCGCATTCGAGGCCGTGGAGTTACGCGACTGCGACAAGAACCGCTATATGGGCAAGGGCACGCAGGATGCGGTCATCCACGTGAACGAGGAAATCGCCGAGGCGCTGGTGGGGCTGCCGGCCGAAGACCAGCGCGCCATCGACGGCGTCATGCGCGACATCGACGGGACCGACAACAAGGGCGCTTTGGGCGCGAACGCCATTCTGGGCGTCTCGCTGGCCTGCGCCAAGGCCTCGGCCGAATCGGCCGGACTGCCGCTGTACAAGTACGTGGGCGGCGTGAACGCGCACGTGCTGCCCACTCCCATGATGAACATCCTGAACGGCGGCGTGCATGCCGACAACAACGTGGACTTCCAGGAGTTCATGATCATGCCGGTGGGCGCGCCCACCTTCGCCGAGGCGCTGCGTTGGTGCGCCGAGATCTACCACACGCTCAAGAAGGTCCTACATGACGCGGGCCTGGGCGGCGGCGTGGGCGACGAGGGCGGCTTCGCCCCCAACTTCTCCACGAACGAAGAACCGCTGGAGTACATCGTGCGTGCCTGCGAAGCCGCAGGCTACAAGCCCGGTTCCGACATCATGTTCGCCATGGACCCGGCCTCCACGGAGTTCTACAACGCCGAAACCGGCAAGTACGTGCTGGCGGGCGAGGGCCGTGAACTCACGAGCGCCGAAATGGTGGACTATTGGGAGGCGCTCGTCAACAAGTACCCCATCATCTCCATCGAGGACGGCATGGCGGAAGAGGATTGGGACGGCTGGAAGGCGCTCACGGAGCGCATCGGCAACCGCGTGCAGCTGGTGGGCGACGACCTGTTCGTCACGAACTCCAAGCGTCTGGCCAAGGGCATCGAGATGGGCTGCGCGAACGCCATCCTCATCAAGGTGAACCAGATCGGCAGCCTGACCGAGACGCTGGAGGCCATCGAGATGGCCAAGCAGGCCGGTTACGCCTGCGTCATGAGCCACCGCTCCGGCGAGACCGAGGACACCACCATCGCCGACTTGGCCGTGGCCTGCAACACCGGCCAGATCAAGACCGGCGCCCCCTGCCGCAGCGACCGCGTGGCGAAGTACAACCAGCTTCTGCGCATCGAGGAGGAGCTGGACTCGCAGGCCACCTACGCTGGCATGTCTGCGTTCTACAACATCAAGGCGCGCGCGTAGGCGGGCCGCCGAGGCGCGCTCGTGGGCCGCTGCACCCTCGGGGGCCTAGGGTCGGCGCAGGAGCTGGCCGATGACGAAGGCTATGGGCACGGGAGCCTCCCCTTGCCGGGCGCGCAGGCATGCGCGTTCCAGCAAAGGGAGGCTTTCTTCCGTGTTCGTGCCCATGCCCGCCCGCGTGAGGCGCTGCGCGCCCACGAAGTTCCCCACCGCGACGCGGCGCATGATGCCGGGGACGTCGAGCGCGCGCCTGCGCGCGTTGCAGCGGGGGCGCACGCAGAAGCAGCAGCGCCGCGCCGCGCGCACGAGGGCCGCGTCCTGCGCGCCCTGCGCGATGTGCGGCACGACGTCGAAGCCGCGCGGCACGTCGCGCACGTAGTCGGGCATGCCCGGCCGCCACGCGAACGGCTCCTTCCCGCACTCCTTCAGCACGGCGTTGGCCGCCGCGATGCCCGATATGGTGACCGTGGGCGTTCCCGTTCCCATGACGGTGGACTCCCCACAGCAGTACAGCCCCGGCCAGCGGGTGCGCGTGTGCTGCCGCTTGAGCATGTGCTGCCCCATCATCTGCTTCGGCCCCGCCACGGCGCCGTGGTACTTGCCGGCGAAGCGCGCGATGGTGGCGGGGGTGGCCACCTCGCAGTGCAGGACGGCCTGGCCGATGCCGGGGTAGCGGCGCTCGAGCACGCCCAGGAACCGGCGCGCCAGCTTGCGCTTGAGACGCAGGTAGCCGCGGGCGTCCAGAAGGCTCAGCGAGTCGAAGCAGGGACCCACCACGGTGAACGCGTGGGTGCCGGGCGGGCAGAGCGTGGGGTCGTCGAGGCTCATGACGTAGGCGGTTATCTCGTCGTCGGCCAGCTGGTCCGGGTGCGGGGCGAACATTTCCACCGGCAGGGCGTCGGCGGGAACCACGTCGGCGCGCACGAGCAGGTACACCACGGCGCTCGCGGCGGTGGGAACGAGGGCCTCCACCCGCAGGCTTTCCGCTCTCCGCACCTTTTCCGCAGGCAAAAGGCGGCGGTACAGGTCCCACACCGTGCCGGCGCACACCACGTTGGGGGCGAAGAACGCCTCGCCGTCCGCGCAGCCGACGCCGCAGGGGCGCTCGCCGTCGAAAAGAATGCGCACGGCCTCGCGGCGCATGAGCATGGTGCCGCCGTGTTCTTCTATGGCCTTCTCCAGCTTCCCCGGCAGCATGAGGGTCGATCCGGCCGGGTAGTACGTGCCACCCACATGGTTGTCCACGAACATGACGGCTCCGAGCACCGCCGGCGTTTCGGCGGCGGTGGTGTAGCAGTAGGTGGAGCACAGCTTGTCGAAGAACTGGAAGATGCCGGGGCTGGAAAAGTAGTGGCCAATCAGGTTCGCCACGCTTTTGTTCATGAGGCGCAGGAAGCGAAGGTACGAGCGCGGATGCGCCTTTATTTGGGGGAGCATCTGTCTGCCGTCCATTTCGTCGGGCGTGGTGAACGCCGGCGTCTCCATGATGACGTCGCGGTAGAGCGTCTCCATGTCGGCATAGAAGACCTTGATGGCCTCGCGCTCGCCGGGGAACAGCTTCGCCAGCTCGTCGGTGAAGGCGTCGAGGTCGGGCTTGAACTCGATGCGCTTGCCGGCGAAGTCCATGGCGTACATGGATTCGTGCCGGATGACGTCGATGGGCTCCTCGAGCGCGTTGAACACGAACCGGTGGGGGTTGAACCCCTGCGCTCCAAAGCCGAAAAGCATGGCGGCCCCTTGGTCGAACAGGGCGTCCCCCCGCTTGAAAGCGCCGCAGGAGCCGCCGGGGTGGGCGTTGCGGTCGATGACGCCCACGGAAAGCCCGCGCTTCGCCATGAGGCTGGCCGCGGTCAGTCCCGAAAGCCCTGCGCCGACGACGAGCGCGTCGAATGTCTGCATGGAGCCGTCCTTCCCTAGGGGTGCAGCTTCGACGGTACCACGCGCGCGCGGCGGCGGGCGGCTTTGCAACGCGCGCGTTGGCGGCGCGTTGCGCGCCCGTCATCTGGGGCGCATGTTGCGGTGGCAGCTAACCGCTCCTTTCTATTGGCAAATACTGTCATTTGCGGCAAAATATTCCAATAGGAAAGGCAGAAGGCAGGAAAGGCGGGAGGCGAGTCATGGAGATCAAGCGGGAGAAATATCTGGACGACCTTGTCGTGCGCATGGGCAATGGCATGATCAAGATTGTCACGGGCGTGAGGCGCTGTGGCAAGACATATCTCCTCTTCAAGCTTTTCAGGGACTACCTCCGCGAGCGGGGAGTCGATGACGACCATGTTGTTGCCGCGCAACTCGATGCGCGAGAGTTCGAGGCGCTGCGCGATCCGGACGCCCTGTACGATTACCTGTCCGGGAAGATCGGAAGCGACCATGGGCAATACTACGTGCTTCTTGACGAGATCCAATACGCCATCGCGAAAGACGAGTTCAAGGATTCGAAAAACCCGCCTCGGCTCTATGGCGTGCTCAATGGCTTGTTGCATCGTTACAACGTTGACGTTTACGTGACGGGCAGCAATTCGAAACTCCTTTCGACCGACGTCATGACCGAGTTTCGCGGGCGTGGCGACGAGGTGCGCGTGAGACCGTTGTCGTTTTCGGAATTCATGCAGGGATTCGACGGAGACCGGCGCGACGGTTGGGACGAGTACGTGGTGTACGGGGGAATGCCCCTCACCTTGTCGCTACGCACTCATGAGCAGAAGGCAGACTATCTGAGGCGGCTGTTCGACGAAGTGTACTTCAAGGACATAGTGTCGCGCTACGACGTGAGGAAGCCGGACGAACTTGGGACCCTCGTGGATGTTCTGGCGTCCAACATCGGTTCGCTTACGAGTTCCTCCAAAATCGAGGCCACGTTCAAATCGGAACTGAGAAGCGACATCACCGACGCAACCCTGTCGTCCTACATCGGCCACCTTGCCGAGGCCTTCATTGTCGAAGGGGCGAACCGCTACAGCGTGAAGGGGCGCAAGTATATCGGCAGCCCGAAGAAGTACTACTTCGAAGACGTGGGGCTTCGCAATGCGCGGATAGGCTTTCGCCAGATAGAAGAGAACCACCTCATGGAGAACGTCGTCTACAACGAATTGCGGGCGCGCGGCTTTTCGGTTGACGTCGGCATGGTCGAGCGTCGGGGTCGCGAAGACGGGCGCGACGTGCGCAAGCAGCTGGAAGTCGATTTCGTTGCCAATCGCGGATTCGAGCGCTATTACATCCAGTCGGCTTGGCAAATACCCGACGACGAGAAGCGTAGGCAAGAGAAGGCGTCGCTTCTGGAGATTGGCGACAACTTCAAGAAGATGCTGCTTGTAGGCGGGAGCTCGCCGACCTACTACGATGACGACGGCATCCTCACCATGGGCGTGCTCGATTTTCTGCTCGATCCGGACAGCTTGAAAAGATAAGTGGCTTTGGGGGTTGGCCTGAAGGCAGGGAACTTTGCCGCGCGGCGGCGGGCGGCTTTGCAACGCGCGCGTTGGCGGCGCGTTGCGCGCCCGTCATCTGGGAGGGCGGTTGGCGTAAGCGGGCATGCATTCGCGTTTCCCTCATCTTTCCGCCGCGCCCTTCTATTCTCTAGCGCTATAATGGTCGGCGGACAAACCGTGGCGCGTCGCGGCGGGAGGCTGCGGCGTGTTTTTGCGAAAGGGGAACTGATGCCAGACATGATTTCACTCGAAGAGGCGCGCGACTTGGTGCTTTCGCGGGTGAGCGCGTTGCCTGTCGAAACCGTGTCGATACTCGATGCCGTGGGGCGCGTGGCCGCCGCAGACCTGAAAAGCGACATCGACATCTCGCCCTTCGCCCATTCGGCCATGGACGGCTTCGCCGTGCGCGCGGCCGATCTGGCGGCGGCGTCCCCCGAGTCGCCGGTTGAGCTGGACGTGGTGGCGGAAGTGGCGGCGGGCGAAACCTACGAAGGGTCCTTGGCCCCGGGCCAGTGCGTGCGCATCATGACCGGAGCCCCGCTGCCCGCCGACGCCGACGCCGTGGTGAAGTACGAAGTGGTGGGCGTGGTTTCGGGCGACGGCAAGCCGGGAAGCCGCGTGTCGTTCGACCAGCCGGCCGCCCTGCGCGCGAACGTCCGCGAGGCGGGGGAGGAGGCGAAGGCCGGCGAGATCGTCGTTCAGGCCGGCGAAGTGGTGGGCACGGCCGGCGTGGGCTTTCTGGCCGGATGCGGCATTCTGGAAATGCCCACGTACCGCCGCCCGCGCGTGGCGGTTGCGGCCATTGGGTCGGAGCTGGTGGAGCCGAGCGTGGTGCCCACGGCCGGCAAGATACGCAATTCGAACAGCTACGCCTTGGCCGCGTGCGTGCGGGCGGCGGGGGGCGTTCCCACCATCCTGCCCATTGTGGAAGACTCGCACGAGGCGCTTGCGCAGGCGGTGCGCGAGGCGGCGCGCGACTACGACTTCGTCATCACGAGCGGCGGCGCCTCCAACGGCGACTTCGACTTCATCAAGCCCGTGGTGAGCGAGTTGGGAGAGCTGCTCATGACCACGGTCAACATGCGTCCCGGCAAGGCGCAGACGTTCGGCATCGTGGACGGCACGCCCGTTTTCGGCCTGCCGGGCAACCCCGCCGCCGCCTACGTGGGGTTCGAGATGATCATCCGCCCGGCGCTGCGCAAGATGCAGGGCTACACGCATTTCGAGCGTCCGCGCGTGGTGGCCAAGCTGTCGCGCGACGTGAAGAAGAACGACCCGCGCCGCATCTTCCTGCGTTCCACCCTGTACAAGAACGACGAGGGCGACTACGTGGTGGCGCCCGCCAAGAACCAAAGCTCGGGCCTGTTCGGCGTCATTCAGCGCAGCAACTGCATGGCCATCATGCCCGAAGGGCTGGAGTCGCGCACTGCCGGCTCGCTCATCGAATGCGTGCTGCTGGACGTGGCGGAAGAATCTAGTTTGTAGGTTGCGCGGGCCTGCCGGCCCGCGCAACGGGCCGACGCTGCGAAGCGTCCCGGCACCCCGCCTTGCCCCTTGTGCGCTTTCCCTCGCGCACCGAAGTGCGCTCGGCCGCGCGGCGGGGCAATGCGGGGCACCGGGACGCTTCTCGCTGACTTACTAGCGCCAACCTGTGCGCCAAAGCATTAACCTGTGCGACAAAGCACACCCTGCAAGTTTGCCCGCATCAACCTGCAAGGAGGAAAACATGTCCGAACAAAACTTGAGGTTCGCCATCGTCACGTGCTCGGATACCCGCAGCATGAAGGAGGACACGGCGGGCGCGGCGCTTGCGGCGCTCGTTGCCGAAAACGGCTGGGAGTGCGCCAGCCACGTGGTGGTGAAGGACGAGCGGGCGGACATTGCCGCGGCCATCGTCCACGCGTGCGACGAGGTGGGCGTCGACATCGTGCTTACCTGTGGCGGCAGCGGGCTTTCCCTGCGCGACGTGACGCCCGAGGCCACGCGCGACGTGTGCGAGCGCGACGTGCCCGGCATTGCCGAGGCCATGCGCTACCACAGCCTGCAGATCACGCCGTTCGCCATGCTGTCGCGGGCGGTGTGCATGCAGCGGGGCCGTACCGTCGTCATCAACCTGCCGGGCAGCGAGAAGGCCGCCCGCGAGAACTGGGAGGGCATCGTGGCCGCCCTGCCGCACGCCGCCAAGATGATGGCCGGCGGCGGCCACTAGGGGTTCCGCCTGCCTGCGGCAAGCGGAACGGGCCGGTGCGGCGCGGGGTTGCGGCGAGTGCGGCGGGTTGCAACCTCCCGCACCCGCCCCGCCGGCGCCCGTCCGCTACGCCGGGCACGCGTCTCCATAAGCGGGAATCCTTTCACCGCATTCAAAATGCAACGAAAACAAATACGTCGTATTTCGAAAGCAACGAGAAACGTTTCGCTATATATCTTGAACGTTCCCTCCGCATTGCCGATATAGCCCGCCTGCGCCTGCCGAACGCGTGCCATGCCCGCTCGTGCTATACTGGGCACTTGTGTGCGGAAAGCACGGCGAGCGGCAGAAAGGCTGATGCGGTGGGCGAGCTTATCAACGGGTTCACGGGTTTTGCGCGCAAGGAGGCGCTCGGCGCGTTCCAGTACGCGCGCGACGCCGACCGCCCGCGGGGAAGCGGCACGGCCAGCTTCGACCCCGACAAGCTGCGCCTCATTCCCTCCACCGACCGGCGCTGGGCGTGGACGGAAATAGACCTGAACGCCATACGCCACAATGCGTCCGAGGTCAAGCGGCGCATCGGGCGGGGCTGCCGTCTGATGGCGGTGGTCAAGGCCGACGCCTATGGCCACGGCGCGGTGCGCTGCGCCAAGACGGCGCTCAATTCCGGGGCCGAATACTTGGGCGTCGCCACGGTGCAGGAGGCCATAGAGCTGCGCGAGGGGCTGGTGAACGCCCCCATCCTGGTGCTTTCGGAGCCGCCGATGGAGGCCATCCCGCTGCTTCTGGGCTACAAGGTGATGCCGAGCGTCTACTCGCCCGAGTTCGCCATCCAGTACGCCGAGGCGGCCGACTCCTTCGGCCTGCGCGCCCCGTACCACTTGGCCGTCAACACGGGGATGAACCGCATCGGGGTGCGCCACGACGAGGTGGTGGCGTTCATGCAGCAGGTGAGCTTTCACCGCGCGCTCGACCTGGTGGGCACGTTCACGCACTTCGCCACGGCGGACTGTGCCGAAACGCTGGACTTCCAAATTCAGGTGAAGCGGTTCTACGAGGCGCTTTCCGCCCTGCAGGCGGCCGGCATCGACCCCGGCATCGTGCATGCGGCCAACTCCGCCGCGGCCATCCGCTACCCAGACGTGCACTTCGGCATGGTGCGCCTGGGCATTGCGCTGTACGGCTTCCATCCCTGCCAGCAAACGCGCACGATGATAGACCTGCGCCCCGCCATGAGCGTGCACGCGCGCATCACCGATGCGCGGCTGGTGCCCATGAGCGAGGGCGTGAGCTACGGCATGAACTACCGCAGCCCCGGCAGCGTGAAAATCTGCACGGTGCCCATCGGCTACGCCGACGGCCTGCGGCGCGGGCTTTCGGGCTGCACCGACTTCATCGTGGAGGGACAGCGCTTCCGGCAGGTGGGCAACATCTGCATGGACCAGTGCATGTTCGAGGTCGATCTGCGCACCTACGGCGCGCGGCGCAAGGTGGACCCGCAGGTGGGCGACGAGGTGATCGTCGTGGGCCGGCAGGGCGACTCGGTGGTGACCATCGACGACATGGCGAACGCGCTGGGCACCATCCAGCACGAGGTGGCAATCGGGTTCGGCTGCTCCCGCATGGCGCGCGTCTACGTGTGACGCGCGGCGGGCGGGGGCGGCCGAACCCGACGTTGGCGCGCGTCACGCGCGTGCGGCTCACGCTGGGACGGGATACGGGCGGGGGCGGCCGCAGCCGCAGCCGGCGAGGGCGCGGGCGGGTGCGGCGATGGCGCGCGCCGTGGCAAGGCGGCTGCGGCCGCGGCCTTTGCCGGGACGCGCGGCGGGCCGCAGACGAAACGGGCAACGGGTGTTTTGCAAGGAGAAGACGATGCCGAAACCACATATCCCCCTGGAGCAGATTCGCGCCGAAGTTGAGGCGTGCCACAGGTGCCCCTTGGCCGGCGGGCGCACCCAGACGGTTTTCGGCGTGGGGAACCCCACGGCGCGCGTGCTGATCGTGGGCGAGGCGCCCGGCAAGAACGAGGACTTGCAGGGCGAGCCGTTCGTGGGCGCGGCGGGGAAGTTCCTGAACGAGCTTCTGGGCATTGCCGGCCTGCGCCGCGAGGACGTGTTCATAGCGAACGTGCTCAAATGCCGCCCGCCGGGAAACCGCGACCCGCGCCCCGAGGAAATAGAGCTGTGCACGCCGTTTCTGCGCGAGCAGACGCGCACCATCAACCCGGAATTCATCGTGACGCTGGGCAACTTCTCCACGAAGTTCATCCTGAAGACGGAAGTGGGCATCACGCGTTTGCACGGCACCCTGCAGCGCGCCGGCCGCTTCAAGGTGTTCCCCATTTTCCACCCGGCCGCGGCGCTCTACGACGGCAGCAAGCGCGAGGCCCTGGAGAACGACTTCGCCACCTTGGGGCAGCTGCTGCGGGAAGGCGATTCCGGGGCCGCGCCGGCCCCGGCCGCCGATGGCACGGCCGCCGCAGCATCGGCAGCCGCCGGAAGCGGCATGTTGGCTGAGGCCACGCCGGGCCCGCCCGCCGCCGCCGCCGCTGCACCTGCCGCCGCCGCGCCCGCCGCCGCCCAGTCGGCACAGCCCGCCGCCGCCCAGCCGCACCTGCTCTGACGCGCGTCTGCCGGTTTCGCGCCGCGGACGTGCGCGCGCCGGCGCTCTGGCGGGGAATTGCGGTCGTTGGCCTAACGTTGAAAAGCCGACCTGCGCACTTGTGCTATTATGCTTAACTTGCCCGGTCATCGGGGAGCGGACGACGAGACGACGAGAAAGCGCCCATGAACAACATCAACGAAATCATTGCGGCCGTCGAAGCGCCGCCCAAGACGTTTCAGGAATACCTCAGCTGCTATGCCGACCAGGTGGGAGACTTGGTGAACGCCTTCATTCCCCAAGGGACGCACCCGGACATGGACCGCTACCTGTACGCCCCGCTTGCCGCCTACAGCCAAAACGGCGGCAAGCGCCACCGCCCGCTCATCTGCTTCGCGGCCTGCCGGGCCGTGGGGGGCGACATGACGCGTGCCACGTCGGCCGCGGCGGCAATCGAGCACTTCCACACGGCGGCGCTCATCCACGACGACATAGCCGACGAGGCCGAGCTGCGCCGCGGCGAGCCGTGCCTGCACCTCACCGAGGGCATGGGGCTGGCCATCAACATGGGGGACTTGGCCCTTTCGCTGGTGAACGGCACGGTTATGAACGACCCCGCGCTCGACGACGCCACCAAGGTGCGCGTGGTGACCGAGCTGGTGAACATGACGCGCCGCACCATCGAGGGGCAGGCGCTCGACATCGGCTGGGCGCGCGACGGCCGCTACGACATCACGCCCGAGGACTATCTGGTCATGGCCACGCACAAGACCGCGCACTACTCGGGCGCCGTTCCGCTGGCCATCGGCGCCATCATCGGCGGCGGCACCGAGGCGGAAATAGAGGCGCTGCGCAACTACGGCCTGGACACGGGCCTGGCCTTCCAAATCCAAGACGATTTGTTGAACCTCGTGGGCAGCGAGGAAAGCACGAAGAAGGACTTCCGCAACGACCTCACCGAGGGCAAGCGCACGCTCATGGTGGTGCACGCGCTGCAGCACTCTGGCGAGCGCGACCGCCTCATCGACATCCTCTCGTCCAAGGAGAAGGACCCGGCGGTGCTTGCCGAGGCGGTGGGGATCATGGAGGCGTCCGGCTCCATAGACTACGCCCGCAACTACGCCGAAAACCTCACGAGCATTGCGAAGAACCGCCTCATCGACATGGTGCAGCCGTCGGATTCGCGCGACCTTCTGGTGTCCATGGCCGACTGGTTCGTGAACCGGTTGCGCTAGCGGCCCGCCTTTGCCGCGCGCGGGGTGCGGGAGCGCGATCTGCGGGAGCGGACGCGGCAGGGGCGCGGCGGCGCGGCGCCTGTGCCTGCGTTTCCGCCCCCCCCCCGTCCCCTGGCGGGCCTTGCCGCCCGGCGGCACCGCGCCGCTCTGTTGCTTTGGTGGAAGCAGGCGGCGCCGCTTTCGGCGGCGGGGCGCAATGCGCTACCATGACGTGCATGAACACTATTCAGAGATACGACACCGGGCCTGCCGTGGAAGACGTGCAGCAGCGCTTGGCCGCGCTCGGCTTCCTTTCGGAGGAGGGCATCGACGGCGTGTACGGCGACGTCACGGCACGGGCGGTGTGCGCGTTCTGCGAGGCGCAGGGGGTGGCGCCTTCCGACAGCGTGGACGAAAAGGTGTGGTCTGCGCTGGTGGACGCCTCGTTTTGCCTGGGCGACCGGACGCTGTATCTGCGCATGCCCTATTTCCACGGGCACGACGTGCTGGAATTGCAGCAGGCTCTGGGCGCGCTCGGCTTCGCCTGCGGCGCGGTGGACGGCATCTTCGGCGCCTACACGGAGCTGGCGCTGCGCAAGTTCCAATTGAACTTGGGCCTGCCCTCCGACGGCATTGCCGGGGCCTACACCTTCGCCGCCCTGCGCAACCTGCACCATTCGTGGGAGGGCAAGGAGGCGGCCCACGACACGTCGCACATGGGCTTCGCCCGCGCCGCCGACGTGTTGGAGCACCACGCGCTCTGCCTGTTCGGCACGAACGAGTTCACGCGCAGCGTGGCGGCGCGCATGTCGAATTTGGCGCTGGCCACCAACCCGGCCTCCAAGATAGTGAGCGCGAACTCGCTTCTGGTTGCACCCGACGACGCCATGCTGCTCGTGCACATCGTGGTGCCAAACGAGAGCGAGGCGCGCGCCGTCCCCCGGGTGACCTTCGAAGACGAGGGCACGCTGGCGTTGCGGCTGGAAACCGCCATCGAGGCGGCCTTCCGCACGAAGCCCCCGCGCGTTTCGCTGGAGCTGCCGGGAACGGTGTGGGAGGATGCCGGCGCGGGCCGTTCGGCGCAGCATTTCGCCATCACGCTTTTGGATGCGCTTTGCACGGCGCTTCTGCATAGGGAAGAAGAAACGAAGTAAAAGCAAAAGGAGATCAGCATGCCGCGTCCCATGACCATGGCGGAGAAGATTCTTGCCGCCCATGCGGGGTTGGACGAAGTGGTGCCGGGTCAGTTGATCGAGTGCGATCTTGACCTCGTGCTTTCCAACGACGTCACCACGCCCATTGCCGTCAAGGAGTTCCGCAAGATAGGCGTCGAGCGCGTGTTCGACCCCGCGAAGGTCGTCCTCGTGCCCGACCACTACGTGCCCAACAAGGACATCAAGAGCGCCGAACAGGCCAAGATCGTGCGCGACTTCGCGCGCGAGCAGGGCATCACCCACTACTACGAGGTGGGCTGCATGGGCGTGGAGCACGCGCTTCTGCCCGAGCAGGGCGTCGTGGGCGCGGGCGACCTCGTCATCGGCGCTGACAGCCACACCTGCACGTACGGCGCGCTCGGCGCGTTCGCCACGGGCGTGGGTTCCACCGACGCTGGCGTGGGTTACGCCACGGGGCGCGCGTGGTTCAAGGTGCCCGAGTCGCTGCTGTTCCGCATCGAGGGCGAACTGGCCCCCGGCGTCACCGGCAAGGACGTCATCCTACACATCATCGGCATGATTGGCGTGGACGGCGCGCTGTACTGCGCGATGGAGTTTGCGGGCAGCGCCATCCGCTCCTTGGACATGGACGAGCGCATGAGCATTTCCAACATGGCCATCGAAGCGGGCGGCAAGGCCGGCCTCATCGAGGTGGACGACGTGACGCGCGCCTATATGGATGGCCGCGTGGAGCGCCCCTACACGGAATACCATTCCGACCCGGACGCGCAGTACGCGAAGGTGTACGAGATCGACGCCGCGTCCATCCAGCCCACGGTGGCGTTCCCGCACCTGCCGTCGAACACGCGTCCGGTGGCCGAGGCCCGCGACGTGAAGATAGACCAGGCGGTCATCGGCAGCTGCACGAACGGTCGCCTTGCCGACATGCGCCAGGCCGCCGAGGTGCTGCGCGGGCGCAAGGTGCACCCGGACGTGCGCTGCATCGTCATCCCGGCCACGCAGCAGGTGTACCGCCAGTGCATGGAAGAAGGCCTGATGGACGTGTTCATGGAGGCCAACTGCGCCGTGTCCACGCCCACGTGCGGGCCGTGCCTTGGCGGCTACATGGGCATCCTCGCCGCAGGCGAGCGCGCCATCGCCACCACGAACCGCAACTTCGTCGGGCGCATGGGCGACCCGACGAGCGAGGTGTACCTGTCCTCGCCGGCCGTGGCCGCCGCGAGCGCGGTGTTGGGGCACATCGGCCTGCCGGAAGACTTGGACTAGGGCTTTCCGCGGCGGCTGCGGGCTGCGAATGCCGGGGTGGGGCCTCGCCCGTGGCACACGGGCCGGCCGGCCCAGCCGGCCCAGCCGGCCCGGCGGCGCCTTCGCCTGCGCATCCGCGCCTGCCGCGTGAGACCCTTTTGGGAAAGGATATCGCATGCAATTCAAGGGAACCGTTCACCGCTACGGGCGCGACGTCGATACCGACGTCGTCATTCCCGCCCGCTACCTCACCACGTCCGACCCGGCCGAGCTGGCCAAGCACTGCTTGGAAGACCTCGACGCGTCGTTCGTGGAGCGCGTGCAGCCGGGCGACGTCATCGTGGCCGACGAGAACTTCGGCTGCGGCAGCTCGCGCGAGCATGCGCCCATTGCCATCAAGGCCGCGGGCGTGGACGTGGTCATTGCGAAAAGCTTCGCGCGCATCTTCTACCGCAACTCCATCAACACGGGGCTGGCCATCATGGAATGCCCCGAGGCCGTGGACGCCATCTCGGCCGGCGACGTGGTGAGCGTGGACGCCGATGCGGGCACCATCGTGGACGAGACGACGGGCCGCGCGTTTCAGGCCCAGCCGTTCCCGCCGTTCATCCGCGAGATCATAGAAGCCGGCGGCCTCATCAACCGCACGAAGGAAAAGTTGGGGAAGTAAGAGAAAAGGCGGTAGCACCACCTACCGCCTTTAACAACAACCCGCGCCGCCCGCCCCAGTAAACAACCCGGGCTTCGCCGGTGTTTTTATTGTAACAGGTGCTGGGGGATTGTCTGGAGCGCGCGGGGGCGCGAACGTATGAGGAGGCTGCACGGATGACCCGAACCTATCGCATTTGCCTTTTGCCCGGAGACGGCATTGGGCCGGAGATCATTGCCGAGGGATGCAAGGTGCTCGACGCCGTGGGCGCGAAGCACGGCGCGGCGTTCTCCCGCACGGAGGCGCTCATCGGGGGCTGCGCCATCGACGCGTGCGGCACGGCGCTGCCGGACGAGACGCTTGCAGCCGCCAAGGCTGCCGACGCGGTTTTGCTGGCTGCGGTGGGCGGGCCGAAGTGGGACACCACCGACCCCGAAAAACCGCGCCCGGAACAGGGGCTTTTGGGCATTCGCAAGGAGCTGGGCCTGTACACCAACCTGCGTCCGGTGCAGATTTTCTCCGCGCTTGCCGGCGCCTCGACGCTCAAGCCCGAAGTGATAGACGGCGTGGACTTGATGATCGTGCGCGAGTTGACGGGCGGCTTGTACTTCGGGCGCCGCGAGCGCTTCTACGACGAGGAAGGCGGCGGGGCGAACGGCGCGCGCGGCCAGCGCGCCTACGACACGCTGGAATACCGCGAGTACGAAGTGGAGCGCATCGCGCGCCAGGCATTCGAAGCCGCGCGCAAGCGCCGCAACAAGGTGACGAGCGTGGACAAGGCGAACGTGCTGGAAACCAGCCGCATGTGGCGCGAGATCGTGCACCGCGTGGGGGCCGAGGAGTTCCCCGACGTGGAGTTGGAAGACCTTCTGGTGGACAACGCCGCCATGCAGCTTGTCAACCGTCCGGCCGACTTCGACGTGCTGGTGACCGAGAACATGTTCGGCGACATCCTTTCCGACGAGGCGGCCCAGATCACGGGCTCGCTCGGCATGCTCGCCAGCGCGAGCTTGGGCGACGGGGTGGCGCTTTACGAGCCGAGCCACGGCAGCGCGCCCGACATAGCGGGGCGGGGGATTGCCAACCCGCTCGCGCAGATCCTCTCGGTGGAGATGATGCTGCGCTACAGCTTCGACATGGCCGATGCCGCCGACGACATCCGCCGTGCGGTCACCGAGGTCCTCGACGAGGGTTGGCGCACGGGCGACATCAAGCAGGCCGACACGCCCGCCGACAAGGTGGTAGGCACTGCGCGCATGGGCGACTTGGTAGCCGAGCACCTGTAGCCCGCAGGACGCGCCGCCTTTGTGCGCCGCGCCCTGCACCCCTGCGCGCCCTGCCCCTCGTGTGCTTTCCCGCGCCGTGCGGGCGCAGGCGCCGGGGCGGAGGCTAGAATTCCGCCAGCGTGTACGTGTCGATGTCTTGGCGCTGATGGAGGATGCGGTAAACCGTCAGCGTGGCGGCGTCGTAGCGGTAGTACACGGTGTAGGGGTTCGCCTGCGCCGTGCGGTACTCGCGCCCTTGCAGGCCGGGCATGGCGAATCGCCCTCCGCTGTCGGGAAAGGCGCGTATACGCTCGATGACGGCATCGATGCGCCGGATCGTTTCGAGCGCCGCCTGAGGCGATTGCCTTTCGTGGCCCAGATACAAGGCGATGGACTCGCGGTCCAAATGCGCGCGGGGACGCCATGCGAGGTCAAGCATAGTCCATGCCCCAAAGCGAGAAGATCTCGCGCATCTTGGCGTCCGATTCCTGCGCCGTCAGCGTTTCGGGCCGGTAGCGTTCCTCTATCTCCGCTTCCCGCAATGCCAGATAAACCCGGCTGCGACGTTCGGCCGCGGCATAGGCGTCGCTGTCCATGAGCACGTAGCTGGCAGTGCCGTTCTTGGTGAGGACGATGGGCTCCTGAGTTTCGGTGGCTTGTCGGCAGACGTCGTTCAACTGGGTGCGCATGTCGGTGATGGGCCTGATGACAGGCAATTGAGCCAAAGCTTCCATGGACTTTCTCCGTTCCCGGCGCGTGCGTTCCCATGCGCGTGTTTTCGTCGAGTATACGATATTCAGCGCATAATTCAATATTGAATTCATGAAATTTGGCAGGTATAGGTTGGCAGGGATGGTTTGCGGTTGACCGGCACTCGGCACTTGAGGGCGATGACGGGGAGTGCTGCGAAGAAAGCGCCCGGAGCGCGATGCCAAGTGGGCGGCTGGCGCATGCGCTGAAAGCGCCCGCAGTGGCAGATGCTCTGCCTTTTGCGGGCGCATTTCGTTTCCGGGCTTTTCTGGAGTTTTGACGTGCGGAAGCTGCGAAGGGGCCGTTTTGCCCGGGCGGAAGGGGCCATGCCCTCCCGCCCTTCCGTGGACTGCTCGACGCCGCTCGGATCCCTAGGCTGCGGGCGCCTCGCCGCCTGCGTCTTCGGCCGCGGCGGCGTCCCCGTCTGCAGCAGTCGCTGCGCCTGCGCCGCCGGCTCCCGCATTGCCGGCCCCGCCAGCTGCGCCGGCGCTCTCCTGTTTGGAGCGCACGTCGCCCATCCAGTTGTCGGCCACGGTGCCTCCCAGCACGTTGACCACGGCGTGGCGCGCGGCGCGCGATCCGGCCCACATTCCCACCGTCTGGCAGGTGCCCCCGCCGTACACTTCGCCGTCCCAGCCACTCGTGCACACGCCGGCCGCGTACAGTCCCTTCACGACCTTGCCGCGGTCGTCGGTGACTTGAGCGTCGCGGTTGATGCGGATGCCGCCGCACGTGTTCAGCATGCCCGAGCAAATTTGGAAGGCGTAGAATGGCGCAGTGTCGATGGGCCACAGGTACTCGGCGTCCTTCCCGTAGTCGGCATCGACGCCGCTTGCGGCGAACTCGTTGTAGCGCGCCATCTCGTCAACGAAGGCGTCCACGTCGAAGAAGTCCACCTTCTCGGCAATGGCTTCGCCCAGCTCCTCTATGCTGTCGGCTTTGAACACGTAGTCGGCGCCTTCGTATTGCTGCAGGTCGGCCGAAAGGTCGATGGCCTGTCCGGCGCACTTGTCGGCAAAGCCACTGTAATGGCGCGTGCACCCGCCCGCCTCGTACTTCTCTATCATGGACGCATCGGCGATGGAGAACACGTACCCCTGGCTTTCCACCAGTTTGCCGCTTTCGCTGGTGCCCAGCTGCCCGCCGCCCGACTCGTCGCAGAAGCGCAGGCCGTATTCGTTCACGAAGCAGTCGGAGTACTGCATGGCCATGCATACGCCCAGCGGAGAATCGTAGGCGAACGACTCCTCCCCGTTGCCGATGTTGTTGAACAGGCTTGCGACGCACAGGTGGTTCGCCCGGCCATGCGCGGTTTGCTCGGCCATCAGATGTCCGTCGCCGTCCTGACCTTCGCCCCAGCCGATGATCTTGCTCATGTCCTGGCTGGAATACTGCCCCAGCAGCTCCTTGTTGGTGGACATGCCGCCGGTGGCCAGAATGACCGCCTTGGCGTTGACGTGCACGACGTTGCCGTCGGGGTCGGTGTACTGAATGCCCGTCACGGTGTACTCGTCTTCGGTCAGCAGTGCCGTTGCGCGCGATTTGGTGCGGATGTCCACGCCTTCCTCTTGGGCGATGGGCGTGAGCGTGGCGATGCAGGACGATCCGTTGCCTCCTTCGTAGAAGTCGGGGCCGCCGGGGTTGTAGTAGCCGACCCCGTGCAGGGCAAACAGCCAGTCGGCATTGTCGCCCGCTTCGCGCAGGCGTTCGGTGTGCAGCATGGAATTGGCGATGTAGCCCGTCTTGCTTGCGGATTCCATGCCCTTGAGGCGCGCCTCGTCCTCGGGCGTGTTGGATGCGGGGCCATTGCATTCGGCGTAGTTCGTGGAACCGCCCAAGACGGAGTTCTTCTCCAGCATGATCACCGTGGCGTCGGGCGCCTGTTCCTTCGCGATCATCGATGCCATGAAACCGCCGATGCCCGAACCCACGACCACGATGTCGGCGTCCTCGGTGGAGCTGGGTTCGACCACGGTGCCAATGCCCTCGGCGTTGCCAGTGGCGCTGGCATCCCGCACTCCGTCTTCCGTGTCGCTGCCGCTTGCGTTCCCGGCGGCGTTGCCGGACGAGCAGCCTGCCAGAAGTCCTCCTGCCATGGCGCCTGCTCCCATGAGGCCGGCGCCTGCAAGAAAGCTCCTGCGTGACAGGCTGCCCGCGGCAAACAAGGTTTCTTCCATGCTGTTCCCTCCTTCGTGACGTTTCTCCGCTCCATCGAGGCGGATGCGTCAGAGGGTATGCGGGCGCGCGTGCGGGCGCAGTCACCAAAATGGGTTGAAAGAGGCTTCGGGTGTACCCGGAATGCGGTAATTTTCCTGATGGGAAGGCACAGGGCGGCATCTTGCCGCATTGCTTTCGACGGTGGGGGGGCCTTGCGGGGCGTCGCCATCGGGGCCAGCGGCACTCACCAGGTACCGCTGCCTTTCGAGGCGGTTGCCGGCAGCGCCTGCCGGGGAGGGGCACGCGGAAACGTGCTTTTCAGGACAGCTCTTCCACTAGGTCGAGCAAGTCCTCCTTGGCATGCACGCCGCACTTCTCGTAGATGCGCTTCGTGTGCGTGCGCACCGTTTCGGGCGATATGCACAGTTTTTCGGCAATGTAGGTGGACCCGCGCCCATGAGCCAGAAAGGCGAGGATTTCCGTTTCCCGCGGCGAGAGCGCATAGCGTTCGGCGATGCACCCGCAGGCACGCTCCGCGCCTGAACGGGCGCTTTCCCGCCGTTCGGCCTGCAAGCGGTGGGTCTGGCGGATGCTGACGATGACCATGGCGCACAGATACAGCGTCAACACGCAAAGCGACACCAGCTGGGCGCCTTGTCCCAGCAGCTGGAAAAGGGCCATGCCCGCCCCCATGCTCGCCGCGCATACGAGCAGCGTCCACCCGAACGCGGGGAGGATGCGGCAGCCCGCAATCTGCGCCATGCGTGCGATGGCGACCAGCCCCAGAACGTTCAGCGCCGCGATGCCGGCATAGGGCACGAGGTTCACTGCGGCAAGGGGGACGTTGGCCAGTGCGGAGTCGATGAAAGGGCTGACCAGCACAATGGCAATGGCAACGGGAAGCATGACGAGCATGAGCCAGTCTTCCACTCCCTCGTCCTTGCCCTTGCCGCTCCCGCCCATGCGGTTGCGGGTGAGCTGCACAAGCGCCATGACGGCAAAGACGATGGCGTATGCCCCCGGTTTGACGGGAACGCCATCGCCGGTGGCCACGCCCGCCGAACTGGGCCAGAACGTCAACCCCATGGTGAAGAAGTTGAAGGCGAGGCCGAAGACCGCCCCTCCGCAATGCTGCAGGGCGATGTGGAATCCCTGTGCGTTGGAGGCGGCTCCGGGGCGTTGGGCGGGAGCGGCTGCATGCTTGGCGAAGCGCAGGAGCAAGGCGGCGGCAAAGGCTGCAGCGGCCGTGACGGCGGAGCACGCCGCCGTGCTGCCCGAGGCCCAAGCGGCAAGCCAGGCAAGCGATGCACAGAGCAGCGCCGTGGCTACGAGGATGGGAAGCAGAACGGGTCCAGTTTGATCGAGCCGCTCCAGAGACAAGGCGGCCAGAGTGGAGGAGCCTGCGGCGACCAGCATTGCGCCTAGGCAGGCGAGGGGGATTGCGGGAAGCTTCCCGTCGGGAAACGCGTCCAAAGCCGCAAGGGCCGCAACCCCGCACGCGAGAAGCGCGGCTGCCACAAAGGGGGCGGAGGGCCTTTCGAGAAGAGGCCGCGCCTGTTCCCTCTGTCGGATGAAAATCCAGCCCGCCAAAGCGAGGCCTGCAAGCAGGGCGAGGGCGAAAGCGATGGATGCCCCCAGCTTCTCGGCGGGTTCCACAAGGGAGTTCTCGGCGCGTAGATAGAAGAATGCGGGCAAAAGCGCACAAGCGAGCGCTGCGCATGCAGGCACTGCAAACGACGGGATGGATGAGGCCGCTGTGGCCGATGGAGTCGCTGGGGCTGCGGTGAATGGCGGGTTTTTCGCGTTTTCGCTCATGACACCTCCTTGCCGCCATTATACCGGCATTGCTTCCCAAACGGCCATACATCAACGACTGCAAGCCGCCAAGGAGACACGCGCCGCGTTTCGGCCAGTTCTCTCTTCCCGCGCCTCTGCGACGGGGGTGGCGGGTCGTGCTATACTGTGCGGCGGCAAAGACGAGCGCGCTCCGGCGCACTCCTGCCCCCGCGGCAGCGGGCGTGCAGGCGCGGGGGCACGGGCGCCCCCGGAGCGGCGGGCGCGACGGAAGGTGCAAGCGAAGGTAGCGGCGATGGTTAACGTACCCAGTCCGGCAATTTCCATTGTCGGCAGGCATAATTCGGGGAAGACGACGCTCATAGAACGGCTCATTGCCGAGCTGGTGGCGCGTGGGCACGACGTGGGCAGCGTCAAACATCACAGCCATGTGGGCTTCGACATCGACTATCCCGGGAAAGACTCGTACCGCCACCGCGCGGCGGGCGCGAGCGAGACTGTCATCGCCGCGCCGGGGCAAATGGCGCGCATCAAAACCATGGACGGCGAAATGGAATGCGCCGACATCGTGCGCAGCATGCCCGGCCACGACATCGTCATCGTGGAGGGCTATCGCAAAAGCGGCCTGCCCACCATCGAGGTCATGCGTTCGGGCAACGAGGCCGACGCCCGCGTGGCCGACGTGTTCGAGCAGGGTGCCCGCCACGGGTGGCCCCTGGGCACCGACTTCACGCAGTTCACGCGCGGCCTTCCCACGGCCGACGACGACGAGGCGTGGGAGGAGCTGCGGCGCGCGCAGGAAGCGGCCGAGGCGGGCAAGGAAGGCGGGAAGGGTGCGGCGCCCGCGTCGGGCGAGCACTTCAAGACGCAGCATCCCGACCATGTGGACATATCCAACAAGCTGCCCACGGGGAATACGGTTGCGGTGGCCACCGACATACCGGTGGCCGAGCATGCCGCCCAGTTGTACAACATCCCCTCGTTCGCGCTCGACGACGTGGCGGGCTTGGCCGACTTCGTGGAGCAGCACTACGTGCGCCCCCGCGTGACGGTGGTCATTCAGGCCGGCGGGGAAAGCCGGCGCATGGGGCGCAGCAAGGCGACGGTGCCGTTTGCCGGCCGCCCGCTCATCTGCCGTTTGATCGAGCGGCTGAGCCCGGTGGCCGACGATCTGGTCATTACCACGAACGAGCCGGACAACCTGGTGTTCCTGCACGGCGAGTTCCCCGACCTGCGCATCCAGCTGGTGTGCGACTCCTTCGAGTACCGCGGCGCGCTGCCGGGGCTTTACACGGCGCTGCAGGCCGCGCGCAACCCCTTCGTGGCCGTGGTGGCCTGCGACATGGTGTTTGCGAGTGCGTCTTTGGTGGTGGCCGAGGCGCTGGCGATGAACGAGTCGGGCGCCGACGTGGTGGTGCCGGTGAACCAGCACGGCTACGAGCCGTTCCACGCGATGTACCGCCGCATGGGTTGCCTGCCTGCCGTGCGCCGCGCGCTCGATCGCGGCGAGAAGCGCGCGCAGGCGTTTTTCGACGACGACGAGGTGAACGTGTTGGAGTTCTCGCAGGCGCGCGTGCTGGAGGCCGAGCCGATGGGCGGTTGCTTCATCAATGCGAACACGCCCGAGGAGCTGCGCGCGCTCGAAGACGGGTTTCTCGCCCAGTAATTGCTTGCCGGCCGCGGGTGCGCGCGCGGGTGTGCGAGCGGGCGGGAACTGGCGGGCGCACGCGACCAAGTGGCACTCGGGCGCACGCGGCCAGCGCCGCCGCTAGCGCATGCGCGCGCCGGGATGGACGTGGCCGCATGGCGCCGTGGAGGTGCGGCTGCCGGCGGGCAGCCGGCGGCGGCGCGTCTCATGATGAAGGAGGCTTATCGTGCCGAACCTTGCAGACATAGTGGAAATGGCCGAAGCGCTGGAAAGCAAGGCCGTCCTCGTCGCTTCCGAGCGGTGCGTGGCCGTGCGCAACCGCCATTCCTCGTGCAAGAAGTGCGTGCAGGCCTGCCCCGTCGATGCGGTGAGCGTGGGCGGCAACGAGGTGTCGCTGGATTCCGGAGCCTGCGTGGCGTGCGGCGCCTGCACGACCGTGTGCCCCACTGAGGCGCTCATCCCCCTCGACCCGCTCGACGGCGACTTGGCCGCGTCCATCGCTGCGGCAACGGAGGCGGCCGAAGGCATGGCGGTGTTCGCGTGCGCCCGCATTGCGGCCCGCCGGCTTGGCGACCCCGACAAGCACGCCACCGTTCCCTGCTTGGCAAGGATGGAGGAAAGCGTGCTTTTGGCGCTGGCGGCCCGCGGTGTGCAGGACGTGGTTCTGGTGGACGGCAACTGCGCGACGTGCAAGTACCGTGCGTGCGTCCCCGGCATCGAAGCCACGGTGGAGTCCGCCAACACGCTGCTGGCAACACAGGGCAGCGACGTGCGGGTGCGCCGCGCGTCGGCGTTTCCCGACGAGGTGCTGGCGCCGGATGCGCAGAAGTCGTTCGCGGCGTCGCGCCGCGGGCTTTTCACGTGGGCGGGCGGCACGGCCAAGTCGGCCGCCAAAACGGCCGCCGAGAAGACGGTGGCGAAGGTGCTCAACGACGCCGGCCAGAAGAAGGCGACGCTGCGCGACCGCCTGCACATGGCAGACGGCGCGCTTCCGCATTTCGAGGCCAAGCGGCGCATGAGCGTGCTCGACTCCATGGACGCGCTGGGGGAAAGCGTCGTTCCCACGCTGGAAACGCGGCTGTTCGGTTCGGTGGAGATCGACGCCGAAAAGTGTTCGTCCTGCTTCATGTGCACCGTGTTCTGCCCAACGGGGGCTTTGGTGAAAAGCGACGAGAAGCCCGAGGACGGCACGGGGTCTTACTTGGAATTCTCGGCGGCCGATTGCGTCCAGTGCAACCTGTGCGCGGACGCGTGCCTGAAGAAGTGCCTGACCGTTTCGCACACGGTTTCGACAGAGGAGCTGTTCGACTTCGAGCCGCGTCTCATCCGCCTGCCGGAGCCACCGAAGCGCGCCGGCATCCTCTCGCGCACGAAGCGCTAGATTGCGCGCCGGCGGACGGAGCAGGCGGGCGTGACACTGCAGTTCTTCCGCATGTGCGGCAACATGGCGAAGCACATGGCGAAGGCAGGCGGCCCGCAATCGGCCTGCAAACCCTGCGGCGGTTTCTCGTGTGCAAGTGGCAGGTGGCGGCGCGCGAACCAGAGCGCGTCGCGCATGGATGGCGGCTAGGAGGTTGAAGTGGGCTTTTCCCTCGAGACGGGCATTCCCGTGCTCGCGGTGTTCGTGCAGGGGCTTCTGAGCTTCTTCTCTCCTTGCGTCCTGCCGCTGGTGCCGCTGTATTTGGGCTATTTGGCGGGCGGTTCGGCGCAGGTGCGCGAAGACGGCACCATAGACTACCCGCGCAAGACCGTGCTGGTGAATACCGTGTTCTTCGTCGCGGGCGTCAGTTTCGCCTTCTTTTTGCTGGGATTCGCCTTCACGGCGCTCGGGCGCGCGTTCACGGGCAACCAGCGCGCGTTCTCCACGGTGGCCGGCCTGATCATGGTGGCGTTCGGCCTGTACATGCTGGGCGCGTTCGGCAAGGTGCGCGCGGTGGAAACCGAGCGGCGGCTGCCTTTCCGCCTCGATCGCCTTGCCATGAACCCGCTGGTGGCGCTGGTGCTGGGCTTCACGTTCAGCTTCGCGTGGACGCCGTGCGTCGGGCCGGTGCTGGCAAGCGTGCTGCTCATGGCGTCGTCGAGCGCGTCGGCGGCTGTGGGCTATGCGTTGGTGGGCGTGTATGCGCTGGGCTTCGTGCTGCCGTTTCTGGCGGTGGGTGCGTTCACGGGCGCGGTGCTGCGGTTTTTCCGCACGCACGGCAACGTGGTGAAATACACGGTGAAGGTGGGCGGCGCGCTGCTCATCGTCATGGGCGTCATGACCCTGACCGGCTGGATGAATGGCGTGACCAGCTACCTTTCGTCGTTCGGCGGCGCGGATGCCGCCATCGAGCAGGAGCGGGACGCGGGCGACGGCGCGGACGCGGATGGGGGCGGCGGCGCGGGCACGAGTGGCGATGCGGGCGACGGCGCGGACGGCGATGCGAGCGGCAGCGCGGGCTCGGACGGGGGTGGCGGAAGCGATGCCGCGGGCGCGACGGGCGACGATGGCGCGGGCGGCGGCTCGGCGGGCGACGACGGCGCGGGCGGCGGCCTCGTGCCAGCACCGCAGGCCGACGTGGTGCTGACGGACCAGCACGGCGCAAAGCACGCGCTTTCCGACTACCGGGGCAAGACGGTGTTCCTGAACTTCTTCGCCACGTGGTGCGGCCCCTGCCAGCGCGAGATCCCCGACATCGAGGCGTTCTACCGCGAGCGCGGCCAGAACCAAGGCGACGTGGTGGTGTTGGGCGTGGCGAACCCGAGGACTGACGACCACCCCGGCAACAGCGACGTTCCGGTTGACGAGGTGGAGGCGTTCATTGCCGAGCAGGGCATCACGTATCCGGTGCTCATGGACACCGAAGGCGTGCTGTTCGGAGCCTATGGCATCTCGGCTTTCCCCACCACCTTCATGATCGACAAGGATGGCAACGTGTTCGGCTACGTGGCCGGCATGCTCACCGCCGACACCATGGACAGCATAGTGAATCAAACGCTTGCCGGCACCCGCACTTGATGGCGGGCGCTCCCGCCAGGTCGGGGTTCGGGCAGCCGGCGGAGCCTGGCGGGGAGGGCGCCAAGCTGGTTGTATCCACAAGCGCGAGGCGCCCCGTGGCCGGGGCCACGTTGGAAGGCCCGGAGCGGTTGGGTCGTGTGGCCGCCTGTGCTCGAGCGCGTACCGTGGGCGCCCGGTGTTGGGACTGCCCGATTGGCGAGGCCGCGGGTGCCCGGCGACTGCGTGTCGCGGGTGACTTCGCGGGCGCTGCCAGCACGCGCGTGCTGCAGGCGTTGGGCGGCGCCCGCGTGTCGCAGCACCCTTGTTGGCGTCATCCGGCCCACCCCGGCCGGCGAGGCTGCCGTTTTTGGCGCAGAGCCTGCCGTTTGTGGCACGCGAATGCAGAGGCTGCCGTTTGTGGCAGATGGCCTCGCGGCCTTCGGGCGCAGCCTTTCGGCGGCGAATGGGCGACGCGCCCGTGACCTGCAGTTGTGCGACCTCCGGCGCATGGTTCTCCTTTGCGGCGGCCATGCGCCCCTCGCTTCCCGGCCAAAAACGGCGCCCTCTGCGTCAAAAACGGCAGCCTCGACATTTTTCTGCCATAAACGGCAGCCTCTGCAGCTTCCGCAGCCGAGCGGCGTGGACGGTGACCTCCGCAATCGAGCGCCACAAACGGCGGCCTCTGCAGTATCCGCAGTCGGGCGCCGCGGGCGGCGGTTTCTGCACTCGCGCACCGCAAACGGCGGCCTCTGCATTCGAGCGCCGCAGATGGCGACCTCTGCAGCTGCTGCCACCCCTGCCATCCTTGCCGCTCCTGTAGCAGAACGCCATAAGCGGCAGGTTCGGCATCGTGGAAGGTGGGCTACGCGTTGCGGGCAGCGAAGCGGGTTTGGCCACCGCAAACACCTCCACCCGTGTCGTCTTCCAGATCCCGCCGTCCGGCTCGCGTTCGGATTCGGTTGGGCGAACAAGGGGGTTTCCCTTTCGCGTTCCTGTGCTATACTACGGATGCTTTATCACGGTAAAGTGATGGAGCAGGAGCAAAGGCAGGAAGGGCATGCAGGGAAGGCATGCCGGAATGCGAAAGACATGTGGGAGGAAATACCATGAAGAAGAAACTGATCACGCTGGCTGCGGCATGCGCGGCGTTCGTGCTGTGCGCGGCCCTGTTCGCCGGCTGTTCGAGCGGTGGCCAGCAGGCCTCGGAAGGGACGACGCAGGAAGGCGGCGACGATGCGGCTATGACGCTGATCGTCGGCTTCGACCAGAGTTATCCGCCTTACGGGTTCGTGGGCGACGACGGCGAGTTCGCGGGCTTCGATTTGGATCTTGCCAAGGAAGTGTGCGAGCGCAACGGTTGGGAGCTTCAGCTTGAACCCATCGACTGGGATGCCAAGGACGCGCTTTTGAACAGCGGTTCCATCAATTGCATCTGGAACGGCTTCACGATGGAAGGGCGCGAGGACGGCTACACGTTCTCCGAGCCGTACATGCTCAACGAGCAGGTGGTGGTTGTGAAGGCAGACAGTGGCATCGATTCGCTGGAAGATCTGGCGGGCAAGACGGTGATGACGCAGGTGGATTCCGCCGCGCTCGACGTGTTGCAGAACGAGGACGAGGGTGGTCAGGCCGCTTTGGCCGCCACGTTCAAGGAACTGCAGACCATCGGCGACTACAACAACGCCTTCATGCAGCTTGAATCTGGCATGGTGGACGCGGTTGCCTGCGACCTTTCCATTGCCGCGTACCAGATGGCCGCCAAGCCCGACGTGTACAAGCAGCTCGATCCGCTGTCGTCCGAACACTATGCGGTTGGCTTCAAGCTGGGCGACGAGGATCTGGCCAAGACCGTGACCGAAACGCTCAAGGCCATGGACGAGGACGGCACGGTGAAAGCCCTGTGCGAGAAGTATGCCGAGTACGGTTTGACCTACGACAACTGGGTGCTGTAGGGTTTTCTCCCTGATGCGGGGCGTGTGCCGAAGGGATGCGCCGCACTAGAGCCGGCATGTCGCATGCCCCGGCCTTTCGCAAGGGCCGGGGCATTTTCGCGTGTGGCCGGGAGGTTTTGTGGTCTGTTGTCTCGCGTGGCGTGATCTCGCGGGCAGCTCCGTTGCCGCATGCGCGTGGCGCTTCCGGCAACGTGCGGGTCCAACTGTGCTATACTTGCGTCTGCGCTTTAGCGCAATAAAGTGAAACGGTGCGGCGCGCGTGGGAGAACGCGCAGATGCCGGCGCGTGTGCGGGGAGGATGCAGGTGGAACTGGCGACGATGATGGAGATTCTGCTGTCGGGCTTGCTGCTGACGGCGCAGATATTCGTGACGACGCTCATTGGCGCCCTGCCGCTCGGCGTGGTGGTGGCCCTGTGTCGCATGAGCAAGTTCAAGCCGCTGGCGCTCCTGACCCGCTTCTACATCTCGGTCATGCGCGGCACGCCGCTCATGCTGCAGTTGATGGCGCTCATGTTCGGGCCGTATTACCTGTTCGGCCTGCAGATGGGGCAGGACTGGAAGTACTTCGCCTGCGCCATCGGCTTCATCGTCAACTACGCGGCGTATTTCGCCGAAATCTATCGCAGCGGCATCCAGTCCATTCCTCCCGGCCAGTACGAGGCGGCCGCGGTGCTGGGCTACTCGCGTGCCCAGACGTTCATGAAGATCGTGCTGCCGCAGGTGATCAAGCGCATTCTGCCCGCCATGGGCAACGAGGTCATCACGTTGGTGAAGGACACGTCGCTGGCGTTCGTGCTGGGCATCATGGAGATGTTCTCGCAGGCCAAAGCACTGGCCGCCTCGCAGGTGAGCATGGTGCCGTACCTGATTGCCGGCGCCATCTACTGGGTGTTCAACCTGGTGGTGGAAATGGTGCTCACGCGCATAGAGAAGAAGCTGAACTACTATCACGACTGACGCCGCCGCGCCGGTGGGCCGCCGCGCCGCAGAAAGGGCGTGGGCGGCCGTGCAGGCTGCCGGGTCGGTGCCGCACGCCGCGCGGGGCGGGGCGCCGTGGGTATGCGGGTGCGGCGAACTGTGGAGCCGAACTGCGGATGCAAGGAGGAATGCGAACATGATGGACAAACCGCTCGTGTCGCTTGAGCATGCGAGGAAAAGCTTCGGCGACGTGGCCGTGCTGAAGGACATCTCGCTTTCCGTGCGGCAGGGCGAGGTCGTGGCCATCATTGGCCCTTCGGGCGGCGGCAAGTCCACGCTTCTGCGGTGCCTGACGCTGCTGGAAACGCTCGACGGCGGAACGCTGTCCTACGGCGACGTGTGCGTGGCGCGCGACGACGGCGCGGGCGCGGTGTACGCGGGCAAGGCCGTGCAAAAAGAGGCCAAGGCGCGCTTCGGGCTGGTGTTCCAGAACTTCAACCTGTTTCCGCACTACAGCGTCATCAAGAACGTCACCGACGCACCCATTCACGTGCAGAAGCGCGACAAGGAGGAAGTGCTTGCGCACGCGCGCTCGCTTTTGGCGAAGATGGGCCTTTCCGGCAAGGAAGACATGGTGCCCTGCGAGCTTTCGGGCGGGCAGCAGCAGCGCGTCGCCATCGCGCGCGCCCTGTGCCTGAACCCCGACGTGCTCTACTTCGACGAACCCACCAGCGCGCTCGACCCGGAGCTGACCCAAGAGGTGCTCAAGGTCATTCGCGACCTGGCCGCCGAGCACATGACAATGGTCATCGTGACCCACGAGATGAGCTTCGCGCGCGACGTTGCCGACCGCATCGTGTTCATGGACGGCGGCATGGTGGTCGAACAGGGGGTTGCCGCCGACGTGATAGCCAACCCGCAGCACGAGCGCACCCGCGCCTTCCTAACGCGCTACGAGGCGAACTGACGCTTGGGGCGCGCCTTTTGGGCCACGAGGCAGGCGATGTTCGCCGTGTCGGTGGATGGGGTGCGCGGGGTGTGGATGCCGGTGTCGTTGGCCGTGCGCTAGCAGGTTCAACCCTCGAGGGCCCGCGCGCCGCCCGCTGCGCCCCGTGCCGTCGCGTTCGCACGCTTGGGTCGCTTGCCGCCTGCCGCACGCCACGTTTGGCCCGCGAGCCGGGCGCCTACTGCGGCAGGCGCACCATACACCGCTCCACGATGCTGAATTCGGGCGCGCGGTACTCGTGGATGGTTTGGAACCCGAAGTGGGCGTAGAGGCTTTCTAGCGGCTCCGAATAGGTTTCCAGAAAGCACGGGATGCCACGTTCGTCGGCGTAGGCGAAAAACGGCGTCATCAGGCGGCGGAACGCCCCCGACCCGCGGCGCGTGCAATCGACGCCGAGCGCGTAGAAGTGGATGAAGTCGGGCGCGCCCATGGCTTGCGCCTCCGACTCTTCCCAGTCGAACACCGTGATGGGGGCCATGCGCTCCATCTGTTCGCGCAGGCGCATGGTTTCGTTCAGCGTTAGCAGGTTGTCCACGACGCTGAGCATGGCCTCGTTCTCTATGTCGTCCCACACGCGTCCGCCCAAGTCGCTTTTCAGGTAGGCACCGGCGCATGCGGCGTGGTCTTCCGTGGTGTAGCAGCACTGGAACGGGGATCCCAGCGTGAAGTCCGCGCGCATGAGGGCACAGGAGATTTCCCGCTTGCGCTCCGGGGCATTCGGTCCGTCGATGCACGACAGGAGCGCGTCGGTCCACAGCTCTTCGAGGAAGCTTTCCCCCATCATGCTCGCCAACTCGTCGATGAGGTCGGCCTGATGGGGCTTGACGGTAATGAGTCCGGGTAGATCCATGGGTTCGTTCCTTCGCGGTTCGGCGTTCGCGGTGCGCACGCCATAGGTTGCCTTGCGATGTCTCCAATGCCGATGGTACCGCAACATGCTCGCTCCCGTCGCGCGGACTTGATGCGGGCGCTCGCCCGTCCACGACAAAAACAGGCACCCTTGCCGCCGCCTCGCCGTGCAGTCCCGCGCCTCGCCCGCCGCCGCCTCGCCGCGCAGTCCCGCCCGCCGCCGCCCCGCGCCCCGCCCGCCGCCCCGCCGCCGTGCCCGCCGTTGCCCCGTCGTCGGCGTGTTGCCTGCGGGAAACGGGCGGGCGGTGGCTTGGTGACGCGCGCATTGAGGGCGGGTAACGGCATTGCACCAAAGGGTGGGCGGCAAAGGTGCGCGGTGCCGGGTCGTTCACAATCTCACTGTTTGAGCATTGCCTACCCGATAGGAGGACGCCATGGCGGCACCGCGCAAGAAGAAGGACTTCCTGGACACCAACGACTTCACCAAAGAGGAACTGCTCGACATGATAGAGCTGTCCCGCGCCATGAGGGAGATGATCAAGGCCGGCGCATACCCGCTCATCCTGAAGCACCGCTCGCTCGGCATGATCTTCCAGCAGGTGTCCACGCGCACGCGCATCTCGTTCGAGACGGCCATGGCCGACATGGGCGGCACGGCGGAATTCTTCGCCCCCGGCAGCATCCAGCTGGGCGGACACGAAACCATCGAGGACTCCGCCCGTGTGATGGGTCGGCTGCTCGACATTCTCATGGCGCGCGTGGACCGCCACGAGGACGTGGTCAACCTGGCCAAGTATTCCCCAGCGCCCGTCATCAACGGCATGTCGGACTACAACCATCCCACGCAGGAGATGGGCGACCTCATGACCATGATGGAGCATCTGCCCGCAGGCAAGCGCATCGAGGACTGCAAGATGGTGTTCGTGGGCGACTGCACGCAGGTGTGCGTCTCGGAGATGTTCATCTGTTCGAAAATGGGCATGGACTTCGTGCAGTACGGCCCCGTGGGTCACCAGATTCCGCCGGAGCTTCTGGCCATCGGGCAGAAGAACTGCGAGGCGTCGGGCGGCACGGTGACCGTCACCGACGACCGCGTGTCCGCCATGAGGGATGCGGACTTCGTGTACACCGACGTGTGGTACGGCCTGTACGACGCCGAGCTTTCCAAGGAAGAACGCATGGCCATCTTCCACCCCACCTATCAGGTCACGCCCGAACTCATGGCCCTGGCTTCCCCCGATGCGAAGTTCATGCACTGCCTGCCCGCCTCCCGCGGCGAGGAAGTGGTGGACGCCGTCATCGACGCGCCGTACTCCATCTGCTGGGACGAGGCCGAAAACCGCAAGCACTCCATCCGCGGCCTGCTGGCCTACTTCTGCCCCGACGTCGCCCGCGACGACGCCGCCGCCGACAAGGCCCGCGCTCGCGTGAACGACCTGCTGGAGAAGATTGGGAAGACGCCGGCGGCTTAGGGTTCCGCCGGCCTGGCGTCCGGCGGCCCGTTCCGCCGGCCTGCCGGCCGTCGGAGCCTGCCGGCGCTGCGGCCGGCCGTGGTGCTGGATCTTCGCGCGCTGGCGAAAGCCCGCGTGCCAAAGCACGCTTCGCCTCCGCCCTCCCGCGAATCTCCGGCACCACGGCCGCCCTCGCCGGCTGACTGCGCCAACCTGGGCGGTAGCGGCCGCCCTCGCTGGCCGACTGCACCAATCCTGGGTGGCAACGACCGCCCTTGTTGGCGGGCCGCGCCATCCTGCACTTACGAAGACATACCGGACAAGGAGCACTCATGGATAACAAGAAATTCCGGCTGATCGATGCCATCCTGTCGGTCATCACGGTGGTGTTCGTGGCCGAGGCCGCCGCCCCGGCGGCCGCCATCGGCAATTCGCAGTTCTTCTGGTGGATATTCCTCATCATCGCGTTCTTGCTGCCGTATGGCCTGGTGGTGAGCGAACTGGGCACCGCCTACGACGACGAGGGCGGCCTGTACGACTGGGTGCGCCGCGCGTTCGGCGACAAGTGGGCCAGCCGCGTGTCGTGGTACTACTGGATCAACTTCCCCTTGTGGATGGCATCGCTCGCCATCCTGTTCCCCGAGACCATCATGCTCATCACGGGCATGGAGCTGAACGTTTTGCCCTCGCTTCTGATCGAACTCGCGTTCATATGGATCGTCGTGTTCCTCAGCTTCTCGAAGGTCTCGGACTCCACGTGGATTCTCAATCTGGCCGCCGTGCTGAAGGTGGGCATCGCTCTTCTGCTGGGATGCCTGGGCATCTGGTTCGGCGTGACGTACGGGTTCGCGAACGACATGGCGCCCGAGACGTTCCTGCCGGCGTTCGACGCGAACAGCCTCACGTACCTGTCCATTATCCTGTTCAACTTCATGGGCTTCGAGGTCATCACCACCTACGTTGGTTCCATGGAGAACCCGAAGCGCGAGATCCCGAAGGCCATCATCGCAGGCGGCATCGCCATTGCGGCGCTCTACCTGTTCAGCTCGTTCGGCATCAGCGCGGCCATCCCGGCAAGCGAGGTTTCGCTGGACTCCGGCATTCTGGACGCAGTGGGCATCATGGCGGGCTTCGGCGGCGTGCTGTTCGTCGTGGTGGGCATCGTGTTTCTGGTCACGCTGTTCGGCAACATGCTCAGCTGGTCGTTCGGCGTGAACTTCGTGGCCGAGCACGCCGCGCGCAAGAAGAACATGCCCCGGCCTTTCGCGCGCGAAAGCGCGAAGAACGCAATGCCCACGGGCGCGGCCGTCATCAACGGCATCGTGGCGAGCGTGCTGGTGCTGCTGTCCCCGCTCATGGAGCTGGTGGGCCTGGACGGGTTCTTCTGGATCTTCTTCTCCATGAACATCGTGTTTTTGCTGATCAGCTACATTCCCATGTTCCCGGCGTTTTTGAAGCTGCGCCGGGTTGACCCGCAGGCGCCGCGCGTGTTCCGCGTGCCGGGCGGCAACGGGCTGCTCATGGTCATCGCCTGGCTGCCCGTGGTGCTGCTGGTGCTGGCCATCGTCGCCACCATCGTGCCGCTGAACGGTTCCGAGGAGGAGCTGTCGAAGATCCCCATGCTCATTGGCGTGATCGCGTTCGTGATCATCGGCGAGATCGTGCGCATCCTGTCGGCGCGCGACCGCACGGAAGACTACCTGGGCATGGGCGAGAGCGGCGACCCGCTGGCGTTCGACGTGGCCCACGGCTACGTGGACCCCGAGGAACTGGAGGCCGTCGCGGCTGCGGCGGGAGCTGCCGGGCCGGAAGGCGCCGGAACCGTGGTGGTGGAGGAAACCGTGGTGGAGCGCGTGGAGCGGCGCGACCGCGAGTAGCGTGCGCCCTGCAGGCAGGCTGCGTGCGGCAGGCGGGCGGCCTGCGGCTCGCCTGTGGCTGCACCTGCGGGCGGCTGCGATTTGTGACGCGCGGGCGGCCTGCGGGAGGCCGGGCCAACGCGTGATCGGCGCCCCGCGAACGGGGGCCGCACGCCTCGCGGGCTTTCCCAGCTTCCGCAGACCGGGACCCCGCGAACGGCGGCCGAACGAACCAACGACGAAAGGAACCTGTCATGAAGACCATATTCGAAGACCAGTCCACCCCCAAGCGCGACGGCTACCGCATGCCGGCCGAATTCGAGCCGCAGGATTGCATCTGGATGCTGTGGCCCCGCCGTCCCGACAACTGGCGCGACGGCGCGAAGCCCGCGCAGCGCGCCTACAAGGAGGTCGCACAGGCCATCGCGCAGTTCGAGCCGGTGACCGTGGGCGTGAACCCGGAAGACTACGCGGCGGCGCGCTATGTGCTGGGCGACTTGGACAACGTGCGCGTGGTGGAAATGACCTCCGACGACGCGTGGATCCGCGACTGCGGCCCCACGTTCGTCGTCAACGACGAGGGCGGCGTGCGCGCCGTGCACTGGCACTTCAACAGCTGGGGCGGGCTGGTGGACGGCCTGTACTTCCCGTGGGACCAGGACGCGCTCGTGGGCGTGAAGGTGGCCGACCTGGCCGGCGTGGACCGTTACCGTCCCGACGAGTTCGTGCTGGAGGGCGGCTCCATCCACGTGGACGGCGAGGGCACCGTCATGACGACGGAGATGTGCCTTCTGTCCGAGGGCCGCAACCCCGGCCTTTCGCGCGAGGACATAGAGGGCTACCTGAAGGAATACCTGAACGTTGAGAAGGTCATTTGGGTGAAGGACGGCATCGACCCCGACGAGACGAACGGCCACATCGACGATGTGGCGTGTTTCGTGCGTCCCGGCGAAGTGGCCTGCATCTGGACGGACGACGAGAGCAACCCGTTCTACGACTGGTGCCAGGCCGCCTACGAGACGCTTTCGAACGCAACGGATGCCAAGGGGCGCAAGCTTAAGGTGCACAAGCTCACCATGCCGAAGGAACCCACGTACATGACCGAGGAAGAGGTGGCCACCATCGACGTGGTGGAGGGAACGCTGGCCCGCACGACCGAGGACGTGGCCATCGCCAGCTACATGAACTTCCTGATCGTGAACGGCGGCGTCATCGTGCCGCAGTAC
>CAJFUR010000026.1 GCA_904420215.1 uncultured Eggerthellaceae bacterium
CTGATGGGGTGGTCGGGGTCGCCTTCCACCTTCACGAAGTTGCCGTCCTTGTCGGTGTAGATGAACATGCCGCATCCCACCGGGTGGTCGCCGGGAGGCGACCACCCGCACGTGCGCACCCTGATGAGTTCGCCTTCGTCTTTCTTCCACGTCGTTTGCTCGCCCATACCTTGCACTCCTCTCTTTCGTTTTTCTCGTCCAACGCCTTCTATCGTCGATCGCGCCTGCATTCAAGCGCGCGAAGCGATGACATTCCCGCAAGCCGCAAGCCGGCGTTTCCCGCCCGACGTGCGGGAAACGCAGCCGGATGCATGGCATCAACGCCCGCCGGCCCCTCCCCAATCCCGGGTGCCGCCCAGCTCTTCCGTGACGACGCCCTTCGTTTCGGTCTTGATGAACGCCTTGGTGAACACGGCGGCCAGGCAAAGCGGCACCAGGAACACGACGAGCACCGTCGCGAACGAGGAGCCCGACTCCAGCGCCCCGCCTATCACCAAAGGCGTGATCAGCCCGCCAATGCGCGCAACGGTGGTCACGCACGCCTGCCCCGTTGCCCGGATCTCGGTGGGGTACACCTCGATCGTGATGGGCGCGGGCGACATGTAGGCGTAATTGATGGCAAAGCCCATGAAAATGCAGGCGGGGATGATGAGGCCGCCGAAGCCGAGCGTGGCCGTGAACACCACGGAAAGCCCCGCCAAGGCGAATGCCACGTAGGCGCTGCGGATGCGGCCCAGTTTGTCGGCCATGACACCCGCCGCCACCGCGCCCACGCACCCCAGAAGGTTCATGAGCGTCGTGTAGCCATAGCTTGCCTGCACGGAATAGCCGCCCTGCACCAGCACCGTGGGCATCCAGTTGGTGAGTCCGTAGGAAAGCGCGCAGGTGGTGAAAGCCACCAGCCACACGCCGATGGTCACTTTCCGGTAGCGCTTCGACACCACTTCCCGCAGCTGCCCTTGGGGCTGCGCCGGCAGCGCCTTGATCTCGGCGGGCGAATACCCGCCGGGCTTCGGGCGGTCCAGGCGGCGGTTGATGTCGTTCACGATCTCGAGCGCTTCCTCAGTGCGCCCGCGGCTGAGCAGCCACTGCACCGACTCGGGCATGAAGAAATGCATGAGGATGCCGTACACGAAGGGAAAGCCCCCGATCAGGTAGCACATGCGCCACCCGAAAGCCGGCACGACGAACAGCGCCACCACCCCGGCGATCACCCAGCCCAGCATCATGAACGTCTTGGTCAAAGTCACGAACGTGCCCCGGTACCTCGTTGGGGCGAACTCCGACACCATGGTGACGCTGAGCGGGATCACCGCGCCCACGCCCAGCCCCGAGAAGATGCGGCACAAGGCGAACGCATCGTAGGAGTGAACGAAGAAGATCGGCACGGTGAGCAGCGCATACACCATGATGCTCGCGTTCATGACATGCTTTCGGCCGAACCGGTCGGCGAGGTACCCCGAAAGGAACCCGCCGACCAGCATGCCCAGCAGGCTGAACGACGCCAAAGAGCCGGTCGCAATGAGCCCCAGCGACATCTCCTCGGTGATTTGGGGCATGGTGAAGGACACAATCATGTAGTCGAAACCGTCGAATACCATGGCAATGCCCACGAACAGCAGGATGCGCACCGCATACCTCATGCCACCCGGCTGGTCTATGACGTCCGACACATAAACGCTTCCCACGACAGGCACCCCCTCGTCGAATACACCTGCGAAGCCTACGAATTCCCGCGAACGCCTACGGCATGAAGCACGTCACGCCGCCGCCGAGCTCGGCCATGCGGGCGGGCACGTCCTCCAGGGGCACGGCCTCCATGCACTTGGCGAGGCAGTGGTGCACGCAGGCCGGCTTCTTGCCCTCGGCAATGCGGTCCTCGCACAGATCGCACAGCGACGAGGGCACGGGCACGTAGTTCCAATACCACTCGCCGGCGAGCTTCTCCGGCCCGAACTCGGCCAGCTTGATGCCCCATTCCTCCTGCGCCTCGATGTGCTTCTCCTGCCGGCAGGCCACCTCGCAGGTGTGGCAGCCGGTGCAGTACTTGTAGTCGATAACGAGCGCGTGCTTCGTCATTGCAGCACCTCCGTTCCTAGTCTTGATGGATGGCTTCGTAGCTGGCAGGCTGGGGGGCGCCGGCCGTCATGCTCTCCGGGCCGCGGCTCTCGCGCGGCACGTAGGCCGCCGGGTCGCTCTGGGCCGCCTCGTAGCCGTCCACCTTGTAGACCTTGCACAGCACGTTCTTGTACGGCGCGCCATAGCCGGTGACGCCCACCTTGTACATGGGGACGAGCCGGTTCACGTTCGACTTCCACACGCCGAACAGGTTGGGGGCCTCCCCGTCTTCCTCGGGATACCACCAGCCGTGTTCCGCATGCACCACGCGCTCGTCCACTTCCTTGCTCACGCGGGCGCGCTCCACGCACTTGCCCAGCGGGTTCTCGATGCACACGTAGTCGCCGTCGTTGATGCCCAGGCGCGCGGCCGTGGCCGGGTGGATGGTCACCAGCGGGTCGGGGTGCAGCGAGCGGAGCGACCCCACCTGACGGTGCTCGGAGTGGAACGACACGAAGCTCCGCCCGCCCGTGGTCAGCACCAGCGGGTACTCCTCGGCCAAATCCGGCGTGCTGTAGGGGCTCATGGCCGGCTCCATGAAGTAGGGCAGCGGGTCCTCGCCGAAGTCGTCGTAGATGGACGAGCTGACTTCGATGAGCCCGGTGGGCGTGTTGAAGCCCGGCTCGCCGTCGGGGCGCAGCATGCCCTTCTCGTACTTGCGGTACTCGAACGGCTGCTGGAAGGCGCCGTATTCGCGCAGCTCCTTGAAGCCCCAGTCATACTGGGTGTGGATCTGGGCGTCGAAGAACTCCTCGACGGAGTCCCACGGCCACGCCTCGGGGTTCAGCCTCTTGCCCACGATCATGTCGATTTCCAGGTCGGACTTCGCCTCGCCCGGGTTCACGGCGGCGTTCATGGCGCCCAGGAAGTGCGTGTTGCGCCCGAACTGGGGAAGCACGAAGCCGTCATGCTCGGGGAAGAAACTCACCGGCAGCACCAAATCGCACAGGCCCATGATGGTGGGGGTCATGAAGCAGTCCTGCGCGGCGTTGAAGTCCATCTTCATGATGCCGTTGTACCAGCGCTCGGGTTCGGCGTAGCACGTCGGGGATATGGGGTTGGACGCATAGAAGTAGAACATGTGGAAGGCGTAGGGCTCGCCCGTCTCCAGCGTGGTCAGCACCGAGTCCGGATGCGCGTAGGGGCCGGTGGCGTAGGCCGGGTGGTCTTCCTTGGCGTCGATGCGCTTCTTCTCCACTTCCTTGCCCACGAACTGCATCGTCTCGTAGGTCCACCGCCCCAGGAAGCTGGAGGGCAAGGCGAGCGTGATGCCGCCGGGAACGTCCATGTAGCCGCAGATGGCGCCAATGGAAAGCAGCGCCTGGCCCGCCTGCGCGCCGTTTTGCTGCGTGTCGATGGCAAGGCCCCACATGATGGACGAGGGCGCATTGGTGGCGAAGGCGCGCGCGGCGCCGCGGATGACGTCGGCGGGCACCCACGTGATGCCCTCGGCCCACTCGGGCGTCTTGTCGGCC
>CAJFUR010000027.1 GCA_904420215.1 uncultured Eggerthellaceae bacterium
CCAGCTCGACTGGGTGCAGTGGTGCTACGAGCAGGGCAAGGAAGCCGGCGACGACCTTCCCGACACCTTCGAGGAGTTCCGCTCGACGGGGCTGTTCAAGCAGACCGACGAGCACGAGCCGGCCATCGCCGCGCCCGAGGAGCTGGCCACTCCGTCCGGCAAGTACGAGGTGTTCAGCAAGCAGGCGTACAACATCTCCAAGCAGTGGGACCTCACCGGCGGCGGTTACGTGCCCGACGACGGGCGCGACCAGATAACCGGCCTGCCCATCTACTACGACCACTTCGAGGGCTACAACGACCCGCTGCGCAGCGAGTACCCCTTCCAGCTCATCGGGCACCACACCAAGACCCGCACGCATTCCTCCTACGGCAACGTGGACTGGATGAAGTCGGTGGCGCCGCAGCAGTGCTGGATCAACGAGCAGGACGCGGCGAGCCTGGGCATCGAACAGGACGACGCGGTCATCGTGTCCACCGAGCGCGGGCGCACGCAGCTCACCGCCAAGGTGACCGCGCGCATCATGCCCGGCGTGGTGTCCATCCCGCAGGGCGCGTGGTACGAGCCGGAAACGCGCGACGCCGCCACCATCGGCAGCCGCGACGTGCTCGACCTGGGCGGCTGCATCTCGGTGCTCACGTCCTCGCGCCCGACGCCCATCTCCAAGGGCAACGGCGTGCATTCCAACCTGTGCAAGATCGAGAAGGCGTAAAGGGGGAACACGATGGAGCAGTACGGATTCTACGTCAACACCGACATCTGCACGGGCTGCAAGGCGTGCATGACCGCGTGCTTCGACCGCAACGACCTGGAGGTGCCCAACAAGTTCCGCAAGGTCTACGAGTTCGGCGGCGGCGAGTGGCAGGCCGACGGGACGGGCGCGTTCGTGTCAACGGCGTTCACGTACTACGTGTCCATGACGTGCGGGCACTGCGACGAGCCGGCGTGCGTGGCCAACTGCCCGACGGGCGCGATGAGCAAGGACGAGGAAACGGGCATCGTCAGCAACGACCACAGCGTGTGCATCGGGTGCATGACCTGCGAGGAAAGCTGCCCCTACGGGCATCCCACGCAGCTTGCCGACGGCCTTTCGCACAAGTGCGTCCTGTGCAGCGACGAGAACGCCGAAGGCATTCCCGACCCGGTGTGCGCGCGGGCGTGCCCGGTGCGCGCCATAGAGTTCGGCAAGATCGCCGACTTGCGCGCCGCCCACGGCGAGGAGAACGCCATCGGCGAGCTGACGAACGAGACGGGCCCCAACGTGGTGTTCGGGCTGCACCGCGACGCCGGGAAGGGCGGCACGCTGCGCAACCCGCTGGAAGTGAGCCACGAGGCCTAAGGGAAGCCGGAAACGGGCGCCTGCCGGCTGCACGGCCAAGGGCCGGCAGGCGCCCGGGCGGGAGGCGCGCGCCTTCGGAGGGCGCCGCGCCGGGAAGGGCCGCGCTGCGCGGGGCGCCCACGCGCCTTGCGGGCGCGGTTCTCCTATAATGGGACAATGGGCGGATGCGATGGCCCTGCGGCGCGCGGCGGGCGCGGCGAGACAGGCGAAGGGGAAGGAGTCGGCACATGGGAGAGGTGTCGTTGACGGCGGGCGAGGCGCGGGCGTACCAGGCGCTGTGCGCATTTTGCTCGTGGGCGCTGCTGAACGACGTGGGCGAGGAGGACGCGGCGCGCCTCGCACGCGACCGCGGGCTGTTTCTGGAGCCGCCGTTTTCCCAAGTGGCGGCAGAGGACTCCCGGAACCTGGCCGCATGGCTTTCCGGGGCGGACGGGCAGGGGGGCGCGCACGCCCTCGCGCGCGAGGCGCATCTGGACCGCAGCTACCTGTTCTACATGGTGGGGCAGAGCCGCACCTCTCCCTACGAGTCGGTGTACCGCACCGACGACGCCACCCTGTTCGGCCCCACGACGTTCGAGGTGCGCGACCTGTATGCGGCGCATGGGCTGGCCTACGAGCGCAACAGCCGGGAGCCCGACGACCATTTGGGCCTCGAGCTGGCGTTTCTGGCGCACCTTTTGGGCGAGGCGGCGGACGGCGCCGAGGCGGGGGAACCGGAAGGCGCCGCAGCCGTGCCGGCGGCGGGGGACGCGGACGGCGCCGCTCGTGCCGGTGCCCCCGCGCCCGGGCGCGCCGTGGCGGCGCCGCTCGCGCAGGCCGGGGCGTTCCTCTCCGCGCACGTGCTGGTGTTCGCCCCCGTGTATCTGGCGAACGTGCGCACGCGGGCGCGCTCGGCGTACTACCGTGCCGTTGCCGGCATCGCCGCTTCCGCGATAGGTGCGCTGGCCTGCGCCTTGGGCGCGCAGCCCGAAGAAACCGCGGACGAGGCGCGGTTCCTGCTTGCCGAATAACCTATAATGGTGCCCAGCGGGCGCCGCTGCGCGGCGGCGCCGGCGTGACGGGTCGGGCGGCGCAGACGCGCCCCGGCGTGCCGCAGGTGCGGCGGGACCGGCAGGCGGCGCAGGCATGCCGCGCTTCCGGCGGGCTGCATGCTGCCGGCGCGGCGCGCGGGGAGACGGGGAAGGCGGGACATGGCGGACGAGGGGCGCTGATGCAGACGGGCGGCGTGCGGCGGGCCACGAAGGTCCGGACGGGTTTGAGGACGAAGATCGTCGGGCTTCTTCTGGGCATCCTGCTTCTGCTTTCCGCGGCCTACACGGCGTTCGTCTTCTTCGACCAGCGCGACCGGACCACCTCCGAAATGCTGGAGAAGTCGCAGGTGCTGGTGGCCGAAATGGACGCAGTGTGGGAGTTCGTGTCCATCAACCAGGACGTCATCAACTATACCTCTGAGGGTGCATACGACTACAAGGGCCTGCACTGCGCCATTGCCGGCAAGTCGGTGGCGGCGCTGTTCTCCCGCGACTCCGACTACTCCATCCGCTTCACCAACCTGAACCCGCGCAACTTCCACAATGCGCCGGACGCCTACGAGGCCGAGGCGCTCGCCGCCTTCGACGCCGACCCGAACGTGACGGAGCGCTACGGGTTTTCCGAGGTGGACGGGCAGTCGGTTTTCCGCTACGTGTCCGTCATGCGCGTCACCGAGGACTGCGTGGAGTGCCACGGCGGCCCGGCGGGCGAACTCGATCCCACGGGCTACCCCAAAGAAGGCTGGGAAGTGGGCGACGTGGCGGGGGCGGTGAGCGTGTCCATGCCCACCGACCTGTCCTTCGAGAACATGACTTCCTCCATCGTGAACAACGTCCTGTTCTTCCTTCTGCTCATGGCTTTCATGGCGGTGGTCGTCTACGCGGTGCTGAGCCGGCTCGTCACCGGCCCGCTCACCGACCTGCGTTCCTCGCTTGCCCTGGTGGCCGACGGCTCGCGCTCGTTCATCGACAACAAGAACCGCCCGGGCCTTCTGGAAGGAGACCGGCGCGACCTGTACGCCACGCGCGAGGTGGACGACCTTTTCGAGCAGTTCGACCACATGGCCAAGCGCCTGTCCGACCTGTACTCCAGCCTGGAGCAGCAGGTGCTCGACCGCACCGAGGAACTCAGCCAGGCAAACGGCGAGCTGGAGCGGCAGCGCCGCCGCGTGGAGGAGATCAACGCCCAGCTGGCGCGCGACAACCGCTACAAGTCGGACTTCCTGGCCATCGTGAGCCACGAGCTGCGCACGCCGCTCACCTCCATTCTGGCGTTTGCCGACCTCATGGCCGACACGCTGGACCCCGCGGACGAGGAATCGCGCCGCCAGCTGGAGGAAATAGGGAAAAACGGCGCCATCCTGCTGGAGATGGTGGACAACGTGCTGGAGACGGCGCGCATACAGGCCGGGTCGGAGCGGCTCAACTTGGAGCTGGTGGACCTGAACGACGTCGTGGGCATGGTGGAAGCGTCGAACAGCCCCGTGGCCCTGAAGAAGGGCGTGGGGATGTCCACCGCCGTGGACGCGGACGTGCCGCTCATCATGAGCGACTGGGAAAAGGTGCGGCGCATCCTGATGAACCTGGTGAGCAACGCGGTGAAGTTCACGCCCGCCGGCGGGCGCGTGTCGGTGCGGGCGGCGTGGCTGGCCGGGGCCGGGCGCGTGCGCATAGAGGTGGCCGACACGGGCATCGGCATCCCGAAGGACAAGCAGGACCTCGTCTTCGAGCGGTTCACGCAGGAGAACATGTCAACCGTGCGCCGCTACGGCGGCAGCGGGCTGGGGCTTTCGCTGGTGAAGGATCTGGTGGGCATGCTGGGCGGCTCCGTGGAAGTGGAAAGCGAGGTGGGCCGCGGCAGCACGTTTCGCGTCGAACTGCCCGTGAAAGCCCCGGAGGCGCCGGCGGATCCGCAGGACGGGCGCGCGGACGCGGCGCCGCCCGGCGCCGGCGGGGGTGCGGATGCGCCGGCAGGTGGCATGGGCGGCGTCGGCGGCGACGAGGGCGAGGAGGCCGCGCGACGCCCTCGCCGGGGTTGCGATGCGGATGCACAAGGCGGCACGCTCGGACCGGAGGCGGCGGGCGGGAGCGCGCCTTCCGGTGCCAATGCGGCGGGCGAGGGAAAGGACGCGTCATGACGAAGATCATGCTGGTGGACGACGACGAAAGCATGCGGCTGCTCATAGGGCAAATTGTCCGGCGCGACGGCTACGACTTCTGCTGCGCCGACTGCGGCGAGGCGGGGCTTGCCATGCTGCGCGCCGAGCGCCCCGACTTCCTCATCCTGGACGTCATGCTGCCCGACACGAACGGCTTCGAGATCTGCCAGACCATCCGTGCCGAGGGGCGCAAGGTGCCCATCATGTTCCTGACGGCCAAGGGCGACATCGTGGACAAGAGCATCGGCTTCAAGGCCGGCGCGGACGACTATCTGGTGAAGCCCTTCCAGCCCGAGGAGCTTTCGCTGCGCCTGCAGGCGCACCTGCGCCGCCGGCAGCGGGAAAGCGGCGGTGCCGGCGACGCGCATGCGTCCGCGCGGCGGGGCGGCAGCTACCGGGTGGGCGACTTGGAGGTGCTGTTCGGCCGCTACGAGGTGCGCCTGCGCGGCGAGGCGGTGCAGCTGTCCTCGCGCGAGTTCGAGCTGCTGGAGCTTCTGGCGTCCGACCCGGGCGCGGTGTTCACGCGCGACCAGATTCTGGAACACGTGTGGGGCGACAAGGAGGCGGCCGACCCGAACAGCATCACGGTGTTCGTGCGCAAGATCCGCGAGAAGATAGAGGACGACCCCTCCAAGCCCGTCTACCTCGTGACGGTGTGGCGCGTGGGGTACAAGCTGGCCGACCACGTGTGAGGGCGGCGGGCGCACCGGCGCGGCTGCCCGCCGGCGTGCGACTGCGGAAGCCGTCCCGCCCGCCCGCCGGGTTTCGCCACGCGTGCGGCTGCGGGTTGCCTTGCCTGTTCGTCCGCCCGCCGGGTTCCGGCACGCGCGCGGCTGCAGAAGCTGCGCAGCCTTCCGCCGCGCGCGTGCCGGAACCCGGCGGGCTGCGTTTGTAGTGCTTGAAAGTGCGCGTGGCGGAGTTCGATGGCTGCGTTTTCGGTGCCTGGACGCGCGCATGGCGGGGCGCTGCGGGCTGCGTTTGCGGCGGGTGCGGCTTTGCCGCGACGGGGCCGTGCGGGCTTGCGGCCGCTCTGTTCCTCCTTGCGCTTATATGCTATAATACAAGTATCATATAAGGGAAGCGTGGAAGGCAAGGAGTGCGACAATGGGCGACGTTCCGCGGTACCTGAGGTGGATTTCCCTTCTGTGCGTGGTGATGGCGGCGTTCGGGGTGGGCGTTTTCCTCATCGGGTACCAAGGCCCGAGCGTGGGGCGCGTGGCCACCGTGGTGGCGCTGCTGGTGGCGGCTGCGGCGCTGTTCCTGGCGGCTCGTCGCCTGGAGGGCAGGCGCTGAGGACGGCGGTGGCGGGCTGCAGGCGCCGCCCCGTCCCTCCGCTTTCCGGGTTCCGGCATGCGCGTGGCCGTGAAAGCCGCCTCGCCCGTTAACCCGCCGGGTTCCGCCACGTGTGCGGCTGCAGAAGCTGCGCAGCCTTCCGCCGCGCGCACGCCGGAACCCGGCGGGCTGCGTTTTCGACGCTTGGGGCACGCGTGGCGCGACGCTCCGGGTTGGCGCTTTGGGCGTTCCTGCGGATTGCCCCCCTCGCGCCGCGGGGGCGGGGCGCTTGCGCTATACTGGTGGCTGCCCCGCGCGCCAGACCGGTCGCGCGGGGCGGCGTTCATCGGCGGCGGGCGGGCGACGGGAAGCGGGCACATGGCGGGCACCATCAGTGAGGAAGACATCCAGAAGGTTCGCGAGGCGAGCGACATCGTGGCCATCGTGGGCGAGCGTGCGCCGCTTAGGCAGCGGGGGCGCGACTTTTGGTGCTGCTGCCCGTTCCACAACGAGAAGACCCCCTCCATGAAGGTCGATCCCACCCTGCAACTGTGGCACTGCTTCGGCTGCGGCGAGGGGGGCGACGTGTTCGGCTTCGTCATGAAGGCCGACGACCTCTCGTTTCCCGAGGCGGTGCGCAAGCTGGCCGAGCGCGCGCACATCGACATCGAAAGCGTCCGCGGGCGCGCCGGCGCGTCTTCCAGCTACAAGGCGCGCCTGAAAGAGGCCTGCAAAGCCACGGCCGACTTCTACCACCTCCAGCTCATGCGCTCGCCCGCCCCCGACGCCGCCGCCGCGCGCGCGTATCTGGCGGGGCGCGGCATGGGCGGTGAAGTGCCGCGCCGCTGGAACCTGGGATTCGCGCCGGGCGGCGGGGCGCTCGTGCGCCATCTGCGCGCGCTCGGCTTCAAGCCGAAGGAGATGGTGGACGCGAACGTGGCCGTGGAGCGCTCGGGGAAGCTGCGCGACCGCTTCTACAACCGGGTTATCTTCCCCATCCGCGACGTGCAGGGCGAGGCCATCGCCTTCGGGGGGCGCGTGGTGGGCAAAGGCGAGCCGAAGTACCTCAATTCGCAGGAGACGCCGCTGTTCCACAAGTCGCAGGTGCTTTTCGGGTTGGACGCGGCCAAGGCGGCCATGGCGTCCACGGGCGTGGCGGTAGTGGTGGAGGGCTACACCGACGTGATAGCGCTTTCCGAGGCGGGCGTGAGAAACGTGGTGGCTACGCTGGGCACGGCGCTCACGCGCCAGCATATCCGGCTGCTTTCGCGGCATGCGCAGCGCCGCATCGTCTACCTGTTCGACGGCGACGAGGCGGGGCAGCGCGCCGCCGATCGCGCGCTGGGCTTCATCGACGAGGGCATGACGCCGGAGGCGGGTCGCAGCCAGATAGAGCTGGCCGCCGTGACGCTGCCCGACAACCTGGACCCCGCCGAGTTCGTGGCGGCGCGCGGGGCCGACGCGCTGCGGGAGTTGGTGGGGGCCGCCCGCCCGTTGCTCCAATACGGCATCGAGCGGCGCCTGGCCGCGCACGACCTCTCGCGCCCCGAGGGCCGTGCGGCGGCGCTGGCCGACGCGCTGGCGGTGCTGGCGCCCATCAAGGACTCGCTTCTGGCGAAAGACTACGCCGTGCAGATAGCGGGGCGCACGCGCGCCCGCGAACAGGACGTGCTCGACGAGTTGGCGCGCCTTGCGCCCCCGCGCCCCGCGCGCGACGACGACGCCGCGCCCGCGGGCACAGTCGGCGCGGGGGTCGCGCGGCGGGAGGCGGGCGAGCCGTCGGCGCAGGCGCAGGGCGCGGGGCGGGGCGGCGCGCGCCCCGCGCTCGCGGCGGCGGAGGCGAACCGCCGGCGTCTCGAGCGGGAGTTCTTGAGCCTGCTCGCGCAGAACCCGCCTCTGGCGCTTGCACATGCCGACGCGCTTGCGCAGACCCAGTGGCACGACGCCGCCTGTGCGCAGGCGGCGCAGGAGATGCTTTCCGTGCTTTCCGCCGATGCGGCCCCGTCGTCGGCGCAGCTGGTGGCGAAGGTGGCGCAGGGGGTCCCGGCGGCGGCGGGCATCCTCACGGCGGGAGGCGCGGGCGCGAACCCCGCGGACGCGGCGGCGTTTCTGGCCGAGGAGCTGGGGATAGGGGATGCGGAGGAGGCGGTGGCCGCCCTGCGCGCGCAGATGGCCGACCCTTCCGCGCTCGCGCCCGAGGACTACGAGGCGCTTTTCGAGAGCGTGGTGGCCATGCAGAAGGACATCGGCCGGCGCCGCCTTGCCCACAGGCCCCTCGTCGTGCCCGAATAGGCGCGGGGCGCACACGCGGAGTGGCCCGCGCCGCCTGCCCGCCTACTCGGGCGGCGCGGCGAGCGGTTCTGCGCGGGGGGCGCCGCCCGGCCCGCTTTCGCCGGCATGGCCGAGGGAGGGGGTTGCCGCTCCCTCGCGCAGAGGGGCTTTTCAGCCCACTTTCACCAGCGAGAACACCTCGACGTCGGTTTCTTTTGCCAAAAACTCGCGCGGGTGCAGGAAGGCGAGTTCCATGAGGAAGCCCATGCCGGCCAGACGCGCGCCGAAGCGGCGCACGAGGCGCGCCTGAGCCGCGGCCGTGCCGCCCGTTGCCACCAGGTCGTCCACGACGAGCACCACGTCGTCGGGCGTCAGGGCGTCTTCGTGGATCTGCAGCTCGTCGGTGCCGTATTCGAGCGCGAACGTCTCGGAGAGCGCCGCGCGCGGCAGCTTGCCCGGCTTGCGGGCGGGCACGAAGCCTGCGCCGAGCGCGCGGGCCACCGGCGCGCCCACCATGAAGCCGCGCGCCTCCGCGCCGACCACCTTGGTGACGCCGCACCCGCCGAAATGCCCCGCAATGCCCTCCACCACCGCCGCGAACCCCGCAGGGTCGGCGAGCAGGGGAGTGATGTCCTTGAACACCACCCCGGGTTCGGGGTAGTCGGGGATGTCCACGATGAGGCTCTCGAAGTCGAATTCGGGCATGGGTTCGGGCATGTTCCTTCCTTCCGGGTTCGTGTCTGGGCGTTGCCGGCCCCCGCCGGCGACCTGCCGCCGGCGGGGGCCTATGCGGGGCGCGCACTGCGCGCGGGCGCGGCTAGCACACGACGAACATCACGAGGAAGGCGGCGGCCGCCACCCACATCAGGGGCTTCACCTCGCCCGCCTTGCCTTGGGCCACCTTGATGACGCAGTAGGACACGAACCCGAGGCCGATGCCGTTGGTGATGGAGTAGGTCATGGGGATGCCGGCGATGGTGATGAAGGCCGGGAACGCGTGCTCGATGCTCTTCCAGTCTATCTCCGCCACGTCGGTGAGCATGAGGTAGCCCACCACGACGAGCGCGCCGCAGGTGGCCGAGCTGGACACCATGCCCACGACGGGGGCGAAGAACGCGCAGACCACGAACAGGACGCCGATGACGATGTTCGAAAGGCCCGTGCGCGCGCCCGCCGCGGCGCCCGAAGTGGACTCGACGAAGCTGGTGATGGAGCTTGCGCCCAAAAAGCCGCCCACGGCCGCGGCCGCGGAGTCCACCATCAGGATGGGCTGCACGTCCTCCACGTCGCCTTTCTTGTTGACGAAGCCGCCCTGTTCGCCCACGGCCACGACGGTGCCCATGGTGTCGAAGAAGTCGCTCATCAGAAGCGAGAACACGAACATCAGCAGGATGGGCTGCACGAACACCTGCACGATGGCCATCGTTCCCGTGGCCGGGTCGGTTTGGAACGGCGCGGCGAACGCGCTGAAGTCCAGCCCGAAGTTCCACTCGGTGGGCAGGACGGTCACGCCGAGCGGGATGCCCACGACGGTGGCGACGACGATGGAGATGACGAGGCCCCCCTTGACGTGCAGCGCCTGCAGCACCACGGCGACGAGGATGGACACGACGGACACGATGCAGGCGGGGCTGGTCAGATCGCCCATGGCGATGAGGGTGGACGCGTCGTCGGCTATCATGCCGCCGCCCTTCAGGCCGATGAAGGCGATGAAGAGGCCGATGCCGATGCCGATGGCGCGCCGCAGGCTCACGGGGATGGCCTCCATGATGGCCTTGCGCAGGCCGCAGAGCACGAGGATGAGGATGAGGACGCCTTCGAGGAAGACGACGGCCATGGCCACGCGCCAGTCCACGCCCACTTCGCCGAGGCACAGCGTGTAGGCCACGATGGCGTTGATGCCCATGCCCGAGGCGAGCGCGATGGGGCGGTTGGCGATGAGGCCCATGGCTATGGTCATGACCGCCGCGCCCAGGCAGGTGGCCGTGAGCGCCGCGGCGAACGGAATGCCGGCAGCCTCCATCATGGACGGGTTGACGGCGATGATGTAGGCCATGGCCAAGAACGTGGTGAGGCCGCCTATCACCTCGTCGGAGACGGAGCTGCCGCGCTCCCTGATCTTGAAGAACCGTTCCATATCCCTTCCTCTCCTTGCGTGTGTCCGCCCCTGCGGGCGCCCTGTGCGGCGGTCGGGCTGCGCCTCCTGCCGGAGAGTCCGCGCGTGCGCGGGCTGCGCCCGCGTTCCGGCTGGCGTGCGGGTGCGGCTCGCGCCCCCATCCCGGCATGTCCGCGGCCCCGCGCCGCACGCATGCCGCCTCCCGCCGGAAACCCCCCTTGCAGGCGGCGTTTCTAACCGCCGCCACAAACTACGCATTCTAGCAAAACGTTGCCGAATTGTAAGACGCGCGCGCGAAGCGTCGGGCGGCGGCGCGGCACGCGGCGCGGGCGCGCGAGGGGACACACGTCACAGGCGGCGGCGCGAAAGGCCGGCGGCGCTTCTTCGGCGCTGGCGTGCAAAAGGGGGGGTGTGCCGCCCGCGCCGGGAAAGTCGCACGGGAACAGGGCGGGCCATGGTATACTCGTTCTCGAACGAGAACAGGCGCGCACCTTCCCTCGCGGGAGGCGCTGCGAGGGGGCCTGCCCCCCCCCTCGCAGGCGGCTTGTGGCAGGGCGCGCCCCCTCGCGGAAGCGCTGTGGGGAGCGCCGCGGCGGGGCGTCCGCGCGCCGCCCGCACCTGCGGGCGCGCCTTGGCGAATGGCGGAAAGGAGTGCGCATGAGTCCCTTCGTGTGGCTGGGCGTTGCCGCCGTGGCGGCAGTGGCCGAAGTGCTGTCGTTCGGCCTCATAACCGTGTGGTTCGTGGCGGGCGCGCTGGCGGCGTTCGCGGCGAATCTGCTCGGCGCGGACGCGTTGGTGCAGGTGGTGGCGTTTCTGGTGGTGTCGGTGGCGTGCCTGGCGCTGTTCCGCCCCATCGCCCTCAAGTACCGCCGGCGCGGGGCGCAGGAGGAACCCACGTTGGTGGGGCAGCGCGTCGTGGTGTGCGAGGACATCGACAACGGGCGCATGGCGGGCCGCGTGCGCACGGGCGACGACGTGACGTGGGCCGCCCGTTCCTCCGACGGCCGCCCCATCCCCGCCGGGGAGGGGGCCGTGGTGGTGGCCCAGGAGAGCGTGAAGCTCATCGTAGAGAAGGCATGAAGCGCTCAGGCGCGAAACCCGTCGTGGAAAGGAAACCCTCATGCTGATCGTCATCGTGCTGGTGGTTCTGGTGGTGCTGTTCGCCGTCACGTGCGTGAAGATAGTCCCGCAGGCCGAGGCGGCCGTGGTGGAGCGCCTCGGCTCGTATCTGGCCACGTGGGGCAACGGCCTGCACGTGAAGCTGCCCTTCGTTGACCGCGTGCGCGGCGGCATCACCTTGAAGGAGCAGGTGGCCGACTTCCCGCCGCAGCCCGTCATCACGCGCGACAACGTGACCATGTCCATCGACACCGTGGTGTTCTTCAAG
>CAJFUR010000028.1 GCA_904420215.1 uncultured Eggerthellaceae bacterium
CTGATGGGGTGGTCGGGGTCGCCTTCCACCTTCACGAAGTTGCCGTCCTTGTCGGTGTAGATGAACATGCCGCATCCCACCGGGTGGCATCCCGGCGGCGACCATCCGCACGTGCGCGTGCGGATAAGCTCGCCCTCGTTGACCTGCCACTGCTTGTCCATGGCCATACGCTTTCTCCTCTCTCTCGCAGTTTGCGCCCGGGCGCCGAAGCGCCGCGCGCGACATTGCCGCCCGTTCGCCTACGCGTCCCACGCGCCTATTCGCCCCGTGCGGTCTTCCCGCCCGCGCCGCCCCTCGGCTCCTGCGCGCCGGGGGCAGCCGGAATGCGCGGGACGCTTCGCGCGGCACCGGCGCCACTGCCGCCATCGGCGCAGGCCTTGGCGGCGCCGGCGGCCTTCCGGCGCTCCCTCTCGGCCGCACGGGCAGCCCACTCGTCTCGGGCCGCCTCCTTCATGTCCTCGGTGAAAGGGGTCTTGCACTTCTTGCATGCATCGAACACGAGCATGTTGCGCCGCCCGCATACGGGGCACACGATGAACTTCGGCTTGCAGTTGTCGCAGGTGACCCTGCATCCACCGAAACACATGTCAGTCTTGGGCAGGCGGCTTGGGCGCGCCGGGGGCAGCCGGGGCGCCGGGAGCCTTGGGCGCCGCCGGGGCACCCGGGGCCGCAGGGGCCGCGGGGGCGCCCGCCGGGGCGGCGGGCTGGAGCGACGCCGGGTCGATCCCCTCGAGGCTCGTCTTGCAGAACGGGCACTTCTTGGGAAGCAGCCCCTGCGTCACGTTCACCTTTTTCCCGCAGTTCGGGCACGCGGCGCCCGTATTCGCTTCAGCTGGTCTAAAACACATGGTCTTTCCTTTCTTTTTTTCCTTTCGCCGCCTGGGACGGCCCCGCCGCGGGAAGCCAACCCTGCTCCGCACGGCGCTTTCCCTTGCCTGGCTTCAGTCCGCCGCCATCGGGACGCGCGGTTTCGGGCCGCCCGGACCCCCTTCCGGCCCGTCCGGCAAACGCGCCCGCAGGCCGCACGGGGCCAAGCCATGCGCGCATGGACGGAAAACGTTGCTTTCGAAACGGGAGGGGGTCGCCGAACGCCCGACACGGGGGCTTCGGCGGCGGGGCGCCAAGGCAGGCGCCTGCACCCCGCCGCCCGCCGGTTCCTATGCTTCGGCCGCAGGCGCCTCGGCGTCGGAGGCGACCTTCTTGCCGCCGGTCTTCTTGCCCTGGTCGGGCACGACGAACATGAGCACGCCGCCAACCACCATGTACACCGCCGCAATGGTGAACAGCATGGCGAAGTTCTCCCCGCCGCCCGCCAAGGGGATGGTGATGTTCGTCAGCGCGAGCGAGGCGCCAGCCAGAACGAACGTCTGCACCAGGCCGCCGGCCGTTGCCGCCTTCTCGCGGCCGTAGATCATGACGGGCCACGTGAACACCATGGCCAGAAGCGCGCCCAGGCACCAACCCGTCACGAAGTACACCACGTACATGACCACGCCGATGGGCATCTGCCAACCAAGATAGATGCCCACCGCCGTCAGCACCGCATAGATGGCCACGACGGGACGGTACGCCTTGACGAACCGGACGATGATGGGCGTGACCACCGAACCGATGCCCATGCCGATGGTGATGGCCGTGGCGAACCCGCCGGCTGCCACCGGATCGAGCCCGCGGGCGTTGATCAGCGAGGCGTTCGTGAAGGCCATCAGGGGCACCTGCGCCGCCATCAGGAAGAACGCGGCCCCGCACAGCACCCAGATCCACGGGGTCTTGATGATCTCGACCAGGTTCTTGAGCACCTTCCCGCTCTCGCCGTCTTTGGCGGCTTCCTCGGCAGCGGCAATCTCGTCGGAGCGCTCCTTGCCGAAAAGGAACCAGCCCACGAAGAACACCGCCGAAACAACCGCCGTCACGATGAAGGCGAACTCGATGGAGGGCATGAGCGACGTCAGTCCCACGCCAAGCGTGTTGGCCACGGGCGTGGTGGTGGTGGCGATGCCGACGGCCAAGGCGATGGTGGCGGGCGGGAACCAGCCGCCGAGGATCTTGGCGCGGTTGACCGCCATGAACATGCCCGTGAACCCGCAGAACATGTTGGAGATGTACTGCGCCTCGAACGAGAACGCGAAGATGCGCGCCACCGTGGCTATGAGCACCATGGCGGCGGCTATGAGCACGATGTTGCGCGTGCCTATCTTGTCGGACAGGACGCCCGAAACGAACGCGAAGAAGATGCCGATGAACTGGGAAGCGGAATAGATTGCGGCATACTGCTCGGATGTGAAGCCATAGTGTTCCATGAACTGGACCGACATGCCGGCAAGCTGGTTTTGCGCATACGACGCGATGAACACGCCAAGCCACACCAGTATCAGGACGATGACCGCTTGCGCCTGACGATTCTTCAAAGTAATCACGATTTCAACCCCCTAGGTTGCCATGGAAGCATGCATCGGGTGCGCACGCGCGCACGCGCACTTCGCATGCCCATCCCCCTGCATGAGTGACGCATCTTGCTCGAAGGGAAATCCTCCTTTTCTGCTCCGTCGTTTTCCTGTGGCCAAGACGCCGGCAGTCTTCGCTGAGGTGTATTGTAGGAAGGGGGCGGCGCGCGTCTCATTGGCGGCGGCAACAAAAAGCAACCCGATATTTGGCGGCGCGGACAAAGACGGGGACGGGCGTGGCGGCGGCGCGGGGCACGCGGAACGCAGCGCACGCGAGGGCGGCGCCGGGGACGCCCGGCGGGAAGCGGCACGGCGGGGCGCGGCAGGGACGCAGGGAGCGCCCTCGGGCGGCTCGCACCGCGCAGGCGCCGTCCGCCAGACGCCTACCGGACGCGCCCCTCCAGCAGAAGCCGCTGATAGTCAAGGATGATGCGGCTCCGGAGAAGCGGCGAGTCGAAGGAGATGTCGAAGCGCTTCTCGACGCGCGCAATGTGGTACAGCACTGTGTTGCGGTGCACGTGGACCAGCTTGGACGTCACCGTGGCGTTCCGCTCGTTGTTGAGGTACACCCAGATCATCTGCACGATGTTGGTGCCCGCCTGCTCGTCTTCCCTCGCCAGAAGGCTCAGGATGCTGTTGTCGAACGCGAAGGCCACCAGGTCGGCGTCGCAGCTTTCCGACAGCAGGTAGTATTTCAGGGCGTGCTCGAACGCGTAGCACGGCGCCGCGGGATCCCCGAACAGCGACGCGCATTCCTTTTCCATGGGCGCGCGCATGGCCCACGCGATGCACGCCTCCCGGTAGGCAAGCCGCAAGTCGCCTATGGCGTAAAACGCCTGCGAAGCGCTTGCGGCGATGCCGTATGGCTCGAACACCGTGCGCTGCACGTCGGCGTACAGCATCCTTCCCGACAGGGCCGCGTCGCAGGCCTGGTCCGTGTAATACAGAACCAGCAGATCCTCCTCGTAGACGAACGGATAGCACGCGCCCCCGTTCAGCCCCTTCGCCGCATCCACCACCTGCAGTCGGTCGCGGTAGGGCATCGACGCGTCGAACCGGAAACGCACGAGACGGAACTGCTTGGCCTGCGGAATGGCGGTTCGCGCCAGCTGTATCTCCCGGTACTCGTCGGTCATGGATTCCCCGTCCAGCAGCCCTATGAGTACGCGGTGGCACGAGGACTCGAGGTTGACCGTCGTTTTCCAGAAGTCGTTGCAAAGGGCCTCGACGCGGCGGACGAACTTCAGGAAAAGGTCTTGCAGGCACGCCAGCGTGCCGCAGCAGCACGGCATGGCAACGTGGAACAAGTACGCGCCGTTGATGAAGATCGGGTAATGGAGCACCGGGTAGGGGCAGTCTCCGGCGGGGTCGCACACCACCAGCCGGCTGTTCGCCCGCACGACGCCGAGCACCTTCTGCTCGATGTCGCCTATCGCGCCCTTGCTGTAGCAGTTAGTGGAAACAAGTTGCGAATACCCCCCCCCGTGGGGGCTCGACGGTCCGCGAATACGCGATGAGGTTGTAGCCCGTGTCGGTGATGCACACGAAGTTCCCCAGGATGCCCTCGCTCACGGCAATGAGCTTGTCCAGGCGCCCGCGGCTGTACACGACGCGGTCCATTTCGTTTTCCCACACGAGGTCGTTGACGAACAGGCGCTGCAGCAGGGAATCGTAGTGGTAGAAACGCTCGATCTGCCGCACGACCAGCACCCGGCCCCGCCGCCTCTTCTCCTGCGCCCACGAAAACCCCTCGCCCTCCTGCACCATGACGACGCAGAAGCAGTCGGGGTGCGCGTCGAGGACTTCCTGGGCGATGTCGCCATGGCAAAGCACGAGCGTGCCCGCATGCAGGCCGTCGCGCAGCGCATGCCCGCCGCCGGTCAGCGTGGTGTACCATGTGAAGGGCTTCGCGTAGGTTTCGGGCGCATGGAGTATCTCGTGGTCTCGCAGGCATTCGAGCAGCATGTGGTAGCTGACGTTTCCCAAGCGAAAACCCGAGGCGATCTTCGCATCGAGACGGAGGCGGCACGCCTCGCCGCCCTCAAGGCTTTTCTCCATGGCTGTCCCCCTGACCTCGCCGCCAGCAAGCCTTGCCCAAGCCGGCAGCCGGGCAGGATCCCGATGGCGGGGCGCCCGCCGGCATGCCGCATGGCGTTTTTCGCATTTCCCGTATCGTAGCACACCGGCCGCCCCGGGGTGCAACCCGCAGGAAGAAGCGCGGGACATGCAGAGACACCGCCCGCGGCATGCCGAGGGCGGTGGGGCGCGGGGCGTGGCCGGCAGCCCCGCTTCGCGGCGACGGGGCGCGCCCCGTCGCCGGTCGCCGGCGGCTACGCGCGCTATGCCAAAGGCTGCGCCTCGTAGCCTGCTTCCACCACGGCGCCCACCAGCGCTTCGTCGGACACGTCAGCGGAAAGCAGGGCCTTGGCCGTGCCCGCGTCCAGATCGACGACGGCCTCCTCCACGCCGTCCACGCCCTCGAGCGCCTTCTTCACGTGCGCCACGCAATGCTGGCACATCATACCCTCCACCTTCAACGTCTTTTCCATCATGGCCTTCCTTTCCTCCGGTTCCGTTTCAACTGCACCCGCGTCCATCGACCCCGATCCGCCAACAGGCCCTTGCCCGTCGGCACCGTCCAGCCCGCTTGCCGGCTTTCGGTCGCCACGCGACGCCAGACCGTCCGAACCGCCTTCTTTCCCGCCCGGCGCAGCGCAGGTCGAACCCGGCGCATTCGCCGACACGCCAGCCGCATAGTCCGCCGCCGCCCCCGGCGCACCATCCGCGGCGGGAACGGCAGGCGCGGGCTTCCAGCGGCGCAGGCGCAGGGCGTTGGTCACCACGCACACCGAGCTTGCCGACATGGCCGCTGCCGCGATCATGGGGTTCAAGTTGATGCCGAGGGCCGCCAGCGCGCCCGCTGCCACCGGGATGCACACGGCGTTGTACACGAGCGCCCAGAACAGGTTCTGCTTGATGTTGCGCAGCGTGGCGCGCGAGAGCGAAATGGCGGCGGGCACGTCGGCCAAGTCGCTGTGCATGAGCACGATGTCGGCGCTTTCGATGGCTATGTCGGTGCCCGCCCCAATGGCAATGCCCACGTCGGCGCGGGCAAGGGCCGGGGCGTCGTTGATGCCGTCGCCCACCATGGCAACCGCGCCCCGCTGCGAAAGCCCGCGCACGACGCGTTCCTTGTCCGAGGGCAGCACGCCGGCGATCACCTCGTCCACGCCCACGCGGCGCTGGATGGCCTGCGCCGTGCGCTCGTTGTCGCCGGTGAGCATGACGGTGGCAACGCCCATGCCGCGCAGCTGCGCCACCGCCGCCGCGCTCGAGGGCTTCACCACGTCGGCCACCGCCACCATGCCCACCAGGCTTCCGGCGCGGGCGAAGTAGAGCACGGTCTTGCCGTCGTCGGCCAGAGCCTCCGCACGCCCGCGGCAGGCCGACACGTCCACGCCGGCCGCCTCCATCATGCGCGCGTTGCCGGCAAGGCACGCCTCGCCCCGCACCGCACCGCGCAGGCCCTCGCCGGGAACCTGCTCGAAGTCTTCCACGTCCCAAGGGGCCGCGCCGGCCGCCTCGGCGTACTCCACCACCGCCCGCGCAAGCGGGTGCTCCGACTTCTTTTCCAGGGAAAGCGCCAGCGAAAGCAGGTCGCCGCGCGCGGCCGCAGCGCCCGGCGCGCCGTCGCCGGCCACGCCCGCGGCCGCCGCGCTGGCATGCGTCGCCAAGCCAGCCGCCGCCTCGGCGTTCGGGGCGCCTTCGGCCGCCGCGCTGGCGCCCGAAGCGCCCGCCGCTCCCCCGCCGTCGCTGCCCGCTGCCGCGCCCGCCGCGGCGTCCACTCCCCCGCAGGCTTCCGCGGCCGCCGCTTCCCCGCCGGCGGCTTCCGCAACCGCCACCACGTCGGTCACCTGCGGGCGCCCCTGCGTGATGGTGCCCGTCTTGTCCAACACCACGGTGTGCACGCCATGGGCGGTTTCAAGCGCCTCGGCAGACTTCACCAGAATGCCGCAGGCCGCCCCGCGCCCCGTGCCCACCATGATGGCCGTGGGCGTGGCCAGCCCCAATGCGCAGGGGCACGAGATCACCAGCACCGAAATGGCGTGCGACAGCGCCCACGCCACCGACGCGCCCGCAAGCATCCACACGGCGAACGTGACCACGGCGATGACGATGACCACCGGCACGAACACGCCGCTGATCTTGTCGGCGATCTTCTCTATGGGGGCCTTGGAACTGGTGGCCTCGTCCACCAGGCGGATGATGCCCGCCAAGGTGGTGTCGGCCCCCACGCGCTCGGCGCGCATGGAAAACCAGCCCGACCCGTTCACCGTCGCGCCCGTCACGGCGGCTCCCGGCCCCTTTTCCACCGGAACGCTCTCGCCCGTGATGACCGACTCGTCCACCACGCCCGCGCCCTCCAGCACCACGCCGTCCACCGGCACCGCCTGGCCGGCGCGCACCACCAGCACGTCGCCCGGTCGGACGCTGGCCGCCGGCACCTCTTCTTCCACACCGTCCACCAGCCGCACGGCGGTTTTGGGGGAAAGGTCCATGAGCTTGGCTATGGCGTCGGTGGTCTTGCCCTTCGCGCGTGTCTCGAAGTACTTGCCCAGCGTGATGAGCGTGAGTATCATGGCGGCCGACTCGAAGTACAAATCCATTGCCGCCACGTGGGCGGCTTCCACGTCGCCCCAGCCCAACGCCCAGCCGATGCGGTAGAGGGCGTAGACGCCGTAGACGGTGGAAGCCGTCGCCCCCAGCGCGATGAGCGAGTCCATGTTCGGAGAGCGGTGCGCGAGCGCCTTGAAGCCCACGCGGAAGAACTTGAAGTTCACGAAGACGACCGGCAACAGCAGCAGGAACTGCGTGAGCGCGAACACGAGCGCATTCCTGTCGCCCAGAAACGCCTCCGGCAGCGGCCAGCCGAACATGTGCCCCATGGACAGGTAGAACAGCGGAACGGTGAACGCGAACGACACGACGAGGCGCGTGCGCACCGCCTTCGCCTCCTTGGCGGCCGCGTTCGCGGGTGCAGCGGGGGCGCCGGGTGCGGGGGCGCCGGATGCGCCGGACGGCGCGGGCGGCTGGCCGGCACCCGCGCCGCCCTCGGGCGGGCGGGGGGCGGCGCCGTAGCCCGCCTTGTCGATGGCCTCGCACAGGGCGGCCGCCGTGTCGGGCGAGCCGTCGTAGTCCACTTCCATCGAGTTCTTGAGCAGGTTCACCACGGCGCCGTTCACGCCGGGAACCCCCTTGGCCGTTTTCTCCACGCGTGCCGAGCACGCCGCGCACGTCATGCCCGTCACGTCGAACGTCTGCTTCATGCTGCCTTCCTTTCGCTTGCCACCGGGGCGGCCGATGCGGGCGCGCCGGGCGCGTCAACACGCGAACCGTTTGATGAGCTGCACGACTTCCTCCACCACCTCGTCGTTGCCGCGGCGGATCTGCTCGACCACGCAGGTTTCCAGATGGTCTTGCAGCAGCATGCTCGAAACGCTGCGGATGGCGCTTTCGGCGGCGGCGAGCTGTATCAGCACGTCGCCGCAGTAGCGGTTGTCGTCAAGCATGCCCTTCACGCCGTTCAGCTGCCCGATGGCGCGGTTCAGGCGCCTCTGCAGGTCGGCCTGGAACTCCGCGCTGCGCGGCGTCTCCTTGTGGTGGCAGGTACACCCCTGGCCTTCCTGCGCTGAAGTTTCCACCTGCGCCGCCGGTTGTGCAGAGGGTTTCAGCTGCGCGGCAGGCTCCGCCCGCTCGACGACGCCACCCCGTGCAGGAGGCTCCGCCTGCGCCACTGGTTGCGCCTGGCCCACAGACCCCACCCGCCCAGCGTGCGTCTCCCGCGCATTCTCGTCCATGCCCACACGGCTCCTTCCCTATGCCCCTAGGGGGTATGTTTTCACGCTGACAGTATATACCCCCTAAGGGTATAGTCAAGAGATGTTTTCGGAATATTCCCCGCGCGCCTGCCGGTCGCCCGCACCCCCATGCGGGCGGAAGGCCCACGCATACCCCACGCAGGCCATCGCCGCGCCCCTTCGCCGCGCCCCTTCGCCTCACCCCGCCGCCCGACCACCCGACGCCCAACCGGCGCCGCCAGAACCGCACCCACCGGCTCCGCCCGGCTCACCTTTTCCGGAAAAGCGCCCACGCCAAGGCGGCCACGGCCCCCACCGTGAGCACCGCGCCCGCCGCCATGCCCGCGCGCACCGGGGCAACCGAGAACGCGCGCAGGGAGTCGAAGTCCACGGCCCGGGCTGCGCGGGCCAGCTCGCGCTCGGAGGCGTACCCGCTCGAACGCCCCGGGCTGTCGGAAAGAACGTGCTGGGCGAAGGGGAAGCACGCCAGCCTCGCCGGACGGGGCGCGAGGATGTCCGCATGCCACGTGGAGCACGCCATGTCCAGGTTCTCCAGGGGGATTTCGAGGGCGCGCTCCATTTCCTTGGGCAGGAAGGTGAGCGAGAACACGTCGGCCCCCTCGGCGGACAGGGCGCGCCCGTAGCCCACCGACAGGTTGCCTTCCACCCACATGCGCCGATCCAGCGGGCGCGGCCGGGCGCCCGCAAGCGACGCGCCGAACGCGACGCGCCCCTCGCCGGCGGCATCCTGCACATCCACCACCACGCGCCCCTCGCACGTGGTGGTCACCACGGCGCGCGGCGCGGAGGGCGCGCGCAGGCCGTGCGCGCCGTCGTAGCTGATCGTGTCGCTCAAGTAGTCAACGATCACCCAACTGAGAAGGCCCGTCCGCTCGTCTTGGGCCATCAGGTAGCATTCCGCGCGCGCTCCCCAGAAGGCGCTCGTGTGCACGCGGAAGAAGCTCTGCACGGCCAGATGGGCAGGCTCGTCGCCCACAAAGACGCTCGCCTTGCAAAGCCGGAAGCCCTCCGGCAGCAATGCCTCGGCCCGCACGCAGTCGGCCACCTCGGAAAACAGGAAGAAGGCATAGGGTTCCACCACGAAGCCCATGTAGGGGGACGCCTCCGCCGACCGCGCCATAAGCGGACGCTGCACGCGCCGCGGCAGGACGCCCGCGAACTGCTGCAGGAAGTGGATGGACCCCACCGTGACGGGGTCCACCAGCCTTTCGGTGCCCTTGGCGAACCGCTCCACGTCGTTTGGGGAGTCCGGCACGGCGGCGGCGCCCGGCGCGGCGGCGGCAAGATGCCCAGCGTCAGCGGCAGGCGCGGCGGACGCTTTCGGAACACGGCGCGCAACGCCGGCGGGACGCCCCGCATCGGCGGCGCATTCCCCGGCGCCGGCAACGTGACGTGAAACGGTGGCGTGACGGGCGTGTTCCATGGCGGCTCCTTGCTCTCGGACAGGCGGCAGCCCATCGCTATCATGAGGACCATGGTAAAGTTCGCGGCAGCGCCCCGGCGCCCGCCCGCGAAGAAGAAGCCCACCCGTCACCCGAGCGTCACCGCCACGCCACGTCCGCCTGCGAGGGAGGAACGTCCAAGCCGCAGGATTCGGAGCGGGGCAGGCGGGGCAGAAAGCCGCATGGCTTCCGCAACCCCGCAGCCCTGCAACCCCGCAGCCCCGCTCCGCCGCGCGCCGTCACTTCCGTGCGCCGTGCAGCTCCTCGAGGGAGACGCCCATGGTTTCCTTGCGCGCACAGGGAACCAGCGCAAAGACGGCCAGCGCCAAGGGAACCACCAAAAGCAGCATCAGATTGCCGAACGACATTCCCGCTCCCACGGCAACGCCGAAGGCAAGCGGCGCGCAAAAGCCGCCGATGCGCCCGACCGCCGCCGTGAATGCGATGGCCGTCCCGCGGAACTCGGTGGGAAACAGCTCCGGCGTCAGCGATTTCGGGCAGGTGATGGCGAAGTTCACCGAAAACCCCAGGAAAATGCAGCCGGCGAAAATGGCGGCATGTCCCAAGCCGAGCGCGAAGCTCATGACTATGCAGGACAGTATCGCCAGCCCGAACGCAATGAAGGCGCCCCTGATGCGCCCCGTGCGCTCTATCATCATGCCGGCAAGGCACGTGGCCACCATGGCCGCGAAATTCTGGGCGATGGTGAACCCGTAGCTTTCCGTCACGTCGAACCCCGTCAAAAGCAGCATCGAGGGCGTCCAGGCGTTGATGCCATACATGACCGCTGCAATGAAGAAGGCGTTGAGCCACAGGCCCACGGTGGAAAGCGCATAGCCACGGGAGAAAAGCCCCCGCACCCCCACGGTCTTGGCCTGCACGGGAACGAGTATGTCTTCGGGCTTCCAGTTGCGCGCAGGGACGCCCGCGGAACGCTCCATCTGCTTCACGATGGCCACCGCCTCGGCCTTGCGCCCCTTGACGACCAGCCACAGGGCCGACTCCGGCAAGACGAAATGGATTGCCAGCGCATAGAAGACCGGGATGCCGCCCAGAAGATAGCTCACCCGCCACCCGAACACGGGTATGACGAACACCGCGAACACGCCCGCCAGAATCTGGCCCAGAATCATGAACGCCATGCCCAGCGCGATGAAAAGGCCGCGCACCTTGGTGGGGGCGTACTCGGAATTTATGGTGTTGGCCATGGGAATGCAGGCCCCCAGGCCCGCCCCCGTCAACACGCGGCACAGCGCGAACATCTCGTAGCCCGTCGAAAAGAAAGTGACCACGCTCAAAACCGAGTAGAGCACCGTGCTGCCGACCAAGGTCTTCTTCCGGCCAATGTGGTCTGCCACAATGCCGGAAAGCGACCCTCCCGCTACAAGCCCCAAAAGGCTCCACGAGGAAAGGCCCCCCATCGAAACGCTGTCGAGCCCCCACTCGGCGGCAATCTGGGGCATGGTGTACGAAACGATCATGTAGTCGAACCCGTCGAACATCATGGCAATGCCCACGACGACGAGGATCTTGATGGTGAATCTGGACACTCCCAGATCGTCCATTATCTCGGAAAGGTACTGCGCCTTCATGCCATCCCCCCTTTCACGCGCGTTCCGCCGTCCCCCGCCCGCGCAGAGCAAGGCCCGCATGCCGGGTGCGGAGCGCAAGCCTCCCGCACCCGGCGCCGATCGCCCACAGCACCGCACCGGCGGCCCGGGCCCGCGGACCGCGCACAAGGCCGCGAGCCCGGGAGCGCCGCCGCCTCACTGGGTCAGGGCCTCGCCCTGCTCGACGGCGGCAGGGCGCTTGTCGCGCACGTTGCCGTAGCTGAACGGAATGAACGCCGCCACGAGCATGATGGCCGCCGCGAAAACGAACAGCGACAGATAGGTGCCCGTGGCGTCAATGAGCATGCCGGCGAATATGGGGCCAAGCGTGCGCCCGATGGTGCCCACCGTGGACGTCACGCCGGATCCCGTCCCCGTGATTTCGGGAGGATAGTAGTCGGCGTTGATGGCCATGGCCAAGCCCGGCGCCGCAAGGCCAAGGCCGGTGATGGCTATGGCGAAGAAGGCGGTGTTGAGGGACTGGTAGGCAAACGCCAGAGCAACGCATCCCACCACCCAGATGAACAGCGAATAGCTGAGCGCCCGCTTGGGCTCCATCCTGTCGGAAAGCGACCCCCACACGAACATGGCAATCAGTTGGAACACGTTGTAAACCGTCACCACCAACCCCGCTTCGGCGCGGGAATAGCCTGCCGACATGATGGCCATCGGAAGGAACGAGTTGATGGCGTTGTAGGCTATGAAGTAGAAGATGTTGTGGGCGATCTGCTTCCACGTGAACGACATCTTCAGAACCGCGACGAAGTTGCGCAGACCCTTGACCTGCGGAGCCTTGGACTCGGCGGGAGCGGCGTCCGCCTCGGGAGCGCCATAGGGGCGCAGCCCCTTTTCCTCGGGAGTGTCGCGAATGACCAGCACGATGACAACGGCGAGCACGAACACGACCCCGGCGATGACCATCAACGCCGCATTCCAGCCCAGCGCACCCACCAGCTGGGGAATCGCAACGCCCTGGATGGCGCCGCAGAACACGCCGCCCATCATGCAGATGGACGTGGGACGGTGGCGCTTCGTCACGTCGAACCAACGCCCCATCAGCTTGGGCACCGTGGCCGCCGCAAGCGCCGCACAGCCAATGCCCACAACGGCATAGAGCGCCACGCAGGAAACGAACGAAGTGCCGAACAGACCGAACAGCAGCAGCCCGGCCGTCACGCAGGCCAAGCTGATCATCAGCACCTTACGCACGCCTATCTTGTCGGAAACGAAGCCCCACACGAACCCGAGGCTGCCGTAGAACAGCGAGAAGGCGCCCGTGAGGCCGCCGGCCTCCGTTGCCGATATCTGAAGTGACTCCGCGATGTCGCCCAGCATAAGCGGCACGCTCTGCAGGCCCACCACCATGACCATCTGCAGAATGAAACAACTGAACACCACGCTGTACGCGTAATGGAACTTGCCTTTGCCCATGACCAATCCCCTTCCCGTTCGCAATGTTGGGACGCCGAACCGGAGGCTTCGTGCGGAGGCATGCCGCCGCACGAAGCGCTCCGCCAGCCGCCCTGGGCCCCTGAAGGCCCCGCCGCCCCCGCGCATGCGGGAAAGGCGGCGGGGCGCCCCGATGGCGGCCAAGGCCGAAGCCGCGTCGCGCGCCTCGGCCCCTGCAACGTCAGAGCCGATACACCACCGCCTTTCCATCCAGTTGTCCCAGACGCCCCATCATTTCCTCGACAGGACCCACTTCTATGACCTTCGCCTGACAGGACTGGACGCACATCGGCTCCAAGCCGGCCGCCGCGCGGCTGGCGCAAAAGTCGCACAGCTTCGTGGGCACGGGGAGGTAGTCCCAGTTCCACGTTCCATCGGGCAGCTGCCACGGCTCCTCCTCCCTCACCCGGATACCCCAGCAGCCCGGTTCGAGGTCGTGTTCGTTGCGGCATGCCAGCTCGCAGGAGCGGCAACCCGAACAGTACGCATAGTGTACAAGCAAGGCGTTTTCGGACATGGCTCCCCCTCAGTTCTTCTCGTCGTTGCGGTACACCTTGCAGATCTGGCTCTTGAAGGTGTTGCAGATGCCCAGTTTCCCAATGACATGGTGCGGCATGACCGTGTTGATGTTCGACATGCCGTGCCCGTACAGGTGCGGCTCTTCCGCCTCCTGCTCGGGGAACCACCAGGCGTGCTCGGCGTGCACCACTCCCGGCAGCGTGGTTTTGGTGACGTGCGCCTTCTGCGTGCACTTGCCCCAAGGCGTCTCGATCCACACCCAGTCGCCGTTCCGTATGCCAAGCTCGTCGGCGGTTTCGGGGTGCACGTCGAGCAGCGGGTCGGGGTGCATGGCCCGCAGCGACGCGATCTGCCGGTGCTCCGAGTGGAACGACACGAACGTGCGCGCCCCCGAAGTGAGGACGAGCGGGTATTCCTCGGCCAGCTCCGGCGTGCTGACGGGGCTGTAGGGCGGCTCCATGTAGTACGGCAAGGGGTCGTCCCCATGGGCCGCATAGCCCAAGCAGTACAGCTCGATGCGCCCGGTCCGCGTGTTGAAGCCGGGCTGCCCATCGGCGCGCATCATGCCCTTCTCGTACTTGCGGTACGTCACTTCCGGCTGTATCACGCCCTGTTCGCGCAGCTCGGCGAACGTGAAGCCGTCGGGAAGCTTCAGCTTTTCGAGGAAGTCCACGTCGTCGGCGAACTGGCTCCAGTATTCCGGCTGTAGCCGCTTGCCCAAGTCAACCAATATCTCGATGTCGCTTTTGCACTCGCCCACCGAAATGGCCTTGTTGATGGTGGCGTAGAACAGGTCGTTGAGCCCGTAATGGGGCAACACGAACCCGTTGTACTCGGCAAACGTGGACAGCGGCAGGAACACGTCCGCCAGAGCCATGGCCGTGGGGTTCATGAAGGTGTCCGAGCACACCATGAAGTCCAGTTTCTTGAGCGCCGCCGTCCAGCGCTGCGGCTGCGCCGCAATGGCACCGTCCACGATGTTCGTGCTGTTGAAGTACCCCATGTGTATCTGGTAGGGCTTGCCGGACTCCAGCACGTCCAGCACCACGTCGGGCTGGTTGTGGTTGTCGATGTCGCAGATGCCCGGGTATTCCTTGGCGCCGATGCGCTTTTCCCACAGCTCGGGCGTCATGAGGTTGATGCCCTCGCGGTAGCGGTTCTTCTGCGAATCCGTTGTGGAGACCCCCGACAGCACGCACCCGCCCGGAACGTCCAGATTGTCGGTGATGCACAAAAGGGCAATGAGGGCCATGGCCGCCTGCGGGCCGTTCACGTTCTGGTCGAGCGCGAGGCCCCATGCCAAGGCGGAATGCTTTCCCGTCGCGAACTTGCGCGCGGCCTCGCGGATGCTTTCCGCCGGCACCCAGGTGATCTCCTCGGCCTTCTCGGGCGTCATCTCCGCCACGCGCGCGGCGAACTCGTCGAAGCCGTAGACCCACCGGTCAACGAAGTCGTGGTCGTACAAGTCCTCCTGAATCACGACGTTCACCATGGCCATGGCCAGGGCGGCGTCCGTGCCGGGGCGCAGCTGCAAGACCATGTCGGCCCGCGAGCCAAGCCACGTCACGCGCGGATCGACGCAGATGACCTTCGATCCCAGCTTCATGAGGTCCACGACGGAATGGCCCCAAAGGCCGTCGGGGTTCGATTTCAGCGGTTCTTTGCCCCACACCAGAATGTACTTCGGGGGCTCCCAGCCGGGATGGTCGTAGCGGTCCGGGTACCGGCTTGCGTAGTCGATCTCGGGGTATCCGCTTCCCACGACATAGGCCATTTCGGTGACGCGCGGGTAATAGCACGCCATGCCGCTTTGCGCGTAGCACGCATTCGGCGTGCCGAACACATTGAGGGCGATCATGGGGTAGTACGTGGAGGCGATGCGCCCCGTGCCGCCGAAGACCATGATGGCCTCGGGGCCGTACTCCTCCTTGACCTCGTTCACCTTGCTGCAAATGAGGTCATACGCCTCCTCCCACGTGATGCGCTCCCACGCGTCCTTGCCGCGGTCTTTGGGGTCGCGCTTCATGGGGTGCGTGATGCGGTCGGGGTGGTACACGTAGTCCTTGAGCGCCAGACAGCGCGGGCACAGCGCGCCCCGCGTTATGGGATGCTCGGGATCCCCCTCCACCTTCACGAGTTTTCCGTCTTTGACGTGCAGAAGAAGGCCGCACCCGACCGGATGGCACCCCGGAGGGGACCAGGCGCAGGTGCGAACGACCGTCTCGCCGTCTTCGCCTTGCCGCTGCCATTCCTTTCTCACTGCAATCACCCCTTCGTTTCGGTTCTCGTCCCCACCCCGCGTCCGGACGGCCTGCGCGCGAAGACCCGCGCGCCGCCCGCGCCACCTTGCCGCTCGAAACGCAGACGCACTGCCGCGAGAAGCGCGGGCGCACTGCGCGAATCGCCCAGCCGGACACCGGGGCCTCTAGGCAGAGTATAGGGACGCCCGCCCTTCCCGGCGCCCCCCACTCCGTGCTCACGGTTATGAAAATTGCCTTTTGATCAGCAGCGACAAGAGAATGGAAGAAAACTCCCCCCGTGATGCCGCCCATTCCGAATCAAGATGGCGGCAAGTAGCAAAGCGACTGGCCGCATGCTGCGGAGGCGTCATCGTCCAACAGGGAGCGCCGCCCCGCAGACTGCGGCAAGGCGGCGCGACGCGGATGCAGGGGAGGATGGAAGCAATACGGGGGAACGGGTTTTCGGAGCGCGCCCCTATGCGCGCGCTTGGGAGGCGCCTGCATGCCGGACACGCGCAGGAGCGCACGGCTTTCGGCCCGCCGCGCTGCGGGCCGCAAGCGATTTACGGCTTTCGGCCAGCCACGCCGCGGGTCGCAAGCAGCCAGTGGCCCGCAGCTAGCGGCTTGCCGCGTCCATTCCGCGGTCGAGCCCCTCGAGCATGTTCTGAAGCAGCGCCGCGGCCTTCTTCCGCTTGGAACTGGCATCCATGAGCAACATCGCCTGAATCTCCGTGCCGTCCGCCAAGGGGACGAGCCGCATGCCCTGGTTCATTTTGAGCTGGGGGTCGTCCTTCACGCTCATGGGGAAGACGCGAACTGCCTTCGAAGCGCCATAGGTGATCATTTCCGCAAAGGAGTTGATGGTTCTGAACTCGAAGGTGGGATCGAACCCCCTGCTTCGGCACAGCCCGCTGATGGCGGCGGCCAACGGGGCGAACGTCTGGTTCGACTCCAGAACCGGAAGGCCCTTCAAGTCTTCGACTTCGATAGCGTCCTGCTTCGCCAAGTGGTGGCTTTCGTCGAGCCACACCCCGAACTTCTCGGAACAGAGGGGGTAGGCCAGAAAGCCCCTTTCGGCGTAGTCGCCTGCAATGCGCGCGACGTCGCCGAATTCGTAGATCACATGCGCGTCCACCGATTCCGCCCTGATCATGGCCGATGGCGAAGCATAGCGCACCAAGGTGAAGCGAACCGGCACGTCGGCGTAGCGCGAGCGGAACCGGTCGAGAATGCGGTAGAACTCCAACGTTCCCGCATCGTTGAACGTCGGCTGGCGAATGACGAGCGGGTCGATGTCTGCCGTCTCTATCTCGCGGCACTTGCTGGATATGCCGTCGAACAGATCGACCACCTTGTTCGCCTGATCGAGGAAATAAAGCCCCGCCGGCGTGAACTCCAAGCGATTGCCATGGGACACCAAGTCGGCGCCCACTTCCAATTCTATCTGGCGAATGTGCTTGCTCAGATTCGACTGGGTCATGTGCAGTTCGCGGGAAGCCTTCGAGATGTTCATGTAGCGGGCAAGGGCCACGTATTCCCTCAAGTACGAAAGATGCATTGCTTTCCCCCTAGCAAACACATGACGGCAATTGCACCCTTTGCGGTCGTCGTACCCGCATCCACGGTGCCAATCACCCCGACATTGTAAACCGCCGCCACAACGCAGGCAACCGTGGGCGCATGCAACAGGCGCGCGGGTGGCCTTGCTTCGCCCGGCCGCACGACGCCCCCCACCCCTCCCCGAAACGGGCGAAAAAACTTCCGCCGATCCCTTGACAGCAGCGAGTCCTTCCCTATACTTATGAACAGTTGCTCATATGTTTGATTGAGCGGAGAAAGAGGGCATCATGAAGAAACAGGAGAACCCCACGGAAGCCCGCGCGGCGGGGGCCGGCCCGGCAGGGGTCGGCGGCCCAGCAGAGGCCGGCAACGCGGTAGGGGCCGGCGGCGCAGCGACGAGCGGCAGCGCAACGCCCCACGGCGCGCAATCTGCCACGGACGGCGCAGTCCCGTGCGACGCAAGCGCCTCAACCCCGGACGATGCGCTGGCAGGCTCCGAAAACGCGCATCCCACCCCCGAAGGCGTGCAGGCCGCCACGGACGGCGCCACCCCGCCCGACCCCATGCCCGACGAGGAGATGCTCTACGACCTGGCCGACCTTTTCAAGACGTTCGGCGACACCACCCGCATCAAGATCCTGTACGCCCTCATGGGGCAGGAGCTGTGCGTGGCCGACATCGCCGACATCATAGGCGCCTCGCAAAGCGCCGTCTCGCACCAGCTGCGCACCCTCAAGCAGGCGCGCCTGGTGAAGTTCCAGCGCGACGGCAAGAACGTCATCTACGCGCTGTCGGACGACCACGTGTACACCATGCTCGCGCAGGGCATGTCCCACATTTGCGAGTGACCCGCCCGGCCCCGCGCCGAGCACCCAGCCCAAAACGACATCGAACCCACGCGAAAGGAACCCCAACCATGCGCAAGACCTTCAAGCTCCAAGACCTCGACTGCGCCAACTGCGCAGCCAAAATGGAGAACGGCATCAGGGACATCGACGGCGTGAAAAGCGCCACGGTGAGCTTCATGACGCAGAAGCTCGTGCTGGAGGCCGACGACACGCGCTTCGACGCCATACTCGAAGAAGCCGCGCGTGTCTGCCGCAAAATAGAACCAGACTGCACTATCGTGCGTTAATCTACGTAAAAAGACGGATCAGAACCATGAACAAAAATGTCAGCGAGGCTTTCCGAGGCGTGCCGCATTGCCCCGCCGCGCGGCCGCGCGTGCCGCGCACGCAAGGGCAAGCGCACAAGGGGCAAGGCGGCGTGCATCGGAAAGCCGCAGCGGCGGCCCGTTCCGCCGCTTCGACAGAACGGCGGAACTCACAATGAACAAGAAGCAGAAAAGGACGCGCAACCGTATCGTCGTCGCCATCGTGCTGTTCGTGGCCGTGTATGCAGCCGTGGAGCTGCTGCCGCTTTCCACGTGGCTTGGCAGCGAGGCCGCGGCGCTCTGGTTGGAATTCGCGCTGTTCCTCGTGCCCTACCTCATCGCCGGCTACGACGTGCTGCTGCGCGCGGCGAAGAACATCGGGCACGGCCAGGTGTTCGACGAGAACTTCCTCATGAGCGTGGCCACCGTGGGCGCGTTCGCGCTGGTGCTGTTCCCCGAAGGCGACCCTCACATGGCCGAAGGCGCGGCCGTCATGCTGTTCTACCAAGTGGGCGAGCTGTTCCAAAGCTATGCCGTGGGCAAGAGCCGCAAATCCATCGCCGACATGATGGACATCGCACCCGAGTTCGCCAACGTGGAGCGCGACGGCGAACTCGTGCAGGTGGACCCCTTCGAAGTGGGCGTGGGCGAGGTCATCGTGGTGAAACCCGGCGAGCGCGTGCCGCTCGACGGCGTGGTGGCCTCCGGCGCAAGCCAGCTGGACACCGCCGCGCTCACGGGCGAGTCGATCCCCCGCGACGTGCGCGAAGGCGACGAGGTCATCTCCGGCTGCGTGAACCTGACCGGCCTCATTTCCGTGCGCGCCACCAAGCCCTACGGGCAGTCCACCGTGGCGCGCATTCTGGAACTGGTGGAAAACGCCGCCGACAAGAAGGCGCGCACCGAGAACTTCATCACGCGGTTCGCGCGCTACTACACGCCCGCCGTGGTGGGCATTGCGGTGCTGCTGGCCGTGCTGCCGCCGCTGCTGTTCGGGCAGGACTGGGCGGAATGGGTGCAGCGCGGGTTGATATTCCTGGTGGTGTCGTGCCCGTGTGCCCTCGTCATCAGCGTGCCGCTTTCGTTCTTCGGCGGCATCGGCGGGGCGTCGCGCGTGGGAATCCTGGTCAAAGGCAGCAACTACCTGGAGACGCTCGCACACGTGGACACCGTGGTGTTCGACAAGACCGGCACGCTCACCGACGGCTCCTTCGACGTGGTGGCCGTGCACCCGCATGCGGGCATCGACGCCGAGCGGCTGCTCTCCCTTGCGGCGCATGCCGAGGCGTATTCGAACCACCCCATCGCGCTCTCCATCAAGCAGGCCTACAGCGGCCCCATCGACCAGCAACGCATCGACGAGGTGCAGGAGCGCGGCGGGCACGGCGTGCAGGCGCGCATCGACGAGCGCACCGTGCTGGTGGGCAACGACAAGCTGATGAGGTCGTGCGGCGTGGCCTTCCACGACTGCGAGCTGACGGGCACCATCCTGCACGTGTCGATGGACGGGGAGTACGTCGGGCACATCGTCATCGCCGACGTGGTGAAACCCGACGCGGCCGCGGCCGTATCCGCGCTCAAGGCGGCGGGCGTGAAGAAGACCGTCATGCTCACGGGCGACCGCGCCGACGTGGCGGCGGCCGTGGCGGCCGAACTGGGCATCGACGAGTACCGCGCGCAGCTGCTGCCGCAGGACAAGGTGGCCGCCGTGGAGGCGCTGCTCGCAGGCGGCGACGCGGGCGCGGGGGCGGCGGTGGGCGCAGACACGAATGCGGACGCGGGCGGGCAGGCCGCTGCGAGCGGCGCGGCGGCAGACGCCACGGAAGCGCGGGCGCAGGCCAGTGCGGCGAATGCGAGGACGCAGGCTGCCGCGGACGGGGCGGCGAGCACGGCGGCAGCGCAGGCTGCCGCGGGCAGGGCAGCGGGCACGACCCCGGAAGCGCAAGCGGGCGCTGCGGGCAGCGCGGGGCGCGGCAAGGGCAAGCTCGCCTTCGTGGGCGACGGCATCAACGACGCGCCCGTCCTCACCCGCGCCGACGTCGGCATCGCCATGGGCGCCATGGGGTCGGACGCCGCCATCGAGGCCGCCGACGTGGTGCTCATGGACGACAAGCCCTCCAACATAGCGCGGGCCATCTCCATCGCGCGCAAGACCATGGGCATCGTGTGGCAGAACATCGTGTTCGCCCTGGGCGTTAAGCTACTCGTGCTGGCGCTGGCCGCCGTGGGCGTCGCGAACATGTGGCTGGCCGTGTTCGCCGACGTGGGCGTGGCCGTGATAGCCATCCTGAACGCCATGCGCGCCATGAACGTGAAGCGCTAGGCCCACATGCGCCGCGTGGGCCGGCCGCCCCGGAGAAGGAAAGCCGGCCCACGCGGCCGCACACTGGCGGGCGACATCCCGCGCCGCCCGCCAGCCGGAGGCCTGCGCCCATTCCACCGCATCCCCACCACACACCTCTTGCGTTTTCGCCGCATCCCCGCCGCATCTCTGACGCGCCCTCGCCTCCCCTGTGTGGAATCCCTGCCGCATTTTCGCAGCGCTCCCGCGGAAAGAAAACGGAAGCGCCGAGGATTGTTCCGTCAGACGCCTGGCCTTATACTGCAACCAGAGCGAAAGGAACGGGAATGAAGAAGATGCAGATCGTCCTGGACGAAGACAAGATACGACGCGAGGGAGCCTTCGATCCGGTCGCCCTGCAGGCGGGCGTGGACGATCTTTTGGTCGGCCGCTACGGACTCGTGAAGGGCGAGGGCGGCTTCTATTACGAAAACGGGCAGGAAGACGGCTTTTTCGGATTCATGAGCTCGGCGCTCATCCTGAAGGACCGCGACGGATTTTTGGACAACGTGAAGACATGGCTCTGGTACAACAGCGACGACATGCCCGAACCCGACATGTTTTCGGTCGAGGATGCCAAGGAGTTCTTTTTGAGCAAGCGAGCGGAAGCCGTCTGACATGGCACGCAAAGCCAGAACAGTCAAACGGTACAAGGCCATCAACTTCGACTTGGACACGCAACGCCTCCGCGAGCGGTTCGGAGAAGACCGCCGTCCCGAAGCCTATCGGGCAATAGGCCGCTACCTTGCGGACCGGGGCTTCGTGCACCGGCAGGGATCGGGGTACCGTTCCACCCACAGGCTTTCCGATTTCGAGACAGCCCTTCTCGTCTCCCTGATGTACCGGGACTTGGCATGGCTTTCCGCATGTGTCCGCAAGCTCGATGTCACGAACATAGGCCAAGATTACGACATGGACTCCATAGCGCGGGAAAAACTGCGCTCCCAAGCGGACTCGCCCGACGGCCAACGCAAGTAGCAGCCCCCGATGCCGGCCCACGCGGCCGCACACTGGCGGGCGACACTCCGCGCCGCCCGCCAGCCAGCCGGAGGCCTGCGTCCATTCCGCCGCATCCCCGCCGCCGGCCCGCCCCAGCAGCCAGCGCAGGTCAACGCAGGTGGCAGCCCCCCGATGTCGCCCGCCGCCGGCTTCGCACGTCCTACGAGTCGAACTCCTGCACGAGGGTGATCATGTCCTGCCGGTTGCTCACGCCGAGTTTCTGGTAGATGCGCGAGGTGTGCGTTTTCACCGTCCCCTCGGCCAGGAACAGGGCGTTTTGGATATAGGTCCGGTTGCGCCCTTGAGCCAGGAGGACGAACACCTCGGTTTCGCGTGGCGAAAGCCCGTAGTGCTCGGCGATGCGGTGGAACAGCTCCTCGCCGCCGGCAGGCGCGGCGGGCTTCCGTTCGGCGGGCTGCTCCCCCTTCGCCCTGCCCGAGCGGAACAGCAGCATCATGACCACGATGAACAGGTACATGGCCAAAACGATGAGCACGCTGCTCAGCTCCACCTTGTCCTGCAGAAGGAGCGCGTAGGCAATGGAGAACACCCCGTACACCGCATACCCAATGCCCACGACGCGGTACGGATGGACGTTGAGGCTGCGGATGGAAAGCGCTATGAGCGCCCAGTGGAACAGCTGCGAGAACAACTCCACAAACGTCGTGAGAATGTAGCTTGTCCATTCGTTCAGGCCCAACAGGCGCCCCACCTGGGGGTCCAGGAGGAAGAACCCGCCGATGATAACCAGAAACGGCGGCAGGAACCGCGTGATCATGTCGTCGCCCTGCTCCTCCACGAGCGTGACCCGCGCGAAGAAGATCATGAGCGCTATGACCACGAGGAACCCCAGCCCGTCGATGATGTTCTCCACCTCGTACTCGCTGCCCCAGTAGCCCATCTTGCTCAGGCCCCTCACCAGCGCGCGCAAGACCGGCAGCAGGACAAGCAGCACCAGAAGCACGCGCCGGTCGGGCTCCGGCACCTTCGGCAATTCGGCGAGGTCCAGCGTTTCGGGCGAACGGTCGAGCGCCCGCTGCGCCCACGCCACCGCCGCGAAGGAGACGACCGGCGAGACAAGCGCCGCCGCCACATGCGCGAAGGCGGGGCCATACATGTTGATAAGGCTGGTCAAGATGGTTTTGGCAATCAGGCTTGCGGCCAGGATCATGACCACCGTCACGTAGTCGTCCTTGTAGGCCACCTGGCACACCAGATGCACGGCCAGCCAGCCGTACCCCACCCCGATGAGGCACAGGCAACCCGCACACACATAGCTCGTCGGCAGGAAGGGCAGCGCCTCGGGAAAGGAGAACAGGACCGTGGCCGCCATGGACGCCGCGGCGACAAGGCACCCCACCACCCGCTCGAACCGCTTGAGCATGAACGGCATGAGCAGGTAGAGCGCCGTCGAAAGCGTCAGCCCCGTCAAGAACAGCACGCGCGCGTTCGCGATTTCCGCAACGGCGTCGGCACTGGCGAAATACCCAGACCCGTGTCCCACCAAGTCCGACCACACGCTCAAGAACGTGAGACCCACGGCCGTGCAAACCGTCAGCGTCCAGTCCCTCCGCGCGCCCTTGGCGTGCCCATTGCCGGCGTCGCCCTTGCCGGCGTTGCCGCCCATGCCCTCGCCACTGTCGTTGCCCCGAACCACGTTCCTCCCCTCACGCCTCCCTCTCCCGCGCCTTGCCCGAAGGATAGCACAACGCCCGTTGCATCCACGGCCGCGATGGGCCGGACGCGCGCGGCCCAAGGCACAATCATCCCTTTCGGGTACAAGAATCCGCGCAGTTTAGGGCGCTTCGGCAGACGCTTCGGACAGGAACGGGGGCCTATGATCGAGCCAGTCCGCGGCCCTTGCGCGGGGCTGCAGGGAAACGGCAAACCGGAAAACCGAGGGAAGGGGAAACCATGGAACAGGCAACCAGGCTGACGCGCCGCTCGTTCATCGGAGGGGCGGCCGTGCTCGCCGCCGGCGCCGCGGCGGGGTTGGCAGGCTGCGCGCCGGGCGGGCAGCAGTCCGGCGGCGGCGGCGAGGCGCAGGCGGAAGGCTCCGAGAACTGGGACGAGGAATTCGACGTCGTCGTGTGCGGCGCGGGCCTTGCCGGCCTTGCGGCGGCCATCACGGTGGCCACGGAGGGCAACGGGGCGTCGTGCCTTCTGCTGGAAAAGGAGCCGTCCCCGAACGGCAACAGCCCGTTCTGCGCGGGCAGCATGCTCTACTGCGACGACGCCGACGAGTTCAAGGTGTATCTGGACGCGATGATAGGCGACAGCACCCCCGACGACGTGAAGCAGGCGTTCGCCGAGGAACTCACCCACAACCTCACGTGGCTCTACGACCTGGGCGCCAAGGAGGAGTGGCTGGAAGTGGGCCCGCCCGACGACGTGAAGCTGGGCGAGTGGCCCGAGCTGCCCAACGACAACACCTACGGCCGCATCAAGTTCAAGACCGACGGCGACGGCCCCAGCCACGTGTTCCAGTTCTTCCTCGACACGATGCAGGGCTATTCCGACACGATAGACTACCGCACCTCCACGGCCATGGAGTCGCTCGTCCAAGACCCGCAGACGAAGACCATCACGGGCGTCGTCGATGCCGACGGCAAGCGTTACAAGGCGAACAAGGGCGTCATCGTGTGCACCGGCGGCTTCGAAAGCGACGCCGAGATGCTGTATAACTACACGGGCGTGAAGGGCGTGTTCCCCTACGCCGGCAAGGCCAACACGGGCGACGGACACCGCGCCTGCATGAAAGTGGGCGCCGACTTCTGGCACATGGCCGGCGGCGCGCAGTACTGGATGGCCCTGCGCAACCTCGACAACACGGAGTTCGTCTCCACCGTGTGGAACTTCACCACGAAGCAGCACGGCATCACCGTGGGCGTCAACGGGCGGCGGTTCTACATGGACTACGACGCCTGCTCGTGCCCCTCGAACCCCTATGCCGAGGCCGACTCCGACCCGAAGCTCAACGTGGGCTTCCGCCACGGCATCACGCAGTTCGGCGGGAACTGGACGCACTTGCCCTTCCCCGAGAAGGCGTGGTTCGTCTTCGACGCCGACGGCCTTGCCGCAGGGGCGTTCCCACAGGACAAGTCCGCCGACCCCGTTGCCGACGGGTGGGCGCTTTCCGCAGGCAGCATAGAGGAGCTGGCCGCGGCCATGGAGGTGCCGGCCGACGAGCTGTCCAAGACGGTTGCCCAGTGGAACGACTTCTGCGCACGCGGCGAGGACCTGGCGTTCTACCGCCCGGCCGACACGCTGCAGCCGGTGGCGACCCCGCCGTTCTACGCGATGCTGTGCGTGCCGTCCATGCTCAACACCGACGGCGGCCCGGTGCGCGGCGCGCACGGCGAGGTGCTCGACCCCTTCGGCGAGCCCATCCCCCATCTGTACACCGCCGGCGAGTTCGGGTCGGTGTGGGGTCACCTGTACCAAGGGACCGGCAACGTGGGCGAGTGCGCGGCGTTCGGACGCATCTCGGCGCGCAGCGCGCTGGCCAACTAGCGCATTGCAGGGGCGGGGAGGGCGGCTGGCGAGAAGCGCCGCCCCGCCCGCCGGCCGAGTGCCGGCCAAAGCCCACCGGCGGGCGGGGCCAGTCGAAGCCCACCGGCGGGCTGTCCACCCGTCAGCCCGCCCGCCGGCCGCTCCGCCGGTTGCCCGCGCGCGGGGCGGCCGGCGGGCGCCTACCTTCCCCGCTCCGAGAGAAGCAGGCCCGCTATCGTCAGGAGCACCCCCAGCACCACCGGCGGCGTGAGCGCGTCGCCCAGGACGGCGGCGGAGGCCAACACCGTGAGCGCCGGTATCAGGTAGATGTACAGGCTCGTGGTCACCGGCCCCAGCTCGCGCACCGCCACGTTCCACGTGACGAAGCAAAGCGCGCTGGCCCCCAGCCCCAGAAACGCCAGATTGCCCCACACCTCGGGCAAGGCCAGCGCCGCCCAGTCGGGCGAGAAGCCCAAGACGGGCAGCGTGGGCAGCATGAACAGCAGCCCCCATGCGAACGTGCGGCGCGTCACCAGAATGCTGTCGTAGCCGAAGCCCGCGAGCCTCTTCGTCGCCAGCGAGTACGCCGACCACGTGGCCGCCGCGGCCAGCGCGAGCGCCGCGCCCACGGCCGCGTTGCCCGAAAGCGCAGCCGCCGCGCCGCCGGAGCCGGGAGCGCCGCCCGCAAACGTGACGAGGCACACCCCCGCCATGGCCACCGCAAAGCCGGCGAAGAAGGGCGCGCGCAGGCGCTCTTTCAGCAGCAACGCCGATGCAAGGCCGGTGAACAGCGGCGACGCCGCCACAACCACGCCCACGATGGAGGCCGTGGCAAACGTGAGCGCAATGTTTTCCAAGAGGTAGTACAGCGTGATGCCCGTCAACCCGGCCAGCATGAACCAGCGCTCCTCCGCGAACCCGCGCACCTTCAGGCGGCGCGGGCGCATCGCCGCCAACGCCGCGAAGCCGACGACGAAACGCAGGAACAGTATCTCCACCGGTGCGAAATGCGCCAGCAGCACCTTGGTGGAAACGAACGTGACGGCCCACACCACCACCGTGGCCAGTGCCAGCGCGTGCCCGCGCACCAGCGGCCGGCGCGCGCCCTCCTGGAGTGCCGCGGGCGCGCCCGCCCCGGGCGCCGCCGAAGCCCCTGCCACAGCAGGCGCCGCCTCCCCCACCTGCGCGCCCGCCGCCGGCGAAGCGGACGCGGCGGGCACCGCACGCGCCGCGCCCGCCCGGGGTTCCGCGCCCGCCGCCAACCCGCCTTCGGCGTCTCCTGCAATCTCCATCCGCCTGCGCCCTCCGCGTTGCCGCTACGCCAACCGGCCCGCGCGCGCAAGCGCCCCGATGTCGGCCACCAGGGCGTCCACGTCTTCGGGCCGCGTGCTCCAGCTGGTGCAGAACCGCACACAGCTGTGCGCAGCGTCGATGCGCTGCTCGTACTCGAACGCGTATTTCTTCGCCAGATCGTCCAGCACGTCGTCCGGCATGACGACGAACTGCTGGTTCGTGGGGCTCTCGATGAAGAACGGCACGTCGGCCCGGGCGAACGCCGCCTTGATGCGCAGCGCCTGCTCGTCGGCACGCCGGGCGATGGCCAAGTAGAGCGGCTCCGCGCCGGCAGACGGTCGGGCGGCGGCCGCGACGAGCGGGCGTCCGGCGGTTTCCCCTTCGGCCACGGCCCCATCGGCGGCACCTGCGCCAACAGCGGCCTCCCCGGCAACAGCCGCATCCGCGCCGACAGGCTCGAACAGCGTCGCGAACTGCAGGCCCAGAAGCCAGCCCTTCGCCAGCATGGCCCCGTTCTGCTTCATGTTGCTGCGGAACCCCTCGTGCAGGGCGGGGTTCGCGAGCACGACCGCCTCGCCGAACAGCGCGCCGCATTTCGTGCCGCCCACGGTGAACGCGTCGGCCAGCCGCGCGATGTCGGCAAGCGTCACGTCGGATTCCGGCGCGGCCAGCCCGTAGCCCATGCGCGCGCCGTCCACGAACAGGTACAGCCCGTGCGCGCGGCACGCGGCGGACAGCTCCTCCAGCTCGCGCTTCGCATACAGCGTGCCGAACTCGGTGGTGTACGACACGTAGACCATCTTGGGCTGCACGACGTGTTCCGGCACGGTGCTCGTCTCGAAGGCGTGCGCGACTTCCTCCACCTGCGCCGCCGTGATCTTGCCGTCGATGCTGGGCAGCGCCTGCACCTTGTGGCCGGCATGCTCCACGGCACCCGTCTCGTGCACGTTGATGTGCCCGGTGTCGGCGCTGACGACGCTTTGGTAGGGCCGCAGCGCCGAGGCGATGACCAGGAAGTTCGCCTGCGTTCCCCCCACCACGAAATGCACGGCGGCATGGGGGGCGGCGGCATGATCGCGTATGGCCTGCGCCCCGCGCTCGCACCACTCGTCCAGGCCATAGCCGGGGTGGCTTTCCTCGTTGGTGGCCGCAAGCGCCTCGATGACGCGCGGGTGCGCCCCGCAGTTGTAGTCGTTGTTGAACCGGATCAACGCGCCGCCTCCTCTTGCTCTCTCGCTTGACGCCTTCCATGGTACCCGAAAACCGCCCGGGCGGCGCAAGAAGGCCGCAAGGACGGCGAAAGCGGGAGCGGGCGGGCAGGGCGGCAGGCGGCGCGGCGCATGGGGCGTTTTGCCACATTTTCGTCGATTTCTGACATTGGTCGCGCTTTGGTGCGTCCAGCAGAAACCTTGACTTGGCCTTTTGCGGAGTTCGGACGGCCTCCGACCAACCCAAGACTTCGGAAAACGTCAAAAATCGACGAAAATGTGGCAGTGTGGCCCACTTGCGAACACAGCGGACGAGGGGCAGCGCATGCAAGCGACGCGAGGGGAGAACGGCATGCCGGCAAAAGGCACGCACATCTGACGGATGTCGCAGGGTTCAACACGGCCAATTCCAAATCCCCACTCCCGATCAGGGAAATTCGCACTGCCCCGAAGAAGATGCGCCCCGAGCAAACCGGCGCGGCATTCGCTATAATTCCGGTCATCGTTTGAAATTCGCCGCGCGTCGGCCACCCGAATGAGAAGGAGCAGGCACATGGATCCCAACAAGCGCCCCGACGACATGGTTCGCATCACCACGCCCGAGCAAGCACGCGCGTTCATCGACGAGCAGGTGGAGGCCGCCTGCGCGCAGATCGGCGATCGGAAGGTGCTTCTGGCGCTTTCCGGCGGCGTGGATTCGTCGGTGGTGGCCGCGCTGCTGATCAGGGCCATCGGCAAGCAGCTCGTCTGCGTGCACGTGAACCACGGCCTCATGCGCAAGGGCGAGAGCGAGCAGGTGGTGGACGTGTTCCA
>CAJFUR010000029.1 GCA_904420215.1 uncultured Eggerthellaceae bacterium
ATGGCCTGGCCGGCCGGAATGGCTTCGCGCGTCATGTCGATGGCGAGGCCCCACTGCAGCGTGGCCGGCTTGGACTCGGCCAGCAGGCGGGCGGCCGCAACGATCTTCTCGGCCGGTATCCACGTGATCTCGGCGACCTTGTCCACGGGGTACTCCTGCACGCGCTCGGCCAGCGCGTCGAAGCCGTAGCACCACAGATCGACGAACTCGTGGTCGTAGAGGTCCTCGTTGATGATGACGTTGAGCATCCCCAGGGCCAGCGCGGCGTCGGTGCCGGGGCGAATGGGCAGATGCAGGGTGGACTTAGCCGCCAAGAAAGTGACGCGCGGGTCGATGACCACGGTTTTCATGCCGCGCCGCATGAGGTCGATGACCCAATGGCCGAAGAAGCCGTCGGAGTTGGCCACGATGGGGTTATTGCCCCACACGAACATGACCTCGGGCATGGTCCAGCCCTCGTGGTCGTAGCGGTCGGGGAAGTGCTGCGACACGTCGGCAATCCAGAACGAGCCGGTGGTGGCCGCCATGCCCGCCACGCGCGGCAGGTAGCACGCGTTGCCCGAAAGCACGTTGCCGTAGTTCGGCGAGCCGAACGACCAGCACAGACGCGACTGCCACGGGGCGATGTCGCGGCCGGTGCCATGGATGAACACCACGGATTCGGCGCCGTATTTCTCCTTGATGGCGTTCAATTGGGCTTCCGCAATGTCGTAGGCCTCTTCCCACGAGATGCGCTCCCACTTGTCTTTGCCGCGATCCTCGCGGGCGCGTTTCATGGGATGGGTCAGGCGGTCCTTGTGGTTCACGACCTCGGGCATGTCGAGGCAGCGCACGCACAGGCGGCCCTGCGTGAAGGGGTTTTCGGGGTCGCCTTCCACCTTCACCAGCTTGCCGTCCGCGTCGGTGTACAGCAGCACACCGCATCCCAAGTGGCATCCCGGACCCGACCAGGCGCTTCCGCGCGTGACCGTGAGATCGCCCTCCTGATAGCGCCAAGGTTTCTCGTGTGGGACCAGGATTCCCTCTGACTTGTCCATATCCTCACCATCCATTCTCTTCCGGATTGGGCACTGGCGCCAGTATCGGGCGAAGGGGCCGCGTCCGAATCGAAAGGACGGGCTGAAATGGGGGCAGCGCCTATAGGAACTTGAACATGACGAGGCGCGTGGACGGGCATACTAACGAGAGTAGTATGCCGCTGTTCAGGGGTTTTATTCTGGTGCGGCGCTCGGGGGCACGGGCAGGTGGACTGCAGGCGCAGGCGGGGCGTGCAGGCGGCGAGCGTTCGACCGGCGAGCAGGCGGCGGGCGGGGCGGGCGTGGCATCCGGCCGGCGGGCGGGGTGCGGATGCGGAAGGGGGCGGGCGGGACCCGTCGTGCTGGATTTGCAAGCCGTGCTCGTGGCCGCCTACGCGGTCGTGACCGCCTTGGCAGTCCCCCTCGCCGCCCACGCCTTCCGCCGCCACCAAGTGCAGTGAGGCTGCACATCCGCGTCCCGCCTGCGGCACGCACCGCGCCCCGTGTCCCAGTCCCGCCGGCCTTCCACTTGTGGCATAATCGGGAAAACGCCAAGCATGGGCGCAGCCGTGCGGCGCGCAGATGCGGTCGCGGGCGTGGCGTTCGGGCGCGCAGGCCCCGGACCGCCGCGCGGCGGGCACCTGAATTCCGAGCATCAGGAGGACGCATGAACGTGCAGGCCAGCATCGACGGACTGATTGGCAACACCCCGCTTCTGGACATGAGCCGCGCGTTCGGCGGCGCGGCCACCGTGCTGGGGAAAGTGGAGGGCCGCAATCCCGCCGGATCCGTGAAAGACCGCGTGGCCAAGGCCATGCTGGACGCGGCCGAAGCGTCGGGCGCCCTAGCGCCGGGAGCCACCATCATAGAGCCCACCAGCGGAAACACCGGCGTGGGGCTGTGCGCGCTGGCGGCGGCGCGGGGCTACCGCGCCGTTATCGTCATGCCCGACACCATGTCGGTGGAGCGCCAGCGCCTCATGGGGGCGTTCGGCGCGCAGCTGGTGATGACCGACGGTGCGCGGGGCATGGCCGGAGCCATCGAGAAAGCCGAAGAACTGGCAGCGTCCACGCCGAACGCGTTCATGCCCTCGCAGTTCGAGAACCCCGCCAACCCCGCCGCCCACGAGGCCACCACCGGCCCGGAAATATGGGAAGACACCGACGGCGGAGTGGACGTCTTCGTGGCCGGCGTCGGCACGGGCGGCACCATCACCGGCGTCGGGCGCTATCTGAAGCGGCGCAAACCCGGCGTGCAGGTGGTAGCCGTGGAGCCGGCATCCTCCCCCGTCCTTTCGCGGGGGAAGGCCGGCAAGCATGGCATCCAGGGCATCGGCGCCGGGTTCGTCCCCCGCACGCTGGACACGTCGGTGTACGACGAGGTGTTGCCGGTGCAGGACGAAGACGCGCTGGCCGCCGGGCGCCGGTCCGCCCGCGAGCTGGGGCTTCTGGTGGGCATTTCCTCGGGCGCGGCCCTGCATGCGGCAAGCGTGTTGGCGAAGCGGCCCGAAAACGCCGGCAAGACCATCGTCGCCCTGCTCCCCGACACGGGCGAGCGCTACCTGTCAACCGCCCTGTTCGCGTAGGGGACACGCGCCATGGGCGCGGGCCGTACGCGCCGCACCCGCACCTCGCCCCGCGCCCGCACCTCGCGCCGCGGGCGGGCGCCCCTGGCGGCGGCGCGGGCTGCCCATGCCGCGTGCGCGCCGCGCCGCCGCCCGCGCGGCGCCGCCCGCTTACACCAGCCTTACCTTCTCTTACAGTATTCTTAAGTTGCGCCTCCCAACGGCAACGGCGCGCCGACGATTTGGTAAGCTGTCGCCAACGCTTCTGCCACGCCGCCCGCAACGCGCGCGGCACCCGTCGCCCAAACCGCGAAGGAGGAACACATGGACGCCAGGGCAGCCGTCCGCCGCGCGATGCGCTCCCTTGCCACCGTGGGCGCCGCGTTCCTGATCCTGAGCCTTTTCTTCATCCAGGCGCGCTACCTCGTTCTGGCGAGCGGCCTCGTGCCCCTGCCGCGCGCAGAAGCGCAGGTGGAAGTGCAGGCGCCCGCCGCCGACGGCAGCCGCACGATAGCCGCCGAATACTGCAGCGAAGTCATAGCCGGGCGCGGCGACGCCAACCCGGCGGGCCGCACCTCCACGCCCCTCACGTTCAACGACGCATGGATGCACGCCGACGCCCACGTCTACCACCACGGGCTTGCCGCCGCCTGCGCGGTTCTGGCGGCAGTGTGCAATTCGGAGTCGCAGTTCTACGGCAACGTGGAAGGCGCGAAGCCCTACGCCGAATTGGCGTTGGGCGCGCTGGGCTTCGAAGACGTGCGCACCGATTCCTACGCGCTGCGCAGCAGCGTCTTCGACGAAGTGGGCGCGCTGTTCGTGGGCGCGCACGACGTGGCGGCCTACACGCTGGCCAGCAAGACCATCCCCGGCGGGCGCGGCGAGCCTCCCACGACCCTCGTGTTCGTGGGCATCCGCGGCAGCTACGGCATCGAATGGCTCAGCAACTTCAACTTCATGAACCCGGCGGACGCCGACCACCAGGGGTTCAAGGCAGCCGAACGGGAAGTGGAGGCCGCCCTGTTCCAGTACGCCCGCGAACGCGGTGCCGACCCCGCCCACACGCGCGTCCTCATCACCGGGCACAGCCGCGGCGGCGCCATCGCCAACCTCCTCGCGGCGCGCCTCGACGCCCTCAGCGAAACCCCGCAGGCGCTTGCCCCCGCATGCGGCATCTTCGCCTACACGTTCGCCGCCCCCTGCGCCACCAAGGCGGCCGACCGCGACGACGCCGCCTACGGCAACGTGTTCAACATTGTGAACGAGGCCGACATCGTGCCCCAACTCCCACTTTCCATCTGGGGATACGGACGCTACGGCATCGACGTCTCGCTGCCCGCCGAACGCGGCGGCGCAACTCCCGGAAGCTACGGCGCCATGCAGAACGCCTACTGGAAGAACACGGGAGCGGTGTACCATTTGAGCGACCGGGCGTTTTCCTCCCTGTCCTCCTTCGAGGCGCAGATGGCGCGCAGCCTTCCCAACGCCGAATCGCTCGCAAACCCCGCAGGCGTCTTCGGCGTCTTGCAAACGCTTGCAGGACTGGACTACGCGGCAGCCATAGACGCGCACTGTCCCGATGCCTACATTGCCTGGATGCAGGCGACCGACGCGTCCGACCTGGCGCTCGAAGGCGCGGCCCCGTGCGGCGCGGCCCCAGAAAGCCGGCCAGCAGAGCCGCGCGCCGCCTGAGGGACGCTGCCCGCTCCCTCCTCCGGCCCCGCCTTCCTCCGAGAGCAGCGGCGCCTCGCCTCCACGCATGCACCTGAAACTCGGCGCCGAGCCGGCCGCAAGCCCCGCCCGCCAACCCCGCGCGACGCCGGCGGCCTCTAGCGCAGCTTTCTAGCGCAGCTTTGCGCGGCGCTCCTTCCAGTCGGGCAGGTAGCGCGTCATGAGCGCCTGGAACGCCGGCCCGTGCCCGCGCTCTTTTAGGTGGCACAGCTCGTGCACCACCACGTATTCCAGGCATTCGGGCGGGTAGAGCGCCAGGCGCACGTTGATGCAGATGCGCCCGGTGGCAGGCTGGCAGCTTCCCCAGCGGCTGGTCATGTTGCGATACGCCAGCTTGCCTGCGCGCACGCCCATGATCCGCTCCCATTGCTCCACCAAGGGCGGAACGCACGCCTCCACCACGGCGCGCCATTGCGCCACTTCCTCGGGGCCTGCCGCTGCGGCCAAGGCGGCGGGAGAGGCGGCCAGCGCCGCGCGGCGCTCCTCTATCCAGTCGGCCTTCTCCCGCACGAACGCCCTGATGAACACGTCGCTCACGGCATGGGGCGCCGAGACTTCCACCTGTCCGTCGGGCTTGACGCGCAGGTTCACGTTCTTGATGCGCTTGCGCGTCACCCGCACATGCAGGCCATCCACGTCCATCACGGCTTCCCCGCCCCTTGCCCTGCCGCAAGGGCTATTTCGTAGGCCGCATTGCGCGCAATGCCGAACTCGTCGGCCAAGGCGCGCGCGGCCTGCCTGCCCCGCACGCCTCGTGCCGCCAACTCCTCCGCGCGCCGGCGCGCCGCGTCTTCCGCGCCCGCGCGCGCGTCCGCCGCCTCGGCGTCGCTGGGGCCGTCCACCACCACCACGATCTCCCCCTTGATGCCGCCCGCGCGCCCACGCTCGCGAAACTCGCCTGCCACCTGCGCCACATTGCCGCGCACCACCTCCTCGTGCAGCTTCGTCAACTCCCGGCACACCGCCACCTCGCGCCGGGGGAACGCCTCGGCCAGAGCCTCCAGTGCCGCCACCAGGCGGTTGGGGCTTTCGTAGAACACGAGCGCCGCGTCCAGCGCGCGCAACGAATCCAGAAGCGCCCGCTGTTCTGCCTGCTTGCGCGGGAAGAAGCCACCGAAGTAGAAGCGCGGGTTCGCGCACCCGCTTGCCACGTAGGCCGTGGCGGCCGCCGTGGGACCGGGCAGCACCTCCACCGCCACGCCCGCGTCGCGCGCGGCGCGCACCAGGCGCAGGCCGGGGTCGGACACGCCCGGCATGCCGGCGTCGGAGCAGTATGCGATGGTCTCGCCTTCGGCTACGCGGCGGACGACATGCGCCGCCTTTTCGGCCAGCGTCGCCTCGTCCAGCCTCTCGAGGCGCTTTTCTATGTGGAACGCGGCAAGCAGCCGCCCCGTAACTCGGGTGTCCTCGGCGCACACCACGTCGGCGTCGCGCAGGGCGTCGAGCGCGCGCTGCGTCATGTCGCCCAAGTTCCCCAAGGGAGTAGGGCATACGATCAGTTTTCCCTGCTTCATGGCACCGCCTGTTCCCTCCCCGCCCCGCGCGACGCACCCAAAACTACCAATACAAACTGTCCTGCTGCAAGAGGAAATCGTAAACGCTCATGAACAGAATGCCGTTCTCGTCGTGCACTGGCTTCATGACCTCCCTCACAACAACTATCTTCTTGAAGCTGTCGTCAATGGCGCGGAGCGAGGCCGTTTCCTGATCGATCTTTTCCGCGTCGGGCAATTGCAAGGCCGATTGAAGATAGAACCGCTGCGACCCGAGATGGGCGACAAAATCCACTTCGAACGTCGTGCGCCGGGTCTTCCCGTTTTTGACGCTACGCTTTTCCACCGACCCCACATCGACGGAATACCCACGTGTGCGCAATTCGTTGTACAGGATATTCTCCATGATGTGCGCCTGTTCAACCTGTCTGAAGCCCAAGCGCGCATTCCGCAAGCCCACGTCTTCGAAATAATACTTTTTCGGCGTGCCAATATACTTGCGGCCTTTGACGTCCCACCGGTCCGCAACCTCAATGAGAAAGGAGTCTTCGAGGTAGCCAAGATAGGCGGAAATAGTGTTTATGCTGATGGTGGAATGCAAATTGCTTCTGAACGTGGCTTGGATCTTCGAAGGGTTCATGAGGCAGCCGATGCCGGAAGCAATGACGTCCACCAGTTCTTCGAGTTCCGCAGTCTTCGAAACCCGGTTCCTTGCAACGATGTCCTTAAGATACGTTTCTTGGAAAAGGTTCTCCAAATACCGCACCTTTTGCTCGTCCGTTTTCATGGAGAGCAGCAGGGGCATTCCCCCATAGCGCACATATTCGGCCCAGCCGTGGTACACGTCGCCCTGGAACCCCTGCATGAACTCCGCGAAAGAAAAAGGCCTGACCCTCACCTCGTCTCCTCTGCCCCTGAATTCCGTGAGAACGTCGGTGGAGAGCATGCGGGAGTTGCTTCCCGTAACGTACACGTCAACGTTTTCTATCTTCATCAGGCCATTCAAAACACCGTATATCCTTGGGGGCTTCGTGCCCCTCATTTCGTCGTCCGAAATCGCCTGTTGAATCTCGTCGAGAAAAAGATAATGCATGAGGCCGTCGTTCCGTATGCGCTTGCGCACATACGCCGACAAGGCGTGTGGATCCCTCAAACCCTCGCACTTGTCGTCATCCAAAGAAACTTCTATGATGTGCCCCTCGTCAACGCCCTTGCTCAAAAGATGCTGCTTGAACAGGGTGTAAAGAAGATAGGTTTTGCCGCAACGCCGCACTCCCGTAATGACCTTGATCATCCCATTGTTCATGCGCACCACGAGGTCATTCAGGTATTTTTCGCGCAGGATCTGCATGCCCTTGCCTTTCCCGATTCTTCGGTCGATGAAATATTTTGACAGTAATGCCAAAATTTTTCAATGGACAGCGGGACCGATTGCCTCGATACATGACGGGAAGTCGATTGCTTGAAAAACGGGCGATCGGGAAGCCCCCGCGCGACGTCAGTCTTCTCCCAAAAGCTTCCCCACGTCGAAGCCGTCGGCCAGGCTGCTGGGCGCCAGCAGCACGCCCTTGCCGTCCTTGGCGCCCTCGTAGGCCAGGTTCATCGCGCGCAGCTTCAGCGCCTTGGGGTTCTTGTCGTACACGTCGGCAGCCTCCACGAACATTTCCGAGATGTCCTTCTCCACCTCGGCCAGAATGGTGCGCGCGTTGCGCTCGCGCTCGGCCTGCGCCTCCTTGGAAAGCGCGTTCTGCAGCTCCTGGGGAACCATGATGTCGCGGATCTCCACGCTCATGACCGTGATGCCCCACTGCTCGCACTTCGCGCTCATGACTTCCTGCAGTTCGCGGTCGATCTGCTTGCGGCGCAGCGAAAGGTCCGCCAGGTTCACCTGCCCGATGGCATCGCGCATGGCCGTTTGGGCCGACCACAGCACCGCCTTCGGGTAGTTCTCCACCTCCAGGCACGCCTTCTGCGCGTCCCACACCACCCAGAACAGGATGGCGTCCACGTCCACCGGCACCAAATCGGCCGTCAGCGCCGCCTCCGCGGAAAACGCCGAGGTCATGATGCGGTGGTCGATATGGATGGCGGCGTATTCCACGAAGGGGGCCAACACGTACAGCCCCGGCCCCGCCACGCGGTGGAAGCGGCCGAAGCGCAGCACCGCCACGCGCTCCCACTGCGGCGCGATGCGGATGCAGGCGGCGCACAGAAGGCCCGCGAGCACCGCAGCCGCCACGGTGGCCGCCGAAAGCCACGCCCACGTTGCAGCCAGCACCACGCCGAAGCCAACCACGAACATAACCAGCGCAAACACGTAGACGCCCACGCGCGTGGCCTCGTTTGGCTCCAGTTCGGTGACCGCCACGGTGCGGCGCGCGTCATCCTTGGCGGTTGCGGTTCTGGCCTTGTCGCCCCTCAAGCTGAACTTCATGCCCTATCCTTCCATCGCCTTGAGCCGCGCTTCCACCAGCCCCACGATGTCCCTGCGCGGAACGCCCAGTTCGCGACACTGCTGAATGAACGCGTCGGCCAGGGAATCGGCTGCGTTGCTGGGCGTGTCTTCGTTTGCGCGGTACCCGTCGTGCGCGAAGGTGCCCCGGCCGCGCTTCGAGACGATGTAGCCGTCCCGCTCGATGTCCTGATACACCTTGCTCACGGTGTTGTAGTTGATGCCCAGCCCCACCGCCATCTCGCGCACGGTGGGAAGCTTGTCGCCCACCGCGTAGTGCCCCGAAGTGATCAGGTATATCAGGCGGTTGCGCAGCTGCAGCCAAATGGGTATGCCGCTGTCTTCGTCAATGGTTATCTGTATGGTGTTTTCCGTCGTCACGCCGTCCCGCATTCGCTTCCTTCGCACAACCCGCCGCTTCGCCGGCGCCGCCCGCGTTCCACGTCCGGTTGCTTTCACATGCGCCGGCCGCGTTCCACGTCCGGCCGCCTTTCTCCATGCCCTCCAGCCATCATAGCGCACTCAGGGCAAGCGGCGTGTACAGCGCCGCCGCAATCACGCAATACCGCAGAAGAAGCCCACCAACCAGCACGCCCGCCGAGGCCACCAGATGCGCCGCCGGCGCGGGCACCAGGCGCCCCGCCACGGCATGCGCCGCCAGCGGAACCGCAAGGCCCGCCGCGCACACCCCACCCCAGAACGCCGCGGACAGCCGCCCCGAGAGCAACAGGTCACACGATGCCCTGGCGGTTTCCGTGTAGCCGTGCTGCACCGCCATGAACGCCGCCAGCACGCACGCCTCGATGCAGGTCAGAACGCAGGCGACCCGCCACAGGGAGGGCGCGGCCGCACGAGTCGGAGGCAGAAGCGCCACATCAAGCACCGTGATGGCCGCCACGCCGCACGAAAGCGACGACGCGACGAAAAGCGCCACCAGCCACGGCGTGCGCCAGAAGTCGATGCCCACCATGTCTGCAAGCAGCACGCCCGTGTAGCCCATGGTGCCCGCCGCAAGCAGCAGGCCCACCACGCAGCACGCCCACAGAAGCGCCCGCGGCACCTCGCGCACAAGCAGGGCCGCCACCGCCAAGCCGCCCGACACCAGCGTGAACAGCGCGACGAACCACGCCCCCGCCGACATCACCGACTGGAAGGGCATGGTAGCCACCAGCCACACGCGCTCCGCGTTGCCCAAGTCGAGCAGCAGCAGGAGCGAGGCCAGCAGCACCAGACACGGCGCCACGCAGAAGCCCATCTGGGTGGAGCGCACCAGACGCTCGGAGCCTTCGGTCTTCCACACCGCGTCGCCGATGCAGCAACACGCCGAGACGAAGAACGCCCCGCTGCCGGCTCCCGCCAGAAACAGGTATCCCACGATGTAGCCGCTGAACAGCAACCTGCCTCCCCGCCATCCCGTTTCGGCCGCCCTTCGCCGCAAGCCGCAGACCACGCGCCGCACCGGGCCGCGCGGCACGCGCCGCGTCGGCCGCAGTCGCAGGCCGCGCCGGGCCGCAGTCGCAGCGCACGTCTCCGACGCCAGGCGCGCAGCCGACATGCGGCGCCCGAATCAACCGCCTCCGACCCGGCCACCGCCTAGGCACTCGCGGCATGCCGCCAAGCGTCCATGACACCCACGCCGCCGAACGTGTCAGAGCGCCGAAAATCCACCTGCCATTGTACCACCTTTGTCATACTTGAATAGTTCAATACCAGATGTCGAGGATGTCCTTTATGGCAGAAAAATGCAGAGGCTGCCCTTTATGGCGATGAGGCTGCCCTTTGTGGCAGCGGAAACGTCCTTTGCGACAGGAAGGGCGAGCGTTCCGCAGACAGTAAAAGACGTTCATCAGGGACTTTCCCCGCCTTGCCGGCGTCCGGTTCCCTCGCGGAAAGAACGCACCGGAGGAGTGCCATAACCGTCACCCTCTGCATTTTTCTGCCATAAAAGGCAGCCTCTGCACCCGGACGGCGCACCGGCAAAGAAGGCGAGCAGACTTCAGCCGCAGCAGGCGCATCAGCTGAGCCAGGAGTATCAGCCGCAGCAGGCGCATCGGCCGCAGCAGGCGCATCGGCTGCGCCAAACGCATCAGTTGCACCAAGCGCATCAGCTGCAGCCGACGCAACAAGCGCACCAGCTGCGCCAGCCACACCAGACACAGCAAGCGCACCAGCTGCACCAGGCGCACCAAACGCAACAACAGCAGCGGCCGCCGGACTCGGCGGCCACCTTCTCGTGGCGGCCGCGCGAACGCCGCACAGCCGCCTTTCAAGTTATTCAAAATCTCCTACGAACGGCCATCGTAAAAGCTGGGCGTATCGCTCTTGTGCGAAGGCCCATGCGTGTAGCCGGTGGATGCAACCTGATAGCTGGGCTGGTCTTCGGGCCGCATGGTTTCGGGCGTGCAGGGATACACCTTGGCCATGCCGCACTTGACCGGCGCCCCATAGCCGTTGGTCCCGTTCTCGCACATGGGAATGACGTTGTTGGGGTTGCAGTCGAATCCACCGCCCAAAACGGGCTCGGCGAGATCCTTTTCGGGGAACCACCAGCCGTGCTCGGCGGAGATCACCCGCGGGTCGAGCGTCGCGTCGAAGCGCGCTATCTGCCGGAAGCGCCCCATTTGATTCTCGATCCAGCACCACTGCCCCTCGTTGATGCCGAGCGGCGCGGCGGCCTCGGGGTGGATGTCGAAGCGGGGGTTGGGGTGCAGCTCCCGGCTGATCGTCTCGGGCTGGCGCCA
>CAJFUR010000030.1 GCA_904420215.1 uncultured Eggerthellaceae bacterium
CGAGAAGCCTGAGCTAAGCGGCCTTCGCGCCGTGTGCGAAGGCGACGAGGGGCTGAACGGCTAGGCGGCCGCCACGGGAAGCCGTCATTGAGAATAGGAGTTGACATGGCTGTAGATCTGTCCCCCATCGACGAGAGCCTGCTCGCCGAGATAGCCAACATACACGGCATGCCGAAAGGCGCGTTCAACATCCGCAAGGACGGGCAACTGGTCGAGCGCCACTCGTCCGCGAACATCGAGATAGCCACGAAGGCCGACAACCCCGGCATCGACATCACCATCGCGCCCGGAACCAAGGGCGAGACGGTGTTCATCCCCGTCATCGTCACGCAGGCGGGGCTGAAAGACGTGGTGTACAACACGTTCTACATCGGCGAGGACTGCGACGTCACCATCGTGGCCGGCTGCGGCATCCACAACGAGAGCCACCAGGCCTCCGAGCACGACGGCATCCACACGTTCTACTGCGGCAAGAACAGCCGCGTGAAGTACGTGGAGAAGCACTACGGCGAGGGCGCCGGCACGGGCGAGCGCATCCTCAACCCCGTCACGAACGTGGTCATGGAGGAGAACGCCAGCTGCGAAATGGAATTGGTCCAGCTGCGCGGCGTGTCGTCCACCGTGCGCGACACGAACGCCGAACTGGGCGCGGGCGCGAAGCTGGTGCTGACCGAGAAGCTGCTCACGCACGACGATCAGACCGCCACGTCCAACATGAAGATCGAGCTCAAGGGCGCCGATTCCAGCGTGCAGGTGATCTCGCGCAGCGTGGCGCAGGACTCCAGCGTGCAGGTGTTCAACCCTCTGGTCATTGGCGAGGCCGCCTGCCGCGGCCACGTGCAGTGCGACGCCATCATCATGGGCAACGCCACGGTGAAGGCCATCCCCGGCATCGAGGCGGCCAGCGAGGACGCGGTGCTGGTGCACGAGGCGGCCATCGGCAAGATCGCGGGCGACCAGATCACGAAGCTGATGACGCTCGGCCTCACCGAGGAGGAAGCCGAGGAGGAGATTCTGGAGGACTTCCTGAACTGACCCGGGCATGCGGAAGACGGCGCCGTCCTCCGGCCGCAACGCGCGGACAGAGGACGCGACAGGCCGCACGGCGCGCACGCGGCATGGCATGGACGCAGGCAGGCGCCGTGCGGTACGCCCCTCCCAAAACGCCACGCAAGGCATGAGAAAGCCCGCCGCCCCATGCACGGGGACGGCGGGCTTCGTGTTGCCATGCCCACATGTTGAGGGACTGCCGAAGGCCTGCCAGCTGGGGCGGCAAGAGCGGCCTCGGCGCCGGCATCGGCATTGCCCCCGCCTGCGGCGGCCACGCCGGCGCCGGCAGCGGCGGGTGCCCGGCTAGGCGAGCGTCGCGTCCGCTTCGGCGCCAGTCCCGCCCTCGGAAGCGCCCGCATCCGCATCGGAGCCTTCGGCGTTCGCATCTGCGCCGGCCCCGTCGGCGCCGGCATCCGCATCCGCCGCGTCGGTTCCGCCCGTGGACACCGTGGCGTTAGCAGCGGCCGTTGCACCCGCCGTGAGCGGCAGGGCCGACAGGTCCAGCGGAGTCCCCAGCCATTTCTTCTCGATGACCGAGATCACCCCGTTGCCGGTCAGTGTGGCCACGGCGTCGGCCACGGCCGTTTTCAAGTCGGTGTTGTCGTCCGACACGCCGATGCAGTAGCCGCCCGGCTGCTGCATGAGCGCCACCATGTGCGCGTCGAAGCCGTTGCTGTGGGCCGCGAAGGTGCCGATCACCGCGTCGGCGGCCACGTACTGCACGCCGCCCGACGCCAGCGCGTCGAACGCGCCGATGAGGTCGGTCGTTGACGTGAGCGACTCCTCGCCGAACTCGTTCATGACCGCCCAGGCGCTCTTCGAGGAAACCTGCGCCGCGAACGTGGCGCCGGCGGACGCCGTGGGCGCCGTGGCGCCGGCGGACGCCGCGAACAGGGCCACACCCGTAGGCAGGTATGCGTCCGAATGCCAGAACGCCCCGTCGGAGGCGGACTTCTCTATGCCCATGACGATGTCCACCTTGCCCTCGGCAAGCGCCCCCTCGGGGTCGGTCCCCACGTCCACGATGGACAGCTTCAGACCCCATTCGTCGGCCAAGGCCGCCGCGATGTCCACGTCCAAGCCGACGATCTTGCCCGCGCCGCCGCCTTGCAGCATGCCCGACAGGGGCGAGTTCTCCGCGTCCACGCCGACGCGCAGCGTGCCGTCCTGCCCGATGGTGGGGCTTTTCAATACCGGCGCTTTGGTTTCCGGCGTGTAGGCCGCCTGATTGTTCGAACAACCAACCAGCGGCAACGCCATGCCCGCCACCAGCAGGCAGCACAGCGCGGCCGCCCTCAAACGCTTTGCCACTTGATGTCCTCCGTCACTCGTGTCTGGCCGCTTCTCCCGGCTGACCTAGTCTTTGCCCCCACACCCGCGCACTGGGACTTGAGCTTGCACCCATCGCCCTCTCGTCCGTTGCGGCCACGTGCCGCAAAGTCAAGGTATGCGGACGGTGCGACTTACCTCTAGGATGCGCCATGCTCGCCGCGGCAGCGCCGCTGCTTACGTGGATCCTTTCGACCGCATCTGCCATGGACTAGGGGCCATGCGGCCCCGCAACTACAGACCCGGAAGAAGCAGTGACCAGTGTAGCAGATAGCGAAAACGTTGGACAGGGTGCTTTGCCGCCACGTGGAAGGCGGGCGGAGGGCGACAGGCGGGAGGCGGACGGAGGCGGGGACCGCGCAAGACAGGCAGCGGACAGGCGGGCGGGAGACGCCACAAGAAGGAGCGGCCGGCAGACGCGGGGCGCACGCGATGCGAACGCAAGCCGAGCGCAGGCCGCGCGTCGGCCAAACGAAGAGAGAACGCAGGCCGCGCATAGACCGAATGAAGGACGAGCATCGACCGAACGAAGGGCGAACATCGGCCGAGCGGAGGGCGAACATGCATCGGGCGTGCGGCGCCGAAAAGGCGCCCGGACGCCGTCCGGGCGCCGCCCGAAAGCCGCGCGAAACGCCATGCGCGCGCCAGCATGGCGCCAGACGGCGCCGCTATGATGGGGATATGGAAAACGCCGCCGAAACAACCCGCGCCGCGCCTTGCGGCGCCCCGCTGCCCACGCGCATGGCGCGCCTCGCCAAGGAGGCGTTTCTGGAAACGCTCTGGCCGACGCGCTGCGCGGTCTGCGACGCGCCCGGGGAAGTGCTGTGCGGCCCCTGCCGCCAGAACCTGCCCTACATCGACTGGTGGCGCGCCTGCCCGCGGTGCGGGGCGCCGTTCGGGCGCGTGCAGTGCAGCGAATGCAACGCCGTGATGCTGCAGGCATCCGGGCGGGAGGCGCCTCCCTTCGCCGGCGCGGCGAGCGCCGTGGCCTACCAGGAGGGCGCGCGGCGCGTCGTCGGCGCCTACAAGGACCAGGGGGAGCGGCGGCTGGCGGAAACCATGGCCACCCTCATGGCCCCCTTCGTGGCGCCCGCATGGCGGGAGGGCCTGCAGGCCGTCTCCTTCGTCCCGGCAACGGCGGCGGCGTGCAGGAGGCGGGGGTTCGACCATGCGGAGCTGATCGCGCGCGGCGTGGCGGAGGAACTCGGCCTTCCCTGCATCGGCGTGTTCCAGCGCCCGCATGCGTCCGACCAGCGAAAGCTCTCGCGCCGCGAGCGCATGGCCAACATGCGGGGGCGCCTGTCCACGCTTCCCGGAGCCACGCTTCCCCGCAGCCTGCTCGTGGTGGACGACGTGTGCACCACCGGATCGACGCTGTTCGCCGCGGGAGACGCGCTGCGCGACGCAGGCGTGGAGGACGTCTTCTGCCTCACCTTCGCACGCACGTGGTAGGGGCACGCGCGGGCAACCCGCAGGAAAAACGCCGCGCCGGGGCGAATGCCCAACGCGTGCATGCGGCCATCGAGGCGCCTGCAGCCCAGCCGCCGGCGCCCAACGCCGGGCGCCCGGCGCGCCCCGCCGGGCTCGCTCCGGCGCGCGGGCTAGACGCGCTCGCGCTTGCCAGCCGCGCGCGACGCCTCGGAAAGCTCGGCCACGTCCATGGAAATGCTGTGCCGGATGGGCTTCCACTGGCACTTCCTGACCAGCGCGACCAGGGCGATGGGCACATACGTGAGCATGAACAGGGGGAACGTGAACATGTAGAGCACTTTCTTGCGCGTGGTGGAATGGATGGAGTCCCATTCCACGAACGTGGTCAGAACGCCGAACATGAACATGAACATGAGGTAGTTGAACAGGCAGAAGAAGATGGAGGACAGCGACGAGGCCACCATCACGCCCGTGGACATGGCGCCCGTAGCCGCCAGCACCACGATGATGGCGTTGAACAGCACCGACACGATGGTGAGCAACATGCCCGGGGCGATGGTCATGAGCATGTCGTAGCAGGCGAAGCGCGAGCCCTTGGGGTTCGTGACGATGCCCTTCGCCAAGCGCCCGCCGTACTTGCCGAACACCTGGTAGAAGCCCTTCGCCCAGCGGAAGCGCTGGTTCCACGAGTCGCGGAAGGTGATGGGCTGCTCGTCGTAGAGGATGGCTGTGGGCGTGTAGCTGATGCGCACGCCGTCCAGGATGCTGCTGGCGGAAAACTCGATGTCCTCGGTGAGCAGGTGCCACTTCCAGCCGCCGTGCTTCTCTATGATGTCGGCGGCAATGAAGAAGCCCGTGCCCGAGACGGCGCAGCTGGTGTTCAGCATGAGACGCGCCTGGTTCAGGAACTTGGCCTCGCGTAGAAACCACACCGCATAGCCTGCGGAAATCCAGTTGGAGTCGTAGTTCTTGGAGTTGCGGTAGCTGGTGGAGGCCTTCGCGCCGGCGTCGAACGTGGCGTTCATCTCGCGGAAGTAGTTCACGTCCAGCACGTTGTCGGCGTCGAACACGAAATAGGCCTCGTAGCCGCGGTCGGCGTACTGCGAGCGGATGACCGAGAACCCGTAGTCGAGCGCGTAGCCCTTGCCCACCTGCTCGGCATTCGTGCGCGGGAACACGATGGCGCCCGCCTCGCGGGCCACCTCGGCCGTGTCGTCCGTGCAGTTGTCGGCGATGACGAACACGTCAATGAGCTCCTGCGGGTAGTTCTGCACCTTGATGGAGTGGATGAGATCGGCGATGACGGCCCGCTCGTTGCGCGCCGACACGACGACGGCAAACCGGTGGTTCTTCTTCGCCACGCGCTTCGGGGGGCGGCGGGTCAGGACCACGAACACGTAATACAGCTGGTAGGTATAGCAAATGCTGAACGTGAGGAATACGCAGAAGTTGAAGATGTCAACGAACGATATCTGCGTGAAGAATTGATCCAACACCTCTCCTGCTCCTTATACGGCCCTGCATGGGCCCTCCGAACCGCATGCGCATGGCGCGCCGCCCGCCGGCGCGCCACGGGGCGCAAAGGCGGGCGGCGCGTTTGCGGACTCGGGTGATTATAGCCACTCGCGGCCCCCTCGTGGCAACGCGGAGTGCGTTCGTTACCGTTTCTTCTGAATTCGGCAGGCGAATTACCCCGTTTTCACAAAGCTTCTGCACATGAAGCACACAACCTTTCCCCGTGGAGCGGCATGCGGGGCGGCAAGGGCCTTTGCCGCGCGCCCCGCGCCGCAGCAGCGCATCGCGGCGTGGCGCGCATCCGCGCGTCGGGGGCGGACGGCGCGCCGCCCCTCCCCCGCTTCTTCCATAAAGCCTGTGGCATCGCGCACGCCATGCTTCCCGCGGCACGCGCACCCGTCGGGGCAGCGCCGCACGCCGCCCCTTCCCCGCTCCGTCCGTTTTATGAAACACCGCCTTGGGCATCCCCCGGCCGGCGGGGCGTGTGGTACGCTGTGGGAAAAGGAAACGCCCGCTTGAAACGCCCGATGCGGGCACGAACGCCGAAAGGGAAACCATGCCCGAGAACTACGAGATCGCAGACATCGCACTGGCCGACGAGGGCCTTGCCCGCATACTCTGGGCCGACCGCGACATGCCCGTGCTCGCCTCCATCCGCGAGCGCTTCGAGCGCGAACGCCCGCTCGAAGGCGTGCGCATCGGCGCCTGCATGCACGTGACCACCGAGACCGCGAACCTCATGCGCGCGCTCGTGGC
>CAJFUR010000031.1 GCA_904420215.1 uncultured Eggerthellaceae bacterium
ATAAGCGATGCCTATCGGTCCGGCAAGAATGCCCCTGTTCGACCATCTCGGCGAGCTGCGCATGCGCCTCGTGCGCATCGTCGCGTGTCTGGCAGTGGCGGTGTGCGTGTTCTATCTGGCGTCGGTGACGGTCATCGATTTTCTGATCTGGCCCATTTCGGAAGTGCTGCCGCAGGGCACCGACGGCTACGGCGTGCTGACCACGCTTGATCCGTTCGAGGGCTTCGGCGTGCGCTTCAAGGTGTCGCTGTGGGCCTCCATCGTGGCCTGCGCCCCCGTCATCCTGTGGCAGATCCTCGCGTTCTTCCTGCCGGCGCTCAAGCCCAACGAGCGCAAGTGGTTCATCCCCACGTTCTCTGCTGCGGTCGCCCTGTTCATTTTCGGCACGGTGTTCTGCTACCTGATCATCCTCGATCCGGCGTTCCAGTGGCTGACCGACCAGTCGGCGGGCTTCGCCATCACGCAGGCGCGCGCGAGCACCTACATCGACATGATCATCAAGTTCGAAATAGGCTTCGGCTTTGCGTTCGAACTGCCGCTCATTGTGTTCTACCTGGTTATCTTCAACGTGGTGCCGTACAAGAAGCTGCGGGGCAGCTGGCGCACGGTCTACGTGGCGCTCATGGTCGTTTCGGCCATGGTTACGCCCGACGCCTCGCCCATCACCATGTTGCTCATGTTCGCCGCCATGGTGGCGCTTTACGAGGGCAGCCTGCTGATCTCCCGTATCGTGCTGGCCAAGCGCATCAAGCAACAGAACGCGGAATTGGAAGCGGAAGAGGACGAGTAGCCCGATGCACGAGCTGGGTATCATGACGAGTGTTCTCGACGCGGCCAAGGAGTCGGCGCGCGAAGCCGGCGCGACGCGGCTGCTCAAAGTGAGCATGTCGGTGGGCGAGATGACCGAGGCCATAGAAGACGCGCTCGTTTTCGCGTTCGAGGCCCTGACCGAGGGCGACCCGCTCACGCAGGGGGCGGAACTTTCCATCACCATGGTGAAGCCGAAAAGCCACTGCCTCGAATGCGGCGCCACCTACGAGCACGACCGTTTCCACATGCTCTGCCCCGAATGCGACAGCTTCGCCACGGAACTCCTTGCCGGACGCGAGTTGCAGATAGACTCCATAGAGGTTGACATTCCGGATGCCTGACGGCATCCGGCACAAAGGAGCATCCATGCAGATAGACCTGAAACAGCCCGTTTTGCAGAAAAACGATGCGATTGCCGCCGAGCTGCGGGCGCGCTTCGCGGAAAACCACGTGTTCGTGCTCGACCTTCTGGCCAGCCCCGGATCGGGCAAGACGTCCACCATCCTGGCCACCATCGACGCGCTGCGCGACGAGTTCAACATCGCCGTCATCGAGGGCGACATCGCCAGCAACGTGGACGCCGAGAAGATAAAGGCACAGGGCATTGCCGCCGTGCAAATCAACACGGGCGGGGCGTGCCATTTGGAAAGCGCCATGGTCAAGCGCGCCATCGACGTGCTGGACTTGGAACGGCTGGACCTCATCATCGTGGAGAACGTGGGCAACCTGGTGTGCCCGACGGACTTCGACTTGGGCGAGAACGCGAAAGTGATGATCCTTTCAGTGCCGGAGGGCGACGACAAGCCGCTGAAATACCCCGGCGTGTTCCAAGTGGCCGAGGCCGTGGTGCTGAACAAAGTGGACACCATGCCGGTGTTCAACTTTGACCGCGCCGCCTTCGACGAGGCCGTGCGCCAGCTGAACCCGCGCGCGCCCATCTTCCCCCTGGCCGCCACCAAGGGCGAGGGCGTGGACGCGTGGGCCGCATGGCTGGCGGAGCGCATTCGCGCCGTTCAGTAGGTTGTTTCGCCGTTCTGCCGAACGGCGAGAAGGCCGATGCCGCGAAGCGCCGAGGCGCCCAATCCCGCCCCTTTTCCGCTTGCCCTTGCGTGCAGAAGCGCGCGCGGCCGCGAGACGGGGCGGTCTCGGGCGCCTCGGCGCTTCTTGCTGACTTCGACGAACCGGCGGCGGTAATACGCCGGAAACACTGAAGGCCCATACTGGGTGCGAGGGCGACGGGCGGGCCGGCTGGCTGGCCGGCAGGAAGGACGGGCGCATGCGTGCGGAAGACAAGTACCGCCTTTGCGTGGAGGCGCTGAGGGACTACGTGGACGGCGCGGGCTTCACGGACGTGCTGGTGGGGCTTTCGGGCGGCATCGATTCCAGCGTGGTGGCCGTCATGTGCGCCGATGCGTTCGGGGCCGAGCGCGTGCATGGCGTGCTGCTGCCCGGTCCCTATTCCAGCGACCACTCCCGCGACGACGCGCTGGAACTGGCGCAGAACTTGGGCATGGCAACCGAGACGGTTTCCATCTGCGAGCCGTTCGAGGCTTTCGAGCGGGTGCTGGCGCGTGCGTGCGGTGGCGCGCTTTCGGGCCTTGCCGCCGAGAACACGCAGGCGCGCTGCCGCATGGTGTGCCTTATGGCGCTTTCCAACGCGCACGGCTGGATGCTGGTGAACACGGGCAACAAGAGCGAGGCCTGCATGGGCTATTCCACGCTCTACGGCGACACGGCGGGCGCGTTCGCCCCCTTGGGCGGCCTGTACAAAACCGACGTGTACGCCGTGGGCCGCGCCCGCAACGCGCAGGCGACGGACGCGGGGGGCGTGCCGCCCATTCCCGAGCGCGTGTTTCTGAAGCCGCCGAGCGCGGAGCTGGCGCCCGGGCAGGAGGACGAGAAGAGCCTGGGGGTGGACTACGCCCTGCTCGACCGCATTCTGGAAGCATACGTGGAGCGGGGGCTTCCCGCCGGGGAGATCGCGGCGCTCACGGGTGCCTCTGCGGCCACGGTGGAGCGCGTCGTTGCCACCACGGACGCCTACGCGTTCAAGCGCGCCCAGGAACCGCCGTTTCCGCAGGCGCAGTTTTACGCCTGAGCGCAGCCGGCCTGCGCGCGGCTGGTTGGGGCGGCGTGCGGGCACGGGGCGAACCGCTTCGGCATGATGCAGGGGGCCGTTCAGCCGGCGCACGGTCGGCGCGTGCGCGGTTCAGCTGGCACGTGCACGCGCCGACCGGCGGTTCCGCTGCCCCGCAAAGCGCCGTGAATACACCGGGTGACGTATGGCGCGGGGCGGGTGGGTCGCGTACTATGGCAGCATGGAAAACTTTCTGGTGGACAAGCGCCCCATGGGGCCGAAGGACTGGGCGTTCGACGCTGCCATTGCCGCGGTGGCGTTCGGCTTCGGCTGCATGCAAATGGTTCTTGCCACTTCGAGCGTGATCATGCCCGACGAAACGCTGCGCCGCCTGCTGGGCATCGAGGCCATCGTGCCCACCACGGCGGCCTACGTGGCACTGGCGCTCACCGTGTTCCCGCTGGTGCTGCGGCGGCGTTTCGCGTGGCCGGTGTTCGTGTTCACCTCCATTGCCTTCCTGGGCTTGCAAAGCCTGTTCCATGGCTACACGCTGCCCATCGTGGGCCCCCTCATTGCGCTGTTCACCATTGCAAGCGAGCGTTCGCGCGCCGAAGCGTGCGTGGCGGGCGCGCTGGCGCTGGCTGGCGTGCTGTTCACGGTGGGGCCTCCCCAGTCGGTGACGATGGCGTTTTTGACGCGCTTCCAGAACGCGGCGCTCATGGCGGCCGGGGCGCTGGCGGGCTACGCATTCCGGACGCATCGCGAGTACGTGCGCGCCACGGAGCAGCGCGCGCTGGAGGCGGAACGCACGCGCGAGGAAGTGGCGGCGCGGCGCGTGGAAGAGGAACGGGTGCGCATCGCACGCGAGGTGCACGACATCACGGCGCACTCGCTTTCGGCTGTGAGCATTCAGGCTGCGGCGGCCGAGCGGCTGGTGGAACGCGACCCGCAGGCTGCCAAGGAGGCCATTGCCACCGCGCGCCGCACCGCGAAGGAGGCGCTCGACGAAATCCGCGGCATGATTGGCGTGCTGCGCTCGCGCGAAGGCGCCGCCGAAACGGAGCCTGCCAAGGGCACGAACCGCCTGGAGGACTTGGCGACCTATCTGCGCGAAGCGGGTGTGGAACCGCAGGTGGACGTGGCCGCATACGACCGCGCGCGCGTGCCGGCCTACGTGGACATGGCGCTGTACGACATCGCGCGCGAGGCGACGACGAACATCGTGCGGCATGCGCAGGCGCGCACGGCGGTCATCCGGCTCGCGAGGGAGGGCGCGTGCGTGCGCATGGTGGTGGAGGACGACGGCGTGGGCGCGGCTGCGGCAGGCGCGCAGGCGGCAGGCGCCGCGGCTGGCTCGCAGGTCGTGGCTGCGGCCGGCGCGCAGGTTGCGGCTGCGGCCGCGGCGGACGGCGGCGACGGGGGCAGGCCCGCCTCGGCGGCAACCGGCGGGGCGGCGGGCGTCCCGGTTGCAGCTGCGGGCGCGCAGGCCGGCGGGCATGCAGGCGGCGGCCACGGCATCGAGGGCATGGCCGAGCGGGCGCACTTGTTGGGAGGCACGCTGGAGGCCGCGCCGCGCTTCGGCGGCGGCTTTCGCGTGGCAGTCTCGCTGCCATTGCCGGAAAGGGGGAAGGAACAGTGACGGGGGCGTCGTTCGGGTTTGGTGCAGCGGGCGGCCTTGCGGGCGGAGTGGCGCGTGGCGACGTGGGCGGCCCTGCAGGCGGTCCTGCGGGCGACGGAGCAGACGACCTCGCGCGCGGTGCGGCAGGCAGCCCCGCGCGCGGCTCCGCAGGCGGTCCTGCGGGCGAGGCGCGCCTGCGCGTGCTGGTGGCCGACGATCAGGACGTCGTGCGCAGCGGGTTTCGGCTCATCCTTTCGTCCTACGACGGCTTGGAGGTGGTGGGCGAGGCGCGCAACGGGGTAGAGGCGGTGGAGCTGGCGCGCTCCCTGCGGCCCGACGTGGTGCTCATGGACGTGCGCATGCCCCAGGAAAACGGCATCGAAGCCACGCGCGACATCCGCAGCGACCCGCGCCTTTCCTCGGTGCGGGTGCTGGTGCTCACCACGTTCGACATCGACGAGTACGTCTACGACGCGCTTGCCGCCGGGGCGAGCGGGTTTCTTCTGAAAGACGCCGAACCTGACGACATTGCCGCCGCCATCCGCGTGGTGGCCGCGGGCGACGCGCTCATACAGCCCTCCGTGATGCGCCGGCTGGTGGAGACGTTCGTGGCCTCGCGCCCGCGGGCGGCGCGTTCGGGCGTGCCGGGTGCGGCGGCCAGGGAGGCGGTGGCCGCGCTGACCGACCGCGAGCGGGAAATCCTTGTGCTGGTGGCGCGCGGCCTCACGAACGACCAGATAGCGGCAGAGTTCGTCATTTCGCCGGCCACCGTGAAGACGCATCTGGCGCGCATCATGGGCAAGCTGGACGCCCACGACCGCGCCCAACTGGTGGTGTTCGCCTACGAAAGCGGCCTCGTGAGCCCGCTGCCCTAGGGCCGCGCCGCGACGTTTCGCCTTTCCCATGCCGCTGCGTGCTTTCCCCATTGAGAAACCCTTACAAAATGTAAGGGTTTCTCAATGGTAGATTCGTTGAATGCGGAATTTCCCCCTGTCATACTGATCGCAGAGGGCAGAGGGGATGTTGGGCGCGTGCGTGGGGCGCGCGGCCGTTTCTGAATTCGCAGGACACGAGGCCAAATGGGCCCCGCAGCGCGGCTTGGCCCGCATTCTCCCAGTTCTCCCTGCAAGTGCGGCGTCCGCCATGCGGCGGGGCGCGGCGTTTTGGAGGGGGTCTTGCTTCCGGACCGCGTTTTGAGGCTTGGACGCGGCGCGCTTTGGAAGCCGGGACCCTTGCAGGACAGGGCGAATCGACGAGGGATGCGAGGAAACATGGCGAAAACGGACACGTCAATGAGCAGGCGCGGGTTTGTGCAGGCAAGCGTGGCTTCGGCGGCGCTTCTCGGCCTTGCCGGATGCGCGCCCGAGAACAAGGTCGTGGAAACGGAGGACGGGGGCGGCACGGTATACCGGCTCGACCCGGAACTCGACCCCGAGGTGGAAGGCGCGTGGATTCCCGCCGCCTGCTGGCACAACTGCGGGGGAAGGTGCGCCAACTACGCCTACGTTTCCGACGGCGTGGTGCTGCGCCAGAAGACGGACGACTACCACGAGGACAGCTGGGAGTCTCCCCAGCAGCGCTCGTGCCCCCGCGGGCACTCGCAGCAGTGGCAGACGTTCGGCGTGGACCGGTTGAAGTACCCCATGAAGCGCAAGGGGTGGAGCCCCGACAATCCCCAAGGCGAACTGCGCGGGAAGGATGAGTGGGAGCGCATCAGCTGGGACGAGGCGCTCGACTACGTAGCCAGCGAAATCCGCAAGGCCAAGGAAACCTACGGCAACGCCTCCATCCTGTGCGCGGCAAACAACACCAAGGTCATCCCGAACGTGCTTGCTTCCTACGGCGGGTACACGCAGTGGACCGACTCGGCCTCGTTCGGCGCGTTCAACGAGAACGTGGCGGTGATAGGCCTGCCCCTGATGGGTCTGGGCAATTCCTACGACCGACTCCAGATGGCGAAGAGCGAGTACGTGGTCCTTTACGGCTGCAACCCCAGCTGGGCCTCGGGCGGCACGCCTTCGTGGTACTTCCGCCATGCGCAGGAGGCAGGCGTGCAGTTCGTGTTCGTGGGGCCCGAGTACAACGTTACCGCGTCGATGCTCGACGCGCGCTGGATACGGGTGCGCCCCGGTTCCGACACGGCGTTCCTTCTGGCTGTGGCCTACGAGATGATGGCCGCCGACGAGGCTGCGGGCGGCAGCGTTATCGACCAGGAGTTCCTGGACACCCACTGCGTGGGCTATGACGCGGAGCACATGCCCGAAGACGCCACGCTCAACGAGAACTTCAAAGACTACGTGCAGGGCGCGTACGACGGCACCCCGAAGACGGCGGAATGGGCCTCCGAGATATGCGGCACCCCGGTGGAAGACATCCGCTGGTATGCCGAGCTCATGGGCAAGGAAAACAAGGTGGGCATCCTGCACAGCTTCGCGGCGGCCCGCTGCAACAACGCCGAGTCGCTGCCGCAGCTGTTCTACACGATAGGCGCCATGGGTGGCCACTTCAGTGGCGAGGGCCACTGCATCGGTTCGGCCTACCAGGGCAATGCAGGCAACACCGGCTTCTCCATGTTCAACCCGGGAACGAACATGAACCCCACGGTTCCCAACACCGAGGTCATCGAGACGCTGCGCGCCCCGGAGGCGTGGGACGCCATCCTGCAGGGAACCTACCGCTACACGGGCAACTTCTCCATGTATGCGGGCCAGTATGCTCCGGCCGAGCAGCGCGACATCGACATCCACGTGATTTACAACGAGAACGCGAACTGCCTGCAAACCTGGCCGGGCGTCATGAAGGGCATCGAGGCGTTCCGCAAGATGGACTTCGTGGTGACGCAGGGTCACTTCCTCAACGCGGTGGCCTCGTATTCCGACATCGTGCTGCCGGTTACCACCGTGTGGGAGCGCGAAGACACCAGCTCGGGTCTGAACATGTTCCAGCGCGAGTTCATCTACCTGCCCAAGAAGGTGGTCGACCCGCTTTACGAGGCCCAGGATGACCAGTGGGTGGCCTACGAGCTTGCCAAGCGCCTTGGCCTGGACGCCGACGCCCTCTTCCCCTATTCCGGCATGCAGGCGCGCTACAACGTGCTGGCGTCGTGCACCACGAACCTTGCGGCGGAAGGGCGCGCGCCGCTGTTCACCATCACGCAGGAAGACATTGACGCCATGGGCGTGCAGGGCCAGCCTCAGGAAGGCTCGTACACCCTGGATGACCTGGGCGAGAAGGGTTATATCCTCATGCCGCGCACCGAGGGCGACGGTCTGTCTGCCAAGGGTTGGGACGCCTTCGTGGCCGACCCGGAGGCGGCTCCGCTGCGCTCGAAGAGCGGCAAGTTTGAAATCTACTGCGAAGAATGGGCGAACCTGGTGAACATGCAAGGCCGCAGCACCATCAAGCCGTATCCCACCTACATACGGCCGCTCAACGGCTACGAGGATTCTTTCAGCGACTGGGAGAACAAGGTGAAGGGCGAGTATCCCTACCAGATAACGAACCCGCACTATCTCAGGCGCTCGCACACCACGTTCGACAGCATCCCGTGGCTGCGCGAGGCGTTCGCCAACCCCGTGTTCATCAACGCGGCCGACGCTGCGGAAAAGGGCGTGGCCGAGGGCGACACCGTGCTGGTGTACAACCAGTACGGCAAGATTCTGCGTACGGCGTCGCTCACCGAGCGTTTGATGCCGGGCGTGATGGCGCTGCCCCATGGCCCCTGGGTTCAGGTGGACGAGGAAACGGGCATCGACCACGCGGGCAGCGACAACGTGCTCTGCGCGCCGGTAGCCACGGGCGCGGGAACGTCGGGCTACAACACGAACCTGGTCAACTTCGAGAAGTACGACGGAGAGGCGCTCGAGCCTGACAGCGCTTGGCCGCAGCGCGTCGTGGAACTGTAGAGGGGGCAAAGATGGCGAATCTGGGGTTTTATTTCGATGCGACGGCATGCATTGGGTGCCGGACCTGCCAAGTGGCGTGCAAGGACCGCGCGAAGACGCCGATCGGCTTGAACTACCGCACGGTGACCTCGTATGAGGCGGGAACCTATCCCGATGCGAAGATCTACCACTACTCGGCGTCCTGCAACCATTGCGAAACGCCCGCCTGCGTTGCCAACTGCCCCACCGGGGCCATGCAGAAGGCGGAAGACGACGGCACCGTGCAGCATGACGACGACCTGTGCATCGGGTGCGGCACCTGCGTGAAAAGCTGCCCGTATGGGGTTCCCGTCATCCTGCCCGAAGAGATTGCGGGGAAGTGCGACGCCTGCAAGCCGTTCCGCGACGCGGGCAAGAACCCGGTGTGCGTGGACGCCTGCCCCATGCGCTGCCTGGACTTCGGCGATGTGGACGAGCTGCGTGCGAAGTATGGCGATGACCTGACGAGTGCGCTTCCCATCCTGCCCGATCCCAGCCAGACCACTCCCTCGCTGCTGGTGAAGGCGAAGGAAGCCATGCAGCAGGACGGCTTCAGGGAAGTCACGGTCTAAATGGAAGCGACGGGCGAGCGCCTGGCTGCGCGCAGGTACCTGTACGCGTTCTTCCAGAGCGTGTTCGGCAACGAGCCGAGTGCGGAACAGCACGGGGCGTTCGACGCCGCCCTGTGCGAGGCGGCGCTTTCCGAAGCGGGGATGGAGCCGGAGGCGTGCGGCAGCGCCGCGCGCCTCCTTGCGGCGCTGCGCGGTGCGCTTGCATCGCCCGAGGGCATCTCGTCCCTGCACGGCGAGTACACGCGGCTTTTCGTGGGGCCGGGCAAGCTCCCGGCGCCCCCGTGGGAGGGCTACTGGCTTTCCGTGGAGCGCCGGCTGTTCACGCGGGAAACCCTCGAGGTCAGGCAATGCTACCGGACCTGCGGGTTCGCGGCGTCGGGCTACCCCCGCGTGGCGGACGACCACCTTGCCATAGAGCTCGACTTCCTCTCGGCGCTGGCATTGCGGGCGTTCGACGGGTTCCAGGCGCAAGACGCCGAAGCCATGCGGGCGGCGCTGCGGGCTTCCCGGGAATTCCTCGATGCGCACCTCGGGCGCTGGCTGGCGGACTTCGCGCGGGCGCTTGGGCCGGCGGCGGGGGAGCGGTCCCTGTTCAGCGCGGCCGCCGTGGCGCTTGCCGACTTCGTCCAAGGCGACGCAGACTGGCTGCGTGAGGTGCTAGAATAAGCGGAATGGGCAGGTGAGGGCGCAGCGGGCGGCAAGGGGGTGCCATGGGGCCGGAGTTCTTTCAGGTGAAGAAAAGGCGCATCGTGGTTTACGCCCTGGTTGTGCTGGTCTGCTGCGCCCTCGTCACCGCTTGGCGCTATGGCGTCCAGCACGAGCAGATAGAGCACGAGATGCACGAAACCACGCAGGTGCTGGCCACGGAAATGAGCGCCATTTGGACGTTCATGGAACGCAACCAAGGCCAGTTCCTGCGCAACGAGGACGGCACCTACAACCTCTACTGCGTCGTGGCCGCGAAGGCAGTGGCCAAGATATTCACCGACAAGAGCGACGACTTCATCATCCATTACACCAACGTGACGACGCGCAAGAAGGACGACGCCCCGGACGAGTTCGAACAGCAGGCGCTCGGGGCGCTGCTGGACGACCCTGCGCTTGGCGCCTACTACGACCTGACCGAAGACGCCGAAGGCAATCCCGTGTTCCGCTACGTGGAGCCTCTTTACTACGAGGAATCCTGCCTCGACTGCCACGGCGACCCGGCGGGCGAACTCGACGTGATGGGGTACGCGAAGGAAGGCAAGCAGAAGGGCGACTTGGCGGGTGCGGCCTCCATCATCATGCCCGCCGACACCTACCTTGCCAACATGCGCAGCAACATCCTGTGGGAAACCGTCGTGTTCCTGGCCATTGCCGGTGCGAGCGTGGCCGTCATCGCGTGGCTCGCGACGCGCGTCAATGCTGCCCGCATCCATGCCCTCGAGCAGGACAACCGCATGAAAAGCGACTTTCTTGCCATGATCAGCCATGAGGTGCGCACGCCCCTGACCTCCATTCTGGCCTTCTCCGACATCTGGGCGGCGCAGAACGAGCCGCGCGACGCCGAGGAAAGGAAGATCATGGGGGAGATGCGCGCCAACTCCCAAGTTCTGCTGGGCATTGTGAACAACATGTTGGAGATGGCGCGGATAGAAGCGGGGAAGATGCGGGTTCTGGCCGAGCCGGTGGATGTGGTGGACTTGGTGAATTTGGTGAAGGCCCAGATGGGGTTCTTGGCGGACAAGAAGGGGGTTTCCCTGCACGTGCAGGTGGAACAGGACGTGCCCATCGTGCTGGCCGACAGCGAGAAAGTGCGGCGCATCTGCGAGAACCTGGTTTCGAACGCGATCAAGTTCACCGAGGCGGGCGGCTCGGTCGTCATTGCCGCTTCCTATGACGAGGAGGCGGCGGTGCTTGCGGTGCGCGTTTCGGACACGGGGATGGGCATAGCCGAAGACGACTTGCCCCGCATTTTCGACAAGTTCACCCAAAGCAGTGCGGCCTCCGGCGCATCCGGCGTGGCCCCCGGCAGGTCCGCCGCACCCGGCGGCGCGTCCGACGGAGCGGCTTCCGGCGCGTTTGGCGGAGCGGTCCCCGGCAGGTCCGGCAACGCGGCTCCCGCCGCACCCGGCGGCGCGGGGGGAGAGGCCCGGGCGAGCGGGAGCGGGCTGGGGCTTGCCTTGGTGAAGGAACTTGCCGAACTGCACGGCGGCAGCGTGGAGGTGGGGAGCCGCTTGGGCCAAGGGAGCACGTTCACGGTGCGCCTGGCCGCCCCGGCCGTGGGGGAAGACGGCATCGACGCCGGCGGCGTTGGCGCGGGAGGTGCCGGCGCAGGGCTCCAGGCTTCCGGATAGCCTGATGCGCAGCGCTTTTCGCGGCGACGCAGGGGCGCCGCGGAGTGGGCTCAGGGTTGCTGGGCGCTGCGAGTGCCGGTTTGGGCCGGTTGAGCGGCCCCTATGGGTGGTATCGGTGTGGGCTGCGGGTTTTTGGAACAGGGCGGCCGTGCTGGGCGAATGCGCGGGCGCCGGGAGGGGACGGGGAGATGGCGAAAATACTTCTGGCCGACGACGACGAGTCGATGCGGACGCTCGTCGAGCACATCGTGCGGGAGATGGGGCACGATTTCGTGGCGGTCACGGACGGCATGGCCGTGTTCGACGCATATGCCGAAACGCTTCCCGACCTTCTGATCGTGGACATCATGATGCCCCGGCTCAACGGGTTCGACGTGTGTTCGGCCCTGCGGGCGCGGAACGTTTCCCAGCCGATCATCATCCTGACGGCGAAGGGCGACATCGTGGACAAGAGCGTCGGGTTCAAAGCGGGCGCCGACGACTACCTGGTGAAGCCGTTCATTCCCGAGGAGCTGGAGCTGCGCATCGAGGCGCTGTTGCGGCGCAGCACCCAGAGGCCGGAGGCGGGTTTCGGTAGCGATCAGGTGATTGCCGTCGATGGGCTGGAGATTGACGTCCGGCGCCGCAAGGTGAAGGTGGGCGGCGCTCCCGTGGAGCTGACCCCCAAGGAGTTCCATCTGCTGCGCATGCTCGCCGCCAGCCCCGGAGAGGTGTTCACGCGCGACCAGCTGGTCGAGGAGATTTGGGGGCCGGAATACGCGGGCGACATGACGGGCATCACGGTGCTGGTCAGGAGGCTGCGCCAGAAGATAGAGGAAAACCCCTCCGAGCCGCGCTACATCCAAACGGTGTGGCACGTGGGATACCGCTTCGGCGACTGACCGTGCCGCACCCCGTTCGCCAGACGGCGACAGGCGGCGCGCATGGCGTCTTTCGGCAAAAAAACGGGAACTGCGTATTTCTGCCGAAAGACGAGTTCAGAAGGCGTTTTTTTGTCGTAGGTCTTGCTTGAGTGGCCAGACAGGGCGAGCGCAGGAGGCGTGCGCGGCGGGCGAGTGACGCACGGACAATGGGCGCGTGCTGCTGGCCGCGCAGGCGAAGCTCACAGCATCCAAACCGGCACGATGAAGGTTTCCGCGTTCAGGGCGCCCAGATTCTCGCTCATGCAGACAACTGCGCCGGCGCCTTGCGGAACCGTTGCCTTGTCGAGGGCCTTGAAATTGCGGGTCATGCTCATGTTGGGCGATGCCGTCTTCTTGATTTCGATCGGGTGGAGTTTCCCGTCCGACTCCAATACCAAGTCGATTTCCCGTGCGTCGCGGTCGCGGTAATAATACAGGGGTGCTTCCAGTCCGGCGTTCGCGTAGCCCTTGCGAATCTCCGACACCACGTAGTTTTCCATGAACGCCCCCGCCATGGCGCCCGCTTCCATGGTTTCGGCGCTCGTCCACTTCGTCAGGTGCGCCACCAGCCCGCAGTCGTGGAAATACAGCTTCGGCGCCTTCACCGTCCGCTTCAGCTGGTTGTTCGAGTACGGATGGAGGTAGAAGATCACCCCCGACTTTTCCAGCACGCCAAGCCACGCTTTCACCTTTTCGGGGCGTTCTCCCACGTCGTCGGCGATGGACTGGACGTTGAGCATCTGCGAGCAGCGGGCGGCAACCGACGTCATGAACGTGGAGAACGCAAGGACGTCCACGTTGCCCAGCAAGCGGCGAACGTCGCGTTCGATGTAGGTCTGCACGTAGCTGCCGTAGAAAACGGCGAGGTTCGACCGCGCCCCCGCGTTCACTGCCGGCATGGCCCCCTTGCGCATGCGTGCGAACATTGCGCCCACGTCTGCCGGAGCGAACAGGTTGGCGCGTTCTTGCAGGGATTCCAAATGCAGCGACAATGGCGTGCCCGTCCCTTTCCCGTGCAACTCGTGTTGGGACAGCGACGAAAGCGGCAGGATCGCAATGCGTCCCGCCAGCGATTCGCCCGACAGCTCCATGAGTCGGAACTGCTGCGAGCCCGTCAGCCAAAAGGAACCCGGTTTCGCGCCGGAGTCGATCATCTTCTTCATTTCGACGAAAAGCCCCGGGGCATATTGGACTTCGTCGATGAACACGGGGGGTTTGTGCATTTGGAAGAACATGGCCGGGTCGTTCACGGCAAGGGAGCGCAAGGAAAGGTCGTCCAGGGAGACTTTCTCGAAGGGCCGTTCCTGCTGGGCGATCAGATGCTCGAGCATGGTTGTCTTGCCCACTTGCCTGGGCCCCGTGACCAGAATCGCGGGATACTCGCTCGCCGTTTCGGCAACGAGGGCTTCTATGTCGCGTTCTATGTAGTGCATGTGCACCTCGCTTCTCGCTTTTCGGCAAAAATACGAATTTCTTGTATTTTAGCCGAAAAATAACGGAAATCAAAAACGGGCGGATTCCAGGTGCGAAACGCACCGCGTTGCGATGAAACCGGAGAGCGTGCCTGCTGGCTGGATGCGGCAAGTCCCGGTTGGGCAGGGGCGACTTTTCCACGGTCGCCCATGGCAATGTTTTGACGCGCAGCGTTCGCCTGCCTTGCGCTTCAAGACAGGTGGGGCATATGTGGCGGAAATTTGGCGATTCGGTAAAATCTAAGTCCCATTGACTGAGATTATCTTCAAAACGCTTGCATTCGTTGACGGCGATGCTATGATTACGTCTTGTTTAGCACTCGTAACCAATGAGTGCTAGCACTCGCAAGTTTCGAGTGGTTAAATAGTCGAATGTGCGAATGCCAGTTTCGAACAAGAGACGGACGAAAGGAAGGCAGCGTCATGAATCTGAAACCATTGGGCGACCGCGTCATCATCAAGGCCGATGAGGCGGAAGAGACCACTGCGTCCGGTTTGTACCTCGCGCACGATGCCAAGGAAAAGCCCCAGAGCGGCGTGGTGCTGGCCGTGGGCGACGGCAAGACCGACAAGGACGGCAACCTCGTGCCCGTGCCCGTGAAAGTGGGCGACAAGGTGATCTACGGCAAGTACGGCGGAACCGAGATCACGGTGGACGGCGAAGACGTGCTCATCCTCCGCGCCGACGATCTGTACGCGGTTTTCGAATAGGTTCAACCTGACGGCTTCCCGTGGCGGCCGCCTAGCCGTTCAGCCCCTCGTCGCCTTCGCACACGGCGCGAAGGCCGCTTAGCTCAGGCTTCTCG
>CAJFUR010000032.1 GCA_904420215.1 uncultured Eggerthellaceae bacterium
CATCTTCAACGCCTGCATGGCCATCCCCAACATCATCGCACTCGTCGCGCTTTCGGGCATCGTAGTGAAGGAGACCCGCAGCTTCTTCGCGCGGCTCGACGCCGCCGGCGGCAACGAGGACGCCATGCAGCCTCGCCCCTCCGATGCGGAGGACTGGAAGACGCCGCCCCTCGACCCGCTGGACGAGCCGGACACGGTTCCGGTGCACTAGCGCAGCGGGCAAGCGGCGGCAAACGGGCGGCGCGCAAGGCGCTGCCGCCGCCGGGGCGCTGCCGCCTGCCGAGGCGCTGCCGCCGGAATCCGGGCAAACGAGAACGCCGTCCTGTCGCAACGCTACGACAGGGCGGCGTTCAGTTTCAGGACAAGGTTCGTCAACTGGGTCTTCTCCTCCACCGTCAGGCAGGCAAGCGCCTTTTCGGCAAAGACGCGCTGCCGTTCGCGCACAGCCTGGGCGTTCTCGCGGCCTTTGTCGGTCAGGGCAACGAGGTGCGCCCGGCGGTCGCCTTCGTGCGGAACGCGGCAAACGAAGCCCGCCTCTTCCAGCTGGGAGATGAGCGCGCCGACGGACTGCGGGCGAATGCCCATGGCCTGCGCCACCTCCACCTGCGACATGAGACGCGGCGCGAAGCCCTCTTCCATGGCCACCTCGTGCCCCGCCAGAACAGCCAAGGCCCCCGGCAGCCCCCACACGCCGCCTTCGTTGCGCGCGTTGCGCCCAATGACGGCGTTCAAATGCGCCATTTCGCGCATGAGGCTGTCGTCGCTGAGCAAACGCCCATTCGAGTGCGCGCCGCGCGCGTCCGGATGGGCGTCGCGTGCAGGCGGCGCGTCCCGGCATGCGTCGTGCATGGACGGCGCATCCGGGCATGCGTCGCGTGCGGATGGCGCATCCGGGCGCATGCCGCACGTGTCCGGAACCGCTCCGCCCACAGCGCGCGCATCCCCGCCGCACGTGCCGCTTTCCCCAAACCTTCCGGACTCTCCAGCCTTGTCGCCGTCCATGCCGGCCCCCTCCCTTGCCAGTCCGCCCGCCTTACGGCAGCGTCGCAACGGCCGGTTCCGCCTCGGCAAGGCGCCCCGGCTTCCGGTTCCCCTCGGCCTTCCTCATCCTCCGCAGCTTGCGCACCTCGCGCACCACGAACACCGCCGTGACCACGATGGAAAGCAGGTCGGCCACCGGCACGCACACGGTGATCATCACCAAACTGGTCGTGCCGAACAGCCCCGCCATGGGAGGCAGCAGCAAGTACAGCGGGATGAGAAAGATGATCTGGCGCGTCAGCTCCAGAATGGCCGCCTTCAAGGGCTGGCCGCTGGACTGGAAGTAGCTCGACCCCACAATTTGGAAGCCTACCAAGGGGAACATGATGGTGTATATCTTCAACGCCGTGACGGCGAAGCCCTCCAGCTCGCCCACCACGCCGAACAGCCCCACTATCTGCACCGGAATGAGATGCGAAAGCGCCCAGAAGAACGTGCCGATGCCCACGCCCCAGATGCTGGCCCACTTGAGCGTTTTCAGCACGCGCGACCAGTTGCGGGCGCCGTAGTTGTAGCCAATGAGCGGCTGCGCGCCCATGATGAGGCCGATGAGCGGCATGATGGCGAAGCCCGCCGCCTTCTGCGCCACGCCAATGGCCGCAAGCGCCCCGGCCGCCCCCATGGGGTCCTGCGCGCCGTAGATGGCCAGCAGCTGGTTGAGCACCACCGACACCGCCGTGGAGGCAATCTGCATCACGAAGGACGCCACGCCCAGGCTGAGTATCTTGCCCATCAGCGGGAAATCCGGCTTGCAGCACGAAAGGCGCAAGTTGAAGGCCGCCTTCTTGCTGCCCACGAAATACGCCACGATGGGCACCATGCCGCATGCCTGGCCGGCGATGGTGGCGCCCGCGCTGCCTTCGATGCCCCATCCGAGCACCATGACGAACAGGTAGTTGAACACGATGCACATCACCGTGCCGAACACCATGGTGTAAAGCGCCATCTGGGGCTTGCCGGCGGTGCGCAGGAAGTTGTTCAGGCCCATGCCCACCGACTGGAACACGAACCCGAAGCAGATGATCTGCACGAACGCCTTGGTGGGAGCATAGAGGTCGGGGGTGGTGCCCACAAGCGCCAGCAGCGGGTCGATGAAGGCCGTTCCCGCGACAATCACCAGAACCGCTATCACCACCAGCAACACGAACGAGTTGCCCAGCGTGCGTTCCACGCGCGCCCGCTTGCCCTCGCCCAGCTGGATGGCGGCAAGCGCGTTGCCGCCCTGCCCCGCAAGCATGGAAAAGCCCATGAGGATGGTCATGACGGGGAAGGCCAGCGTGGTCACCGCAATGCCCACGTCGCCCACCGCATGCCCCAGAAACGCGGTGTCCACCACGTTGTACAGTGAGTTGAACACCATGCTGATGATGGCCGGGATGGAGAATTCCAAAAGCAGCTTGCCGATGCGCTCGGTGCCCATGCGGTCGGTGTTGCCCTTGTGCGGCCCGGGCGCCGGGGCAGGGGCAGGAGCGGAAGCGGCGCCGTCCGCGGTCCCGGCGCCTGCCGCAACCGCGGCGGCGCCTCCGGGAACGGTTTCGCCAGCCGGAGCCGCAGGCCGTCCGGACTTCGCAGAATCAGGGGACGTCGAACCAGGGTGCTGTGCTTTCGCGTCGTGCATGTGCCGTTTTCCTTTTCCTTCGTCATATACTAAGCCTGCTTAGTATATTCCTGCCGCATCAGGGGATGTGCTAATAGTAAGGAAACTTATTTATTCTCCACATCGACCCGTTGGGCAACCCATTACAATAATCGTCAACGTCGCTTCGGCGTTGCCAGAAAAACCGTCCCGAAGGAGCACGAACCGCCATGCAGCACGACCCCCGACATTCGCACGCGCCCGCAACGTCCCCCGCATCCGGGCAACCGGACGACCGGATTCCCGCCGCCGTGGACGGCGCCGCATCCGCCGCACGCACTGCGCCCGCCGAGGATGCCCGGGCCGAGGGCAACGGGGCGGCGGACGCGCCCGGCGGAGACACCCTGCCGGGCGGAAGCCCCGCCTGCGGCAACGTGGTCATTTCCTTAGGACGCGAATACGGAAGCGGCGGGCGCGAGATCGGCGAGCGGCTGAGCGAGCGGCTTGGCTATGCCTACTACGACAAGGTGCTGCTCAAGCGCCTGGCCGAGAAAAGCGGCCTTGCCGACGAAGCCATAGAGTCGTTCGACGAGAAGCCCTTCAGCCGCCTTCTGCTCAGCCCCAACCGCTTCCTTTCCGGGTCGGACGGGCACCCCCTCGCCCAAATCCACGCCGCCGAGATCGACCTCATCCACTCCCTCGCACAGGAAGGCCCCTGCGTCATCGTGGGGCGCTGCGTGGACTCCGTGCTTGCCGGATACCCCCACCTCGTGCGCCTGTTCGTGAGCGCGCCCATGGAAGACCGCGTGGCGCGCGTCATGCGCCGCAATTCCCTGGACGAGGAGCAGGCGCGCGCACGCATTGCGCGCACCGACAAGGAACGCGCCAGCTACTACCGCTACTTCACGGATCAGAAGTGGGGCCTTGCCAGCAACTACGACCTGTGCGTAAACAGCGCCATGGCAGGCATCGAAGGCACGGTGGAAGTGATCGCGCAGTTTCTGGAACGCCGGCAGGCCGCCCGCTAGCGCAGCGCGTCGGCCACCTTGCGGGCGGCGGCGGTGATGGACAGGTCGTCCACGTTGACCGTGGTCTCGGCGTACTGCTCGTAGAGCGGCTTGCGCTCGTCGTAAAGCTCGCGCAGGCTCATGCCGATGCCGCCCTTGAGCACCACGCCGCGCTCCTGCAAATCGTGCAGGCGCTTCTTCAGCTCGTCGTAGGAAATCTGCAGGTACACCACGCGCCCTATTTCCGCGAGGTGCCGCATGGCCTCGTCCGAATACACGGCCGAGCCGCCCGTCGCAATGATGGAGCGCTCGGCGGTCAAGTCGCTCAGCACCTGGTTCTCCACTTGGATGAACCCCTCGGGGCCGCACGCGTCGATGAGCTTCTGCAGCGTCTTGTCGCACTGGTTCTGGATGACCAGGTCCGCATCGATGAAGTTGTAGTTCAGTATCTTCGCCAGCACGATGCCGAGCGTGGACTTGCCCGCCCCCGGCATGCCGATGAGCACGATGTTGCTGCGCTCGCCAGATCCGCTAGATTGCGTCATGAGGTGCCTCCTTCGCCATGGCGGCGTCGCCTGCCCGCTGCCGCGCCGCGTCGCGCTGCGCTCTGGGCGCGCCGCGCTTCAGCGGAAACGTTTCGCTTACCACTATAGCAACAAATATCAGCGCGAACCCCACCAACAGGCGAAGCCCTATCTGTTCGCCATACAGCAGCACCGAGAACAGCACCCCGAACACCGACTCCAAACTCAGGAACAAAGACGCCTGCGCGGGCGGCACGTAGGCCAGCGCCACGTTCTGGATGCCGAACGCCACCACCGACGCGAACACCGCCAGAAACGCCATGCTCGCCACTAGGGTGGGAGTGATGGCCGAAAGCGGGGGCAGGGCCTCGAAGCCCGCGCCCACCAGGCAGCCCAGCGTTCCCTCCGTGAGGAACTGGAACACGGTGAGCGCCAGCACGTCGTGCTTCTTGGCGAACTTCGACACGAACACGATGTGCACGGCGAACAAAAGCGCGCCCAGAAGCGTCATGCCCTCGCCAAGGCCCAGCGAGAACGTCTCGCCCGAGCTGCTGGACGACACCAGCCAAATGCCCGCCACCGCCAGCACGGCCGCACCCACGTTGAACACCGTGGGGCGCTTGCGTGCGACGAGCCACCACAGAAACGGCACGATGACGCAGTAGGTGGCCGTGAGGAACGCGTTGATGCCCGGCGTGGTGTTTTCCAGCCCCACGGTTTGCGCCCAGAAGGCGGAGAAGTCGAACACGCCCAGAAGCATGCCGGCCATCAGGGCCTTCGAGGAGAACGCCCGCCGCACGCGCCGCCACAGCACCGCCAGCAGGATGAGGCCGGCCGCCACGAAGCGGATGCCCAGAAGCCAGGCGGGGGGCAGCACGCCCACCACGTCTTTCATGACGACGAAGCTGAAACCCCAAATGATGGTGGCAACCACCAGAAGCAGCTTGTAAACGCCCACCGGTATGTTCTGCAAGGCAACCATGGCGGCCTATTATACGCCAAGCCGCAGGCGCCGCACAGGGAATCTGCAAGCCCCGGCGCGCGGCAAGGCGCGACGGGAGCGTGGCGGGGCATGGCAGGAGATGCGGCATTTTCGATGCACTCGCTTGCCGCATGCCGCCGCGAACCCGCCGGCGCGCCGCCGCATGCGCGAAGCCGCAGCCCGCGCCCCGCGCGGTCCGTGCGCCCGGTGCCCGCCGCCGCGCTACCGGGCGCCGCCGCCTCCGCCGAAGCCCCCTCCCCCGCCGCCGGAGAAGCCGCCGCCGAAGCCCCCGCCGCTGCTGAAGTCGCCGCTTGCGCCCGAAATGGCCGCCTGCGCCGTGGAAACCGTGTTCGCCAACGACGTTTCCAGCATGTTGGAAACCGAAGGCATGGCGCTGCCCGACATGCCGTGCCCGGGCGCATACCAGAACCACCATGGAACGTAGGACGGGCCGTACACCCCCGCCCCGTCTTGGAACAGCTCGGGCACGCGCACGCGCAATTCCGCAATCACCTGCTCCGCTATGCCGAACAGGTACGCATACACCATGAACTCGCCCCACACCTTCACGTCGGTGGGGGGCCGCTCGTCGAGCGACGAGAAGTCGCGCAGCCAGTTGCGCAGCGCCTTGCACTTGGCAACCAGGTTGTTGCCGCGCACGGTACGGCGGGGCATGTAGTTGGCTATCACGCCCAGCGCAATGGCGGTGGGCACCATGAACACCAACTGGATGAAGTTCTCCAGCAGGACGAACGACCCAATGCCCAGCACCACCAGCACCACGGCCGCCCCGAACATGCGCGTCTGCAGGCGCTTGCTCTTGAGTTCGAAGAAGTCCCGCTCGTTGGTTTCCGCCGACACCAGCCCCTGCCACGCGTCCATGGCGTCAACGAACTCCTGGGGGTGGTCTTCCCCGTACTTCTGGATGCTGCCGAACCACAGGGAGCCGCGCCCTTCCGCAATGTCGCGGAACAGCAGGTCCACGGTCGCGCGGTCGATGGGGTCGGTCAGGGCGTTCGCCACGGCCGGCTGCAGGGTCAGGTAGTAGTCGTCCACCATGTCGCCCTCGGGGTCGGGGTAGCTTCCCTTGTCGATGCGCAGCGCGCCCACGTGCGCCAAGTGCATGAGCGTGGCCGTGAAGTCGTCGGCACTTTCGCGGTCCCAGCGCCACAAGCGGCCGATCACCGCCGGCGGGACGGACGGGTCCGGCACGTCGCGCCAGTAGTCGCCGGTGAAGTCTGGGGCGTGCTCCTTGCCGTGCTTGAAGTACGTGCGCAGCGCCCATGCCAGAAGCGCCACGCACGCCACGCCACACGCAATGACGAAGCCCAGCGACAGCGTGCGCTGGCGGTTCGCCTGGTCGGCCCACGTCTCTTCCTCGGCAAGCACCGTTTCGAGGCGCAGCTCGTCGCGGTGGGCCCGCGCGTCGCCGGACGGCAGGTTGGAAAGCCACGCCACCGGAAACACCACGCGCGCCTCGGCGTACTGCCCCGCCCTCACCCGGGGCACCTCGTAGCTGACGGTGCCGTCCGCATTGACGGTCACGGTGCCGTCGAGCGGGCCATGCCCCCAGGCGCGCACGTTCTCGCCGGGCACCACCTGCTCGCCTTGCGGCACGGGCAGCGTGAGCGCCAGCGACACGTCGGACGAGGCTTCCTCCCACTGGTCGCCCACGTACTTCCAATACACTTCCGCCACGTCCTTGAACGCCTGCACCCCGTTCACCACCGTGTAGTCCAGCGTGACCACCAGCGTTTCGTCCGAGGCGTCGAAGAACACGTAAACGGTGTCCCACACCTCGTCCACCGAATAGGCGTCCTCGCCCGGCCCACCGGAGTCGCGCCAGGCGCTCCGGAACGGCACGCTGGACAGGTCGATGGGAGCCTCGCCGTTCTCGGCCGTTTGGGGCGTGGTCAGCCGCACCCCGTTCACCTGCAGCTCGGCGTTGCCCGGAAGGCCCTCGAACGTCCACCACACCGCCGTGTAGTCGCCGTCGAACTCGAAGGTGCGCGATTCCACGACGTGCAGCGACCCGTCCGTTTGCACCTCGGCGGTAATGTCCACTTTCGGCATGGTGTAGGAACGCGCAAACGCCCGGTCGGGCGCGCCTGCCACCAAAAGCAGCGCGCAGGCGGCGAACGCGAGCGCAAACAGCAACGCAAGGGCGGGGCGCGGGAGACGGACGGACGTGGGGCGACAAGCGGACGCAGAGCGCGCAAGGCGCGGGACGCGGGAGGGTGCGGACGCGGGATGCGCTGGGTGCGAGGCTCGAGCGGGCGCGAGGCGGACGGACGTGGGGCAAGTGGACGCATGCGCGGCAGAGCCGCCGCACCCGGCCACTTGCAGGGAGCGTTTCGAAAATGCGGAATTGCCAGCAACAGATATGCCCATGAATGCGTCCGTTCGTCTTCGAAAACCTGTGCCGCCATCATAGCAAATCGCGCGCATCCTGCGCGAAACAGAATCCGATCCGACAGGAAGGGCGCTTTCGTTCGCGGCCTGAGCACATGCGCAACAAACCGCCGCCATGCGTCGCCGCAGGCTCAACCCCCATGGTTGTTGCCGCCGCGCAACTGACGCTTGCCGCCGAGTGGCCCCTCCGGCAAAAAAAGAGGTCGTGAGCACATTCGAACGTCCCGGCGCCAACGCTTTCCGGCCTGCCGCCTAGAAGTCGATGAGGTCGCGGACTTTCACGTCAAGGGCGCACGCTATGCGGCACAGCACGTTGATGCTCACGTTGGATTTCCCAAGCTCGATACGCGATATGTACGCCTTGCCTTCGGAGCTGCCGATCATGAGCGCAAGCCTGTCTTGCGACAAGCCCTGTTCCAAACGGCATTCGCGTATCCGCATGCCAAGTCTCTGTAGATGGTCTTCTTCCACCCGTCGAACGATATTTGCTGCAAACGCAGTGAAGTAGACTGATAAGTCTACTTCACTGAGAAGCCGATCGATTGATGTCTGGGCAATAATGCTCCTTTCATTTCGCAGCACTTTCGTGCTACAATGGAGTCGGTGCGTCGCCGCATCCTGCCGGGCGGCATCTCCGGAAGGAGGTGTGTGCCATGGACGCCCAGACTGTCATCGCGATTTGCGCTTTGCTGACTGTGGTGGTTGCCATCGTCGATCTGGCGAGGGAGGAGTAGGCGAACGGTGTTGGAAAAGGGAGAAAGCCGGTTCCCCCGTCCAAGGTAAACCGGCTTAACCCAACAACCGATGCCGCCCGGCTTGGCGGGGCACCGACTGTTTGCATTGTAGCACGGGCGGAAGCAGTGCGCCACCGCCCGTGAGGGAAAAATAGGCGGATACAGAGCCGGCGAACTGGCAACTATCCGCAAGGGCAGCGCGCAGAACCGTAGGAAATGCAAAGGCTGCAGGGGTCATAGAGCAGTCCTGCAATCACGAGTCTTTTGCCGCCACGCCGCCGAACCCCTCAAAGCACGCGCATGCGCACGCTCATATCGAGCGGCTTGGCGGCAAAGGGGGCCGTGGTTGCAAGGCCGTCCACCCCGCAGGCGGCATACGCCCCCGCGTTGCCCGGGTTCACCCCGCCCGCCGCAATGAGCGTCAGATGGGGGTCGATGCCGCGCAGCTCTCGAACGAGCGGCGCAAGCTCTTCCACCGGCACCTTGTCGAACTGGATGCCGTCCACGCCTGCACGGGCCAGCACGCACGCATGCTCGGCGTCGGCCTCCACGAACAGCTTCTTTTCGATGCAGCGGCCCTTGATGCGTGGCAACTGTTCGACGAAGGCGTCGAACCCGCCGAAGAACGTCAGGTGATGGTCGAACACCAGGATCGTTTCCGACAGGCCCAGACGGTGCGGGAATGCACCGCCCGCCATGACCGCGCTTGTGAGCAGGTCTTTCGCACCCGGCATGCTTTTGCGCGTGGTCAGCACCTCGCAGTGCGGGTTTTCCGCATGCGCCGCGTCCACCATGGCGCGCGTCTTGGTGGCCACTGCCGACAGGTGGTCGAACAGGTTCAGGCACACTTTCCACGCCGCGTGCAGGTCAAGCGCGCGCCCGCGCACGACCATGAACGTTTCGCCTGCGGAAACGCGTTCGCCATCGGGCACGCACGACATCACCGTGCACCCGAGCTTCTCCGCCACGCGCCGCGCGGCCTCGCCTCCCGCCAGCACGCAGTCCTCGCGCGTGTAGTACTCCATCTCGCCCGGCTCTTCGCCAATGCCCAGAACCGCGCACGTCAAATCGACGTAGGGCACGTCCTCGGCAATGAAGCCGTCGATCCGCGCGTCCGACATCCTCAGCATGCACCCTCCTTCTCCTGTTCGAGCCGCCCCGCACGCCGAAAGGGCAATCATACCCGGAAATTGCGTCCTCTGCCACGCCTTTCGAGCAAGTTGCCGCAACCTTTCCTCCCGCGACCGCATCCAGCGTCCAATTGCCGTGCCGCGCAGGCGGCGCCGCAAATCGCAGCGGGAAATGTCGTTGGCTCATTGACACGATGCGCGATTCTCGGGTATGATTCATTCTTGCCCAACGGAGAAGTGACCGAGAGGCCGAAGGTGCTCGCCTGCTAAGTGAGTATGCCCCACAAGGGCATCCAGGGTTCGAATCCCTGCTTCTCC
>CAJFUR010000033.1 GCA_904420215.1 uncultured Eggerthellaceae bacterium
CAGGCCGCGCAAAATTTGCGAGGTGATGACACCGGAGTTGCCGCGCGCGCCCATGAGCGCCCCGGTCGTGATCGCCTTGCGAATTTCCGCGCCGTCCGCGCCGATGGGCAGCTGTGCTAGGTTCTCCACAACGGTCTGCAACGTGAGCGACATGTTGGTGCCGGTGTCCCCATCGGGCACCGGGAACACGTTCAGGCGGTTGATCTCCTCCTTGCGCTCGCCGAGCGTCTTGCTTGCCGCCGCCAGGGCGTTGAGGAGGTCGTTGGCGGTATAGGTAGTTGGCATGGTGGGTTTCGGTCTCCTTTGGAAGCTTCGGCGCGGGCGCGGCCCTTCCCCGTTTCCAGCCGCGGGCGCCCGTCTCTCGTTTCGCACAGGCGCGCTACTTGCGCACCTTGATCCCCTGGACGTGCACCTCCACGCCGTCGAGCGGCACGCGTGCGTACTCGGCAAGCACGAAGGTCACCTGGTCGATGAGGTTCTGCGACACCGCGTTGATGTTGGTGCCGTACTCTATGACCACGTAGAGTTCCACGTGGATGCCCGCGTCGGTGGCCGTGACCACCACGCCGCGCCGCAGGCGCGAGGCGGGCAGTATCTTGGCAATGCCGTCGGCGGCGGTGGGCGCGCTCATGCCCACGACGCCGTAGCATTCGAGTGCGGCGTTGCCCACCATGTCGGCCAGAACGTCGTTGGCAACGTGGAGGTTGCCCGATACCGTTGTGCTCATAGCAGTCCTTTCACGATGCGGGCGCACACGCGCGGCATGCGTGCGGCGGGCGCGCTCCGGGAAGCGTCCTCGGAAGACTTCCGCAGGCGCATGCGGCACGCGACGCGGGAGAGGGCCTTCCCGGCAACCCGGCGTGCGCGCCTGCGCGGCGCGCGCCGTCCTCGCCGCCGAACGCCCTATCGCCCATGCAGCCCGACGCGTGCAGGCGCGCCGCGCAGGCGCACTCCTTGCCCATGCAGTATAGCGCAAGGGGCTTCAGAGGGGTAACGCACCTGATTGGGGGCACGTTCATAATACACGAAAAATTCTTTGAAACGCCTGTGCCCTTATGGTATAGTATTAGGGCTTTTTTGTCATCAAGCGGTTTCAACCGAGACGTACATGGAGTTGATAAGAGATGTCGAAGGTATGTGAGATTTGCGGTAAGCACCCGGTCGCCGGTCGCAGCATCAGCCACTCCCACCGAGTGACGAACCGCGTGTTCCGCCCCAACGTGCAGAAGATCACCATCAAGGACAAGAACGGCCGCGTGCGCCGCGCCAACGTGTGCACCCGCTGCATGAAGGCCGGCAAGGTCGAGCGCGCCTAACGGGTTTCGCCGGCCTTACGGCCAGCGAAACGGATCGACGCTGCGAAGCCCCCACGTCCCGAATCTGCTCCCTTTCATGCTTGCCCTCGCGTACCGAAGTACGCTCGGCCGCATGACGGGGCATCTTCGGAACGTGGGGGCTTCTCGCTGACTTGCTGCGCCAACCTGCGGCGGCGCAGACAACCTGCAAGGACGCCGGCACCCCTACCTGCGGTAGGTCACTTTCGCGGCGGGGCTTTCCCACACGGAGACTTCCTTCAGGCGAAGGTGGGCGGGCAGCGTGGCAGCAAGCTCGTGGAACACCACGCGCGCCATGTGCTCGGCCGTGGGGGCGAGCCTATCGAAGGGCGGCACGTCGTTCACGCAGCGGTGGTCGAAGTTCGCGAGGAGCGCGCGCAGGTCGCGCTTCACGTCCTTGAAGTCGTAGAGCATGCCCACGCCGTCAAGTTCCTCGCCGGCGACGACCACCTCTACGTCCCACGTGTGGCCGTGTAGGTACTGGCAGGGCCCGTCGTATCCCGGCAGCATGTGCGCGGCGTCGAAATGCTCCCTCACGGCAAGCTCGTAGCTGCCGCCCTCGTCCTCGAAACCCTCTCCCGAAAGCCTTCCCGGCCCCTCGTAGGGCGCATTGCGCAAAAGTTCGGCCATGGCCGCCTCCCAAAACCTCGAATCCCCATACCCAATGTCGTTTCCGAATGCCAGCGCGCGCCGCAGGATGCGGGGCGAACGGACGGGCATCCAGCCGAACCCGCCCCACAGGGTGCGCCAGGCGCGCCTTGCGCGCGCCTGCGGCGGCTACACGATGACGAGCAGGCGCTTGCAGGCGGGGCACACTCCCAGCGGCGCGCTCGCCTTGAGGTCGATGAGGCGCCCGCCTTCGATGGTGGCGCGGCACGCGCCGCACGCGTTGCCCTGCAAAAGCGCCACCGCCACGCCGCCCGTGCGCGCGGCCGTCTTCTCGTATGCCTCCAGCAAGTCCGCCGGCAGCGTCTCGGCAATGCGTGCGCGCTCGGCCATTCCGCGCGCCTCGTCGTTCTTGAGCGCGCCGCCCTGTTCCTGAAACGCCGCCGTGGCCTCGTCCTCCTGGCGCTGCACCGCGACCAGCGCGGAAGCCACCTGCGCCTCCACCTCGCCGATGCGGGCAAGCTCCGCCCCCAGCCGGTCCAGTTCGGCCTCCAGCGTGGCGCGGCGCTTCGCGAACCCGTTCATCTCCTTGGTGCGCGCCTCCACGCTGCGGTAGTCGCCCTTCGCGGCGTCGATGGCCTCCTGCGCGGCGCGCTGTTTCCCGGCCAGCAGCGCGTCTTCCTCGCCCACGCCCGCCAGCTTGCGCTCCGCGTCTTCCTTCAGAGCGGCCACTTTCTCGCGCTTCTGCTCGATGGCGCGGCGCTTCTCGCGTGCCTCCACGATGACGCGGCGTTGCGGAAGCCCTGCAAGCTCCCGCCGCACCCGCGCGATGTCCATGTCCGCCTGCTGCAGCCGCAAAAGAGCCGCCAAGCCTTCCTGTCGTGCCTGCATGAACGCCCTCTCTCCGCTTCCCCGCCTGCGCCGCAACGCGCCGCCGTAGCCGCGCGCCGCGCGCAGGTCCGTCTCCCATGTCCGGGCCACGTCCGGTCTGCGCCCCGCCTGCGCCAAGCCGCGCCGGGCCGCGCGTCCGCGCCGCCGCTTCACGCGGGCCGCACCCGGACGCATCCGCATCCGGGCCGCGCCGCCCGCGCTACACCCGAATAGACTCGGGATACTGCCAGTTCTCGCGCTGGTCGATGACCGTGATGCGCCCGGGCGCGATGCCCGCTTCCTCCACCAGCTCGGCCAGCACGGCCACCAGCGGAAGCTCGCTGGTGTCGTGCCCCACGTCCACGATGCAAAGCCCCGCCTGCGAAAGCGCCAGCGCGTCGTGGTACTTCACCTCGCCGCACACCAGGCAGTCGGCCTGCGCGCGCAGGGCCTCCCGCGCGACGCCGCCCGCCGCCCCCGTGCACGTGACCACCCGCGCAAGCACGCGCGAGAAGTCGCCCCACACGCGCGGCGCCCGCCCGAACACCGACGTGCAGCGCGCGGAGAGCTGCCCCAACGTCAGCGGGCCGTCCTCGCCGCGCACCGCGCACACCTGCCCGTAGCCCTTGCGGCGCGAACCCGGCAAGGGCACGAGCACCTGCCCCTTGAACGACAGGTTCAGCAGGTCGGGCAGCACGCGCGCGGCGCGGGGGTTCACGTCGAGGGCGGTGTGGAGCGCCATCAGCGCCACGCCGGACTCCACGGCCGCCCACACCACGGAGCCGGCCTGCGCGGGCAACGCCTGGGCGGGCCCGAACGCCTCGGGCGCCTCCAGGTACGCCGGGTGGTGCGTCACCAGCACGTTGGCGCCGCGCGCGGCTGCCTCCCGCACGGCTTCCGGCGTGGGGTCGAGCGCCACCGCCACTTTCTCCACCAGCCGCGCGGGGTCGCCCACCGTCATGCCCGTGCGGTCCCAGTCCTCCGCGTCGGCCGCGGGCACCTTGGACAGGAGCGCCGCCTCCAGCGCGCCCACCGTGCACGTGGAAACCGGCTTGGACAAAGGCCCCGAGGCCCGCCTGCTCAGCGCCTCCTGCTTCTTCTTCGTAGCCGTCATTCGAACCTCCTATAGCGTATCGTATGCGCCCGGGACGCGCCCGCCGCCAACCCGCCGGCGCGCCCGCGCACTGCCCGGCCCGCAGCGCAGGCCGGCGCGCGTCACACGTCGATGGTAATGCTTCGCCGGTCGCCGTCGTGCGTCGGGACCGTTACCGTTTCATAACCGGCTTGCGCCATCAGGCGGTACGCCGCCGCGATGTCGCGCGCCACGTTCGCCGGCACGTGCGCGTCGGTGCCCACGGTGCAGGGCACCCCCGCGCGGCGAAACTCCACGAGCAGCGCCGGCGCGGGGAACATCTCCTTGCAGGCGTAGTAGCTCCCCGACGTGTTCACCTCCACCATGCGCCCGCCCGCCCGGGCGGCCTCGGCGGCCTGCCGGTACAGCGGCACCAGGTCGTAAGAGGGGTAGTAGCCGAACTTCTTGGCGAGGTCGGGATGGGCCATCACCGTGAAGGGCGCGTCCGAGGCGGCCGCGTCGCACCACGTCTCGAAGTAGCGCCTCCAGATGACGTCGGCCGCGCCCGGCTCGTCCCACCGGTCCCGCTGAGCCGGGTCGTCGAAGGCCCACGCGTCCACGAAATGCACCGACCCCAGCACGCAGGCGAAGGGGGCGAAGTCCTCCGCGGAAAGCGCGCGGTCCTCGTAGTCGCCCAGCCAGTCCAGCTCGGTGCCGAACACGATCTCGATGTCGGGGTAGGCCGCGCGCGCGTCCTCGAGCTCCCGCAGGTAGCGCCCGATGCTCTCCTTGGGCATGGACAGGTACGCCAACGGATCGAAAGCGGGCGTGAGCGGGTAGTGCTCCGTCACCGCCAGCGTGGATATGCCGGCCGCGCGGGCCGCGCGCACCAGCTCGTCCACCGTTCCCTCGCCGTGCCCGCACAGGCCGGTGTGCGCATGCGTGTTGACAAGTTCCATTCCCTACCGCCAATCCAGAACCGTTTCCATTGCCTTCGCGAACGCCTGCGCGTCGCGCTCGGTGGTGAGGCGCCCCATGGACACGCGCAGCGCGCCGAGCGCCCGCTCGCGCGGCACGCCGAGCGCGCGCACCACGTGGCTGGGGTCGAGGTCGGACGACGAGCACGCCGACCCTCCCGAAACGCCGAAGCCCAGCTCGTCGAAGCGCACGACGAGCGTCTGGCTTTCCAGCCCGTCCACCAGCACGTGCACGATGTTGGGAAGGAAATCGGCGCTTCCCCGCCCCACGTCCACGGTGGCGCGCACGCGCGCCTCGCCCGCGAGGCGCGCGTACAGGAAGTCGCGCAGCCCCCGCAGCCGCTCCGCCTCCTGCGCGGCGTCGGCACACGCGGCATGGCAGGCGGCGGCGAAGCCCACCGCGCCGCACACGTTCTGCGTCCCGCTGCGCCGCCCCCCTTCCTGCCCGCCGCCCAGAAGCAGCGGGTCGAAGGGCGTGCGGGCGCGCAGGTACAGAACGCCCACGCCCTTCGGGCCGCCCACCTTGTGCGCGGAGAACGACGCGGCGTCCACGCCGAGCGCCTGCAGGTCGATGTCCATCTTGCCGAGCGCCTGCGTCGCGTCGGTGTGGAAGAGCGCGCCGGCCGCGTGCGCCGCGCGCGCAAGCTCGGCCACCGGCTGCACGCTGCCCACTTCCCCGTTCGCCATCTGCACCGACACCAGCACCGTGTCCCCGTCGAGCGCGTCCTCGAGGGCACGCGGGTCCACGAAGCCCTGCGCGTCGGGGGCGAGGCGGCGCACGCGGAAGCCCTCGCGCTCGAGGGCGCGGGCGGGCGCGAGCACCGCCTCGTGCTCGATGGCCGTGGTCACCACCTGCGGGGAGCGCGCGGGCCGCCCCGCCCGCCGCCGCGCCTCCAGCGCCGCGCGCGCGAGGCCCAGAAGGGCCGCGTTGTCGGCCTCGGTGGCGCCCGACGTGAACACGATCTCGCTCGCGCGCGAGGCATGCAGGTCGGCGGCTATCGAGCGGCGCGCGCCCTCCAGCGCCGCGAAGGCGGCGCGGCCGGGCGAGTGCAGCGAGTTGGCGTTCGCGCCCGCCGCCACGTTCGCGCGCCCGGGCGCGAGGTACGGCTCCATTGCGCGCGCGGCCTCCTCGCAAAGTGGCGCGGTGGCCGCCCAGTCAAGGTACACGTACTCCCCGGCGGAAAACTCCTTCATGCGCCGCGGCCTCCCCGTCCCGCAGGGCCGGGCGCGCCGGCGGGAACTCCCCGCCCCGCGGCGGCCCCCTGCGCCTCCGCGCCGGAGGGAACGCCCGCTCCCGGAGCGCCCGAGACGCCCTGGCTGGCGGCACCTGCGCGGTCGCAGCCGTCCTCCGCGGCGGCCTCCCGCGCATCCGCTCCGGCGGCAAGCGCCCGCTCGCGGGCGGCGTTGCCGATGGAGGCTATCTCGGCCAGCGCGCGGGCGGGGTCGGGCGCGCCGAACACGGCGTTGCCGCACACCAGCACGTCGGCCCCCGCCGCCGCCACGCGCGCCGCCGTCTTCGGGCCGATGCCGCCGTCCACCTGCAGAAGGGGGCGCGCGCCCGCCTGGCGGGCAAGCTGCGCCACGCGCACGACGCGCGCCTCGCTTCCCTCGATGTAGCCCTGCCCGGAAAAGCCCGGCTCCACGCTCATGACCAACACCATGTCAACGCCGGCGAGGAAGGGGGCGAGCGCCTCGGGCGGCGTGGCGGGCTTGATGCTCAAGGCCGCCCGCGCGCCCGCCTCCCGCGCGAGGCGAAGCGCGGCATGCACGTCCTCGGGCGCATCGAACGCCTCCACGTGCAGCGTCACCGAGTCCGCGCCGGCATCCAGGAACCACGGCAGCTGCACGAGCGGGTTGTCGATCATCAGGTGCACGTCGAGGGGCAGCGACGTGGCGCGCTTGAGGCACTTGACCACGGGGACGCCCATGGACAGGTTCGGCACGAAATGCCCGTCCATCACGTCCACGTGCACCATGCCGGCACCGGCCTCCTCCACGAGCCGGACGTCGCGTCCCAGCTTCGCGAAGTCCGCCGAGAGAATCGACGGCGCAATCTGCAGCGGCTCAAACATGCCATCCCGCCTTCCGAAACGAGCCAAACCCGTGCTTCTGCACGCAGGAGGGCCGCGCATGCGCGCCCCGCCTGCCGCCGCAGGCCCCAAGACGCCCCTGCGGCACCCGCCGCACGCCCTCGCGCCTCTGCGGCACCCGCCGCGGGCCCCGCGCATGCGCGCCCGCCTGCGGCCGTGCCTTCATTCTAGCGCAAGCGGCCCGCGGCGGCATCCGGCAGGCGCGAGGGCGTGCCAATAAAACAAATTGCCCGCCTGCGCCCGCACGCCGGCGCCGGGACGGGGCGGCCTGCCCTATAATGTACGCGTGCGCCGCCCCGCGCGGCGCACCCCCGCCGCTTCCCGGAAAGAAGGTCGCCATGCCTCCCGATGCCCCGACGCACTTCGCCTACCGCACGCCCTACGGCCCCATAACCATACGCGCGTGCGCGGAAGGCGTCACGGACGTGGCGTTCGGCGACGTGGCCCTGGAGGGCGAGCGCAGGCCGAGCGCGCTTTCCAACCAGGCGGCCACCGAGCTTCTGGAATACTTCGCAGGCAAGCGCCGCGCCTTCGACGTGCCGCTCTCGCTGCAGGGCAGCGCGTTCCAGCGCGCCGTGTGGGACGAACTCGCGCGCGTGCCCTACGGCCAGACGCGCACAAGCGCCCAGCTGGCGCGCGCTCTCGGCAGGCCCGGCTCCTACCGCGCGGTGGGCGCCGCCGTGCACAAGAACCCCGCGGGCGTGTTGGTGCCCGACCACCGCGTGGTCGGCGCGGACGGTCGGCCCCTGGGAGCCGGCAAGGCCGCCCGCCTGCGCCGCGCCCTTCTGGAAATGGAGCAAAGGGAGCTTGCACCGTGAGCGTCTACGTGGACAACATCCTCGCCGCCGCCATCGCCTTCCCGTTCCTTGCGGCGCTGGCGACCTTGCCGTACCTGGTCTATCAGTACCGCAAGTTCGGCTCGGTGCCCTGGCTGCGCACGCTGGTGGTGTACTCGTTCGCCTTCTACCTCCTGTGCGCCTACTTCCTGGTGCTCCTGCCCCTGCCCGCCGACCGGACGGCCTTCGTGCCCTATGCGGCCACGCCCCAGCTCGTCCCCTTCCACTTCGTCTCCGAGATAGCGCAGACGGCCCGCATTTCCGCCGACCCCGCCTCGTGGCTGGGCTTCGCGCGCACGCCCGCCGTCTACGAGGCGTTCTTCAACCTGCTGCTCACCATGCCCTTCGGCATGTACCTGCGCTACTACTTCCGGCGCAGTTGGTGGCAGGTGCTCCTGCTGGGGTTCTGCCTGACGCTCTCGTTCGAGACGCTGCAGCTGACCGGGCTTCTGGGCCTCTACGAGCACCCCTACCGCCTGTTCGACGTGGACGACCTCATCGTGAACACGCTCGGCGCCATGGCGGGGTTCTGGCTCGTGGGCCCCGTCCTGCGCGTGCTGCCCGACATGCGCCTGGTGAACGCCGAGGCGCGCGAGGCCGGCGTGCATGCCGGCGTCACGCGGCGCGCGCTGTCGTTTTTCATCGACGCGGCCATCGCGCAGGCCTGCGCAGCCGTCGCTTCCTCGGCGGCACGCGCGCTTGCGGGCCCGGCCGGCGCGGCGTCCGTGGCCGGCGGCGGGCTGCCGGAGGGCGCGCTCGCGGGCGCGTGCACGGCGGCGGCGTTCCTGCTGTTCTTCGTCGCGGTGCCCGCCGCCACCCGCGGCCAGACGCCCGGGCAGAAGCTCTTGCGCCTGCGCATCGTGCGCCCCGACGCGCGGCAGGCCGCATGGTACCAGTACCTGGGGCGCTACGGCCTTCTGTTCCTGTTTCTCTGGGCGCCCTTCGCGCTGTTCTTCGGGCTGGCGGGACTGGACGCCGAAACCGCCTCGGAAGCAGGCGCGCTCGCGGTGCTTCTGGCCGAGCACCAGCAGGAACTCGCGTGGGCGTGGCTCGCGCTCATGGCGCTGTGGGGCGTCACGCTGGCGGTGCGCGCCTTCCGCTCCGCCGCCTTCAGGCGCCCCTTCGTGATGCTCAACGGACTTCTGAGCAACACCCGCGTGATGACCTGCGCCGGCGTGGAGCGGGAACGCGACCGGCGGCGCGTGCTGGGCGTGGCAGAGGTGGCGGCGCTCGAACGGAGGCTGGCCGAGGAGGGCACGCCGCTCTCCGAACTCATGGAGCGGGCGGGCGCAGCCGTGGCCGACGCCGTGCGCACGTGGGTGCCCGACCCCTCCCCCATCGTGGTGCTGGCAGGCGCGGGCAACAACGGCGGCGACGGCTGGGTGGCCGCGCGCCTTCTGGCGCAGGCGGGCTACCCCGTCACGCTTCTGACCCCCGACGTGGCCGAACGCCTGCACGCCGAGCCGGCGCGCTCCACAGCCCAGAACGCGTTTGCCAAGGCGGCGCGGCTCGGCCTGCCGCTCACGGTGCTGGTGGCGCCCGACGCCGACGTGGTGGACGGCGCGCTGGAGATGGCGGCGGGCGTGGTGGACGCCCTTCTGGGCACCGGCTTTTCCGGCGCCGAAGTGCGCGAGCCCTGCGCCGGGTGGATACGCGCGGCGAACCGACGGCGGTTCGAGGGGAGGCGCGGGAAAGGTCGCGGGCGGCACCGCAGGCGCGAGAACGCCCGGGGAGCGCACGAACGCGCGGAACGGGAGGGGCGGGGCCTTCCCCGCAAGGCGAAAGACGCCCCCTTCGCCGTGGCCATCGACGTGCCGAGCGGCCTGAACGCGCAAACCGGCGCCGCCGCGCGCCCTTGCTTCGCCGCCGACATGACCGTGACCATGCTGGCGTTCAAGCCCGGACTGGTGGAGCCGCATGCGGCGCGGTGGACGGGCGCGGTGCGGCTGGCCAAGCTGGAAGAGCCGGCAGGGAAAGGCGCGCCCGAGGCCTGACGCCGCGCGGAGCACGCGAAAGTGGCACTGGATTCCGGTTTTCGTGCAGAATCGCACGCCTCTCCGACTCCCTCGGATGAAAAAGGGAGATCTTCCCCCACAAAACCCCAGTTCGCAAACGAACGGCCGCTGCAAAGACATTGGAAGGCGCACGAAAATCGACCTTCGGTGCCATTTTCGTCCCCGCCTCCGTTCCTGATCCCCGTCCCTTCCTCCGGCCGCATGCGCGGCGGCGCGAAGCGCCAGCCCCGTCCGCGCCGGCATACCCGCATCCGCGCCCCCACAAAAAGGCCTCCCCTGGGATGGGGGGTCCCAGGAGAGGCGTCGCAGTGCGCGCTGAGGAGAAGGGGAAGGGCGCGCATGCACACGGCCCGTCGAAAGGTTGAGAGAGAGGGGGGGTTCACACGAGAGACGAGACGACGGGCCTCGGATGGTCGGATGGGTAGCGTTCGGCGGCTAGTCCCCGCCTTCCCGGCCCGATTCCCGCCCTTGCCCGGTGCCGTCGTCGTCGCGGATCACGGATCCCATGACGCCTTGCGCAGCGGCGGGGTCGATGCCGAGGTCCTCCATCATGCCTTCGACCTCCCCCACGCCCTCGGCCATGTGGTCGGCCTCTGCGGGGTCGAGGTACTGCAGCAGCGCGAGCAGCTCCCCCATGTGTTCCTTTTCCTCGTTGGCAATGTCCTGGAACACCTCGCGGGCCACTTCGTCGTCGGTGGCCGCCGCATGGGACTCGTACAGCAGCTGGGCTTCCAACTCGCCGGCTATTTCGATGCGCACGGCCTGCACGAGCTCCTGCTTCGTCATGGTGCGCGGCACGAGGGCCACGAACGGGTTCGCTATGCCTGGCATGTGAAGGCTCCTTTCCTTCCCGGTTCCGGCGGCACGGGCGCCGCCGGCTGCGGGCAGGAAACACCTTACCCCATGCGCGGGGGTGCGGCCGTGCGCGGGCCCGTTCGGTAAACCCACGGTCACCGCGTCGATGCCGGGGCGTCAGAAAGGCACGGGAGCGGAAGCTGCGGGCACAATGCGCGCAAGGCCAAAGCGGGCGGCACGGCAGCGCAGGCCGCGCGGGAGTGGATGCGACACCGCGCCGCGGCGGCGCGGAAGCGAGCGGACAGGGAAACGCAGGCGGGCTCCGCGGCTTCGCGGCGCAAGGCGGGGCGAGCCTCCCGCAGCTTCGCCTCCCGCAAAGGCGGGCCGCCGCAGCCACGCCTCCCGCGACAACGCGCCGCGGCGGCGCCTCACAGCCCGTGGAATTCCGTGGTCAAGGGACGGGAGGCGAGCGCCTCGGCCGCGGCGCGCGCGTCCAGCCCCTCCCACACGATGCCGCGCACCACCTGCGCGATAGGCAGCTCCACCCCCCGCTCTTCGGCCAGGCGCGCGACGGACTTGCAGGCGACGGCGCCCTCGGCCACCATGTGCGTCTTGGCCGCGAAGTCGGCCAGCGTGCCCCCCGCGGCCAGCATCTCGCCGAAGCGGCGGTTGCGCGAATGGCGCGACATGCAGGTGGCCACCATGTCGCCCGCACCCGCCAGCCCCATGCACGTGAGCGCCTGCCCGCCGCAGGCCACCACCAGCCGGCTCATCTCGGCAAGGCCGCGCGTCAGCAGCAGGGCCGCCGTGTTGTCGCCGAACCCCATGCCGTAGGACAGCCCCACCGCAATGGCGATGACGTTCTTGAACGCACCGCACAGCTCCACGCCGCACACGTCGTCGCTCGTGTAGGTGCGAAACGCCTCGGTGGCAAAAAGGTCTTGGAACAGGCGCGCCGCATCGAGCGAGGGGCTTGCCACCACCGTGGCGGCCGGCACGCCACGCACCACCTCCTCGGCGTGGTTGGGGCCGGAGAGCACCGCGAAGCGCCCGCGCGCGCCCAGCACGTCAGCCATCACGTCGATGGGAAGAAGGCCGCTTCCCTCCTCCACGCCTTTCGAGCACACCACGATGGGAAGGCCCTCCCCCCGCGTGCCCGCGCCAAGAAGCGGCGCGAGGCCGCGCGCCGTTTCCCGCAGGTACTTCGAGGGCGTGACCACGCACGCGGCCTGCGCGCCGGAAAGCGCCTCGGCCTGCGAGAGCGTGGCCGTGACGGACGCGTGCAACGTGGCGTCCGCAAGGTAGCGCGGGTTGCGGTGGGCCTCGTTCACGCCGCGCGCCACTTCCTCCCTGCGCGCCCACAGCACGGCCTCGTGCCCGTTGCCCGCCAGAACCTGCGCCAGCGCCGTGCCCCACGACCCGGCGCCGATGACCGCGACCCTCATGCCTCTCCTTCCGCCGCCTTGCCGCGCGGCCCCAAGCCGCCGCCCCGGGCGAGACGCGCCGCCCCGGGCGGCCTGTGCCCGCGGGGCGCCCCCGGCGCCTCCCGCCGGCACCCTCGCCTTGCCAATGGGGCGAAGCTATTCCCTCCCCTTCTCCTTCTTCGACCCGATGCGGTTCTCGGTGCCTGCGCGCAAGCGGGCGATGTTGCCGCGGTGCGCCCAGATGACGGTCAGCGCCGCCAGAAGGCAGCACGTCCACGCCAGCCAGTCGCCCCAGAAGAAGTACAGCGCGAAGAAGGGACAGGCCACGGCCGCTGCAAGCGACCCGACCGACACGTAGCGGGTGGCCGCCACGCACACAATGAACACCAGCAGCTCCAGGCACGCGCCCGCCCAGCCGAACGTGGTGAACAAACAGCCCACGGCCACCGCTATGCCCTTGCCGCCCTTGAACTTGAGCCAGGGGCTGAAGATGTGCCCCCACACGCATCCCAGAAACGCCACCGCGAGGTAGTCGTGGTACGTGCCCACCGCCGCCCCCGGCGCAAGGCCGCCTCCCGGCACGAAGAACCACAGCGTCGCGAGCGCGAGCAGGCCCGACACGACGCCCTTGCCGAAGTCGAGCACGAACACGGCCGCGCCGCCCGCCTTGCCCATGGTGCGCAGGGCGTTCGTGGTGCCGATGTTGCCGCTGCCGTGCTGGCGGATGTCGGTGTGGTAGAACAGCCGCGAGACGACGACTCCCCACGGGATCGACCCCAGAAGGAACGCGACGGCGAAAAGGACGATGCCCGGCACCAGATAGGCGAGCGGTCCGTATGCCGAAAGGCCTGCTGCATCCATGGCGCGCCTCCTAGTCCTTCTTCTTGAACTTCAACGCGATGGGCGTTCCCGAGAGGTCGAAGCTCGCCCGCAGGCGGTTTTCCAGGAACCGCTCGAAATTGTCGGTCACCAGGTCGGGCCGGTTCACGAAGAACGTGAAGTGCGGCGGGCGGGTGCCGGTCTGCGTCATGTACTTCATCCGCAGGACCGCCTTGCCGTTGCTCACCGTGTGCCCCGTCTCGCGGATGCCGGCAAGCCACGTGTTCAGCTTGTTGGTGGGGATGGTCTGCCCGAAGTTCGCGAACGCCTGGTCGATGACGTCCCAGATGCGCTCCACCTTCTTGCCCGTGAGGGCGGACACGGCCACCACCGGCGCGTAGCCCACGAAGGTCATGCGGTCGGCAATGCGCTCGCGGATTTCCGCCTTGGCCTCGGGGCCTTCCACCAAGTCCCACTTGTTGAGCACGATGGCCATGGCGCAGCCGCGCTCGGCCGCGTAGCCCGCCACGCGCTGGTCCTGGTCGGTGAGCCCGAGCGTGGAGTCGATCACCAGCAGCGCCACGTCGGCGCGGTCGATGGCGCGCATGGCGCGCACGAACCCGTAGTACTCCACGTCCTCGTCTATCTGGCTCTTGCGGCGCAGGCCCGCAGTGTCCACGATGGTGTAGACGCGCCCGTCGTGCTCCACGCGCGTGTCGATGGCGTCGCGCGTGGTGCCGGCCACGTCCGACACGATGGAGCGCTCGTTCGCGGTCAGCCGGTTCGTGAGCGACGACTTGCCCGCGTTCGGGCGCCCGATGATGGCCACGTTCACGGTCGGCTCGGCGTCGGGTTCCCCTGGCACCTCCACCTCGGCCAGCTTCTTCACCACCTCATCCAGAAGGTCGCCCGTGCCGTGCCCGTGCAGCGCCGAAACCGGCCACGGGTCGCCCAGCCCCAGCTGGTAGAACTCCCACATCTCGTCGAGCCTGTTGGGCGTGTCCAGCTTGTTCGCCACCAGGAAGATGGGCTTGTCGGCCTTGCGCAGGATGCGCGCCACTTCCTCGTCGTCGGCATTGATGCCGGTGCGCGCGTCCACCACGAACACGATGACGTCCGCCTCGCGCGTGGCCTCGAACGCCTGCGCGCGGATGGACCCTTGGAAGCGGTCGTCGTCGCCCATTTCGATGCCGCCCGTGTCCACGAGCGTGAAGTGGACGCCGTTCCAGTCGGCCTCGTGGTAGGAGCGGTCGCGCGTGACGCCGCGCATTTCGTGCACGATGGCCTCGTCGGCCTGGGCGATGCGGTTGACGAAGGTGGACTTGCCGACGTTCGGGCGTCCCACCACCGCTACTATGGGCAAGGGCATGGCATGTTCCTTTATGGTCGGGGCCGCGCGCGGCCGTTTTGGCGCAGGGCGGATTCCCGCACGCGCGCGCCTCAAGGCCGGCGCGCCGACGCGCGCGCGAGCGCGGCGATTTCCGGCAGGAATTCCGATGGGTTACAGGATACCACGGCAAGCGGCGCGCCCGCGGCCTTTTCCATATCCTTCAAACTCATGTCATCCAACGTGAGCCCGTCGTCATTGAACACCACGCGGGGAACGAGGAAAAGGTCGCGGGATCCCTCCGTCCCTGCCGCGGGGGGTCCGGGTGGCGCCCAGTCGCTCAAACAGTCCCGAGGTCGCGCGAAAGCGCCAGTGGCGCTTTCGGCTCCTGCGGAACTGCACGTGGCGCCACCCCGCCCCTCCCGCGCTCCAAGGCGGTTGATGGCGTGCGCCATGTCGCAGCCGCACAGAAGCCCGGTCACGTCCACGTTGCCGCCGAAGAAGGCGTTCTCCACCGTGAGGGGCGCGAAAGCGCCCGCAAGCGGGCTTTCCGCCACCAACAGGTCGAGCAGCGGCTGCATGGCGCCGCCCACCACGAAACGCGCGCGCACGCCCGCCGCGCGCAGCGCCTCCGCGCAGTCCGCAGCCGCGCCCGAGGCGTGCGCGGCGCGCCAGTCGTCCACATACGAGCGCACGATGCCGATGCCGTCCTCGAACATGCCGAAGTCGCCGTAGTGCTCCGCAGGCGGCAGGTGCTCCAGCAGGCGTTCCCCGAAGGCGTTGCGGTAGAACTCGTCGGCCGCGAACGCCCAGGGCGTGCCGCGCTCGGCGAGCGCGCGCGCCTGGAAGGGCGCCAAGGCGTCGAGCACGCCGCGCGCGTCGGCCGGGTCGTTGAAGCTGCGGGAAAAGCGGCGCTGGTGGCGCGTGAACCCCAGCGGCACGATGCCCACGTTCAGGATGCCCGGGCGCGCGTATGCCCAGGAAAGCGTGTCTTCCAGCACCGCCCCGTCGTTCTCGCCCGGCACGAGCACCACCTGCGCGTGTACCTGAATGCCGGCGTCCAGCAGGCGCTCGAGCACGGCGAGGCCATGCGCGGCGTGCGCTCCCACGAGCCGGCGGCGCACGGCGGCGTCGGCGGCGTGCAGCGACACGCGCAAAGGCGAGATGCGCTGCTCCAGAATGCGCGCCTCGTCCTCGGGCGTCACGTTCGTGAGCGTGACGAACGTGCCTGCGAGGAAGCTCAGCCGGAAGTCGTCGTCGCGCAGCGAGAGGGACGGGCGCATGCCGCGGGGCAGCTGGCGCATGAAGCAGAACGTGCAGGCGTTGCGGCACTGCCTCACCCCGTCGAACACCGCGCCGTCGAACGCGAAGCCCCAGCCCTGCCCCTCCTCGCGCTCGAGTTCCACCTCGCCCACGTCGCCGTCCGTGTCCACGTAGCCCACGCGCAGGACGTCGTCGGCGGAAAGCCAGCGCCAGTCTATGAGGTCGCGCACGGGGCGCCCGTCCACATGCAGGATGCGGCAGCCCGCGGAAAAGCCCGCGTCGTCGGCCGGGCTGCCAGGCTCCACCCCGGCGACGGGCGCGCCACGAAAGCCGTCCGCGCACGGCGCGGCAGACGCGGCCGCGGCGCCCTCCTGCGGCGCCGTCGCGCGGGCGGCGGCCCCCTGCGCCACGGCCGCAGCCGCAGCGCCTTCGATGTCTTTCGTGGGATAGGTGTTCATGGAATCCTTCGAAACTCGCAAGCCTGCCATACGCAAAAAGCCCGCCCATGCGGGCAGGTTAGAAACTCACCAGATTCCACCTCAAATGGGCGATCAACCCGTGAGGGGAGAACTTGGCAACAAGAACGCCCTTCATGCCGGCTCAGGTAAATCGCGTTCAGTTCTTCGTCCGACAAATGGGAGTAGGGGCCCTCCCCTATGCCGGCGAGCGCCTTGAGGGCGTCTTTCTTCCTTTCGCGGGCGCCTTCATCCCGAAGCAGTGCCCCGCGCAGGAGCAGGGGCGGTTCCCCGGCGGAGGCAAGATGTCCCCAAAAGGCGCGCACAACCATTCCCTAACGTACTTCCCAGCGGCCGTTGCGGCGGGCACCCATGCGGACGAGCCGCCCTTCGTTTTCGAGCGCCGACACCAAACGCTCCGCCTGCCTTTTGCCCAAACCGAGAGCCGAAGCCATTTGCGCAATGGTCATGGTCGGGTTTTCGCCCACGAGAACGAGCAGGCGCTCGCGCGTTTGCGTGGCTTCGTTCGCCGCAGCGAAATTCCCACGGCCATTCATACCGTCATTAATACCGACATTTATACCGTCATTCCCTGGCAGGGCAATGGCATCGTCGAGGGAAGCCGAAATCGTCCCAAGCATGAATTCGACGAACTCGGTGCAATCGGCCGCATGGTCCGAACGGCCCAAAACGGCGTAGTAGTCGTCTTGACGGTCTTTCACCAGCGATTCCACAGGCAACCACGCGAAAATGCGATTCCACTTGCTCAATATCAGCGTCTGCCACAGACGTCCCATGCGGCCATTGCCGTCTTGGAACGGGTGGACGAACTCGAACTCGTAATGAAACACACACGAAGCGACGAGGGGATGGGTCGATGCCGAACGAAGCCACGCAAACAAATCCCCCATGACCTCGGGGACATAGGCCGCAGGAGTGCCGGCGTGCACCAGGCGGTCACCGTCGAAGACCCCCACGTTACCGCTCCTGAAACGGCCTGCTTCGCTCGCCAGCCCGCCCATGAGCATGCGGTGGGCTTTCAGCAGATCTTCGACCGACAGGGCATCGAAGGATTCCAAGGCCTCGTAAGTCGCAATTGCGTTTTGCACCTCCAGCAGGTCTTTCGGAGGTGCAACCACATGCTTGCCCTCCACAACCGCCGTCACCTGCTCGAGCGACAACGTGTTGTTTTCGATCGCAAGCGACGAATGGATGGTTCTGATGCGGTTCTCCTTGCGAAGCCTCGGGCTGCGGCTATAATGCCCACCCGCCTCCACGTGGCCGACTTTTTGGGCAATCGCCGCAACGAGTTCGACAATGGCATCGTTCAGGGAAAACGGCGGCTGGTACGTCATGGGACCACCCTTCCGGCATTGGCGTGGGCCATTATACGAACGGCCCCGGTCTTTCCACTGGCTGCTTCCACAAGCCGCCCCCTACAGCGCCTCCAGGCGTTCCACGACGGCTTGGATGTGCTCTTCGGGGGTGCTTGCGCCGGCGGTCACGCCCACGGTCGCGCAGCCTTCGAACCATGCGGGGTCCAGCTCGCCGGGAGCCTCCACGTGATGGGTGCGCGCGCAGGCGGCGGCGCAGATGTCGGCCAGGCGCGTGGTGTTCGACGAGTTGCGCCCGCCGATGACCACGATGGCGTCCACCTGCGCGGCGAGTTCCGCCGCGGCCTCTTGGCGCTGGCGCGTGGCGAAGCAGATGGTGTTCTTCACTTCCGGGGCGATGCCGCGCGCCGCAAGCGCGGCCACCACGTCGTCGAGCGCCTCGCGCGTCTGCGTGGTCTGCACCACCACGCCCACCGGCGCGGCCAGCCCCTCGGGCACGTCCGCACCCGAGGCGACCACGCACACCTGTCCGCCGGCCTCGCGCGCGCAAGCCACCAGGCCCTCCACCTCGGGGTGCCCCGCCTCGCCCACCACCACCACCTGCCCGCAGCTGCGGGCCAAATCGGCGGCGGCCTTCTGGGCGCGCGCGACGTGGGGGCAGGTGGCGTCTATCGCCTCGAGGCCGCGCGCGTCCACCTCGCGGCGCACCTGCGGGGTGACGCCGTGGCTGCGTATGACGACGGCGCCCGAGGGCACGTCCGCCACGCTTTCCGCCACGCGCACGCCCTGCGCCTCCAGGCTGGAAACGACCTGCGGGTTGTGGATCAGGGGGCCGAGCGTGTAGGTTTCCCCGCCGTCTAGAATGGCCGCGTAGGCCATGTCGAGCGCCCGCTGCACCCCGTAGCACGCGCCGGCGTGCTTCGCACGGACCACCTTCATGCGCCCTCCCCTCCGGGCGCATGAGCGCCGCCCGCCGCCGCGGAGGACACAGCATCGCCCGCCGCGTCTGCCACGCCGCCCTCCGCCGGGACTGCGGCGCCGCCTCCCGCCGCAGCGCCGCCCGCCTCCGTGGCCGCCGCCTTCGCGGCCGCCGCGGCCGCCACCTCGGCCGAGGTGTGCGCGGGGATGGGGTGCGCGGCGAACGTCTCGGTGAAGTCGCGCCCGTTCGGGAACAGCGCGCGCATGTCCACCTGCTCGCGAGGCACGCGCTGCGAGAGCGCGAAGCACTCGCGCATGGCGTACCACGTGCAGCCCTCCAGGCGGTCCTCCTTCGGGAGGAAGTCGAAGTCGCCTACCAGGACGGGGTCCCCGTACTCGATGGTTATCTTGGGGAAGCGGAAGAACTTGCCCTTCTGCTTCACGTATTCGGCGTTGCGCACGGTCATGGGGAGGATGGGCGCATGCCCCATCTTCGCCACGAACGCGGCGCCGGAATGGATTTCGGGCACGAGCGACCCCTTGTTGCGCCGCGTGCCCTCGGGCAGGATGCCCACGACCTCGTTGTTCTTCAGCATGCGCGCCGCGCGCTTGATGGACGTGCGGTCGGCCTCGCCCCGTTTGACGGGAAACGCTCCCACGCGCGAGAGGATCTGCCCCACCAGGCCGTGCGCGTTGTCGAACAGGCTCTCGCGCCCCATGAAGCGCACCCACTGCGAGGGGCGCGCCGCCAGGTACATGAACGCCACGTCCAGAAACGACGTGTGGTTGGCCACCACCACCACGCCGCTTTTGCCGTCGAACGCGCGCAGGCTCTCCCGGCAGTCCACCCGGTAGCGGAACAGCACCTTGAACAGGGCCGAAAGAAACGCCCACAGGAAGTTGCCCGCCCAGTGCGGCACCTGCTTTCCCGGCGCCGTGCCGCCAAGCGGCATGTCCCACATCTCCTTGTACGGCAGAAACAGGCTCATTCGGGTTCCACCGTTCCACGAACGGCGGAAGAAGCCTCCGCCGCAGGACGTTCCGGCGCCGCATCCTGCTCCTGCGGGCCTCCGTCGCGTGCGGGGCGCGCTTCCTCGGACTCCCGAACGGTCTGCGACGCCGGAACGCCCCGCGCCGCCTTGGCCTGGGCCGCAGGCTCCGCCGCCTTTGCCTGGGCCGCGAGTTCGCATATCCCGTCGATGACGTCTTCTATGTAGCGCCCGGTGGAATCCAGGTGCACGGCGTCGGGCGCGGGCCGCAAGGGCGACGTCTCGCGCGACGAGTCGGCGGCGTCGCGGCGACGCAGGTCAGCCAGCACCTCGGCGTAGTCGATGGAGCCCACCCCGCGGTCCACGTTCTGCCGCACGCGCCGGTGGGCGCGCTCCTCGTCGGAGGCGGTCAGGAACACCTTCACCTCGGCTTCGGGGAACACCACCGTGCCGATGTCGCGCCCCTCCACCACGTAGTTGCCCGCCCGCCCGATGCGGCGCTGCTGCTCCACCAGCGCCTCGCGCACGGAAGGCGCCGCCGACACGGGGCTGACGGCCCGGTCGATCTCGGCGGTGCGGATGGCGTCGGTCACGTCCACGCCGCCTATGGACACGCGGCGCGGCACCGGGTCGCCCTCCACGTGGCCGAACGCTATGGCATGCGTGCGCGCCACGTCTCCCAGCGCCGCGTCGTCGTCGAGCGCCACGCCGTCGGCGAGCGCCTGCCACGCCACGGCGCGGTACATCGCCCCGGTGTCGAGGCACGAGAAACCCAGCTTCTTGGCAACCGCCTTCGCGACGGTGGACTTGCCGGCCCCCGAGGGCCCGTCTATGGCTATGATCATTGCGCCAACCTCTGCATGTCGGAAAGGAAACGGGGATAGCTTATCTTCACCGAGTCGAAGTTCTCCACGGTCACGGGCACGCCGCCCGCAAGCCCTGCGAGCGCCCACGTCATGGCGAGCCGGTGGTCGCAGTGCGAGTCGAACGCGGCGTTGGGGGGCACGGCCAGGCCGGGCTGGCCTTCCACGTACAGGTCGTTGCCGTCCTCCCACGCGTCCACGCCCAGAAGCGCAAGGCCCTCCACCACAGCCGCCAGCCGGTCGGTTTCCTTCACCCGCAGCTCGCCCACCTCGCGAAACACCGTCACGCCGCGCGCATGCGCCGCCACGAGGGCCAAAACCGGAATCTCGTCCACCATGGAGGCTATCTTGTCGGCCAGCACCTCGCACCCGCGCAGGCCCTCCGCGAAGCGCACCGCAATGGAGCCGTAGGGCTCCTTGCCCTCCGCCCCCTCGTGGCGCAGCTCCACGTCGGCGCCCATGCGTTCGAGCGTGCGCACGAAGCCGATGCGCGCCGTGTTCAGGCTCACGTCCTCCACCACGAGGTCGCTGCCGCGCAGGAGCGCCGCCGCGCACACCAGGAAGGCCGCCGAGGACGGGTCGCCCGGAACCGCGACCTCGGCCGCACGGGGCACGCACGGCCCCGTCACGCTCGCCGTGCGGTTGGCCGCTGTGGTGGGCACGCCGAACTCCGGCAGCATGAGCTCCGTGTGGTTGCGCGAGGGCGAGGGCTCCACGAGCGTGGTCGTGCCCCGCGCGTACACGCCAGCCAGAAGCACCGCGGTCTTCAACTGGGCCGATGCCATGGGGGCGTCGTAGGAGACGGCACGCAGCCCGCGCGAGCCGCACACCGTTATGGGCAGCGTCTCCCTGCCCGCCGGCTCGAAGCGCGCGCCCATCTTCATGAGCGGGGCGGTGATGCGGCGCATGGGGCGGGTGCGCAGCGAGGCGTCGCCCGTCAGCTCCACGCGCACGTCCCAAGGGGCGAGCATGCCCATGAGCAGGCGCGCCGTGGTGCCGGAGTTGCCGCAGTCGATGGGCCCGTCCGGCTGCGCGGGGCCGCGCGCCCCCCAGCCGCACACCGTGCCCGCAAGGCTGCCGTCGGGCTGCGGGCGCAGGTCCACTTCCGCGCCCAGCGCGCGCACGGCGCGCATGGACGAGCGCACGTCCTCGGAGTCGAGCACGCCCGAAAGCCGCGAGGTGCCCTCGGCCATGGCCGAGAACAGCACCGCGCGGTGCGAGATGCTCTTGTCGCCGGGGACGCGCGCCACGCCGCGCAGGGGCGCGGCGAGCGGCGGTATGCACGCCTTCGCTTCATTCGACATGGGAGTACTCCTTCGCTGAAAGCGGGCTGAACGAAACCGCGTAGCCCGCGCCTATGAGCTGCACGGAAAGCTGACCGACGTCGCCCTCGTCGGTGAGCACGAGGGAAAGCACGGCGCTGTCCTCTGTGATGTGGTCAATCTCGATGGACTGGATGTTGCAGCCCACCGAGCTGGCTATGGTGGTGACCTCCGCCACCACGCCGGGGCGGTCGGTCATGGGGATGCGCACTTCGAGCAGCTTCTCCGTGCAGGGCACCCACGCCGCCGGCAGGGCGCGGCGCGCGTCGGCGGCCTCGGCGAGCAGGCCGGTGAGCCCCTCGCGGTCGCCGCGGGCGAGCGCGTCGGCGAACGAGCCGATGATCTCCTGCATCTCCCCAAGCCCCGCGGCAAGCGCGTCGGCGTTGTCGAAGGCGATGCCGCACCACAGCTTCGGCGAGCCCGCGGCCACGCGCGTGGAGTCCTTGAACCCGCCCGCAGCCAGCCGCATGAGCGCCTGTTGGTCGTCGGCGTGGCGGCACGCCAGCTGCACGAGCGCGGCCGCCACCACGTGCGGCACGTGGCTGACCACCGCCACCGCCGCGTCGTGCTGCTCGCGCGGCAGCGAGATGACGCGCGCGCCCAGCGACGTGACCAGCTCGTGCAGGCGCGTGAAGTGCTCGGCCGGCGTGGCGGCGTCGGGGCAGAGTATCCAGTGCGCCCCCTCGAACAAATCGGCCCGCGCGCCCTCGATGCCGTTCACCTCCGAGCCGGCCATGGGGTGCCCCGGCACGTAGTTCTCCGGGTGCGGCAGGGTTTGGGACGCCACGCGGGCGATGTGGGCCTTCGTGGACGCGGTGTCGGTGACGACGCCGGAAAAGCCCCACGCGGCCAGACGCCCGAAGCACTCCTCGGCAACCGACGCGGGTGCCGCGAACACGACGAGGTCGCATTCCTCGCGCACGAACCGCTCGAAGGCGGCGCCGTCCGGCGCGGAGACCTCCTGCGCCCAGCCGCGTGCGCGCGCCTCGTCGAGCGTGGGCGCGTCGATGTCCACCGCCATCACCCGCACGTCCGGGTGGGCGGCGCGCAGCGCGGCGGCGAACGAGGCCCCTATGAGGCCGAACCCCACCACCGCCACGCTTTCGAACCCGTGCTGGCCCGTTGCGGCCGACGGCGCGTGCTGCGCGTGTTCGGCGTGTTCCATGACTGTCCCGCTGCCTCTCTCTCGCGTTTCCCGTTTCCCCGGCGCCTCCCGGCACCTGCGCCGCGTCCCGTGCGCATCGGCGCGGCGGCGCGCATGCCGCACCTGCGGCGCAGCCCCGCATCCCGCGCCCGCCCAACGGCCATGCCCCGCGCGACGCGACCGCCCCATCCCCCGCGCGGGCGCCCGCGTCGCGCGGCATGCACCATTCTAGCATCATTCCCCGGCGGCGGCCTTCGCAAGCGCGGCCACTTCCGCCGCGTCCAGAACCCGCCATTCCCCCGCGGGCAGGCTGCCCAAGTCCAGCGGGCCGAACGATTCGCGGTGAAGCGCCAGCACCGGGTGCCCCACGCAGGCCAGCATGCGCCGCACCTGCCGGTTGCGCCCCTCGCGGATGCCCAGCCGCACGCACGAGCACGCCCCCGCGCCCGCGCCGCATCCCGCGCGCAGGGCGCGCGCCTGCTCGCGCGGCATCTTCTTCGCCTGGGCCTCCGGCAGCACCAGCGCCTCGCGCGCGAGGTCGGCCGCGCGCCCGGAAAGCACCTCCACCTCGGCCGGCAGCGTGGGGCCGTCGTCCAGCACGACGCCGCGGCGCAGCGCCTCGGCCTCGCGCCGCCCCACCACGCCCTCCACCAACGCCACGTAGCGCTTCGTCACGTGCCCCCGCGGGTGCAGAAGCGCATGCCCCAGCTCCCCGTCCGTGGAGAACAGCAGAAGCCCCGTCGTGTCGCGGTCGAGCCGCCCCACCGGGAAAAGCCCGGGGTAGCGCCCCGAGGGAACCAGGTCGGCCACGATGCGGCGCGCGTGGGCGTCGCGCATGGTGGTCACGTAGCCCACGGGCTTGTGCAGCATGAGCACGGTGCGCTCCCCGGCGGGCGGAAGCACGCGCGCGCCGTCCACCTCCACCACGTCGCGCTCCGGGTCCACCTTCGTGCCCATCTCCGCCACGGCGGCGCCGTTCACCCGCACCCGGCCCGCGCCGATAAGCTCCTCCGCGCCCCGGCGGCTGGCCACCCCGGCACGCGCGAGGAACTTCTGCAGGCGCATTAACCCCTCTTGTCGTCCATCCATTTGATCCGTCACAGGTTCATTCCCGTCAGCGAGGCCTTCCGCAGCGCCCCGAATTGGCGCGTTTCGCGGCCGAGCGTGCTTCGCACGCGAGGGCAAGCGAAAAAGCGGCAAGGCGGGGCGCTGCGGAAGGCCGCAGCATCGACACGTTTCGCCGGCCGGCAGACCGGCGGAACCCTCTTATTCGTCATCGGTCTCGAACACGAGGGAATCGAAGTCGATCTTCTCCACCACGCCGAGCCCCTGCGCCAGCGCGTCGGCGAGCAGCGCCTGCGGGCCGGGCAGCGGCGTCGCGCCGGGCATGCCCGCCTGCGCGCCTTCCCGCCCAGGCGCGCCGCCCGCGGAAGCCCCGCCTTCAACGCCGCCCGGCTCCCTGGACGCGAGGGCGCCTCCCCCGCCGGCAGCGCCCTTCTCGCCGAAGGCGCCGGAGACGTCCGACCCGCCCGACGCGCCCGACGCGATGTCGCCGTCCGCACCGTCCGGGCGCGGCACGTCGCGCGTGGCGGACAGGCGCTCGCGGATGAACGCGCGCGTCTCGGCGTCGGGCGCGAACTGGCCGAGGTCGGGCAGGTCGGCCACCGAGCGCAGGCCGAACTTCTCCAGAAACGCGCGCGTGGTGGCGTAGAGCGTGGGGTTGCCGGGAGCCTCCGCCGTGCCCGCCTCGCGCACGAGCCCCTTCTCCACCAGCGAGTTTATGGAGTTGTCGGAGTTCACGCCGCGCACGCTGGCCACGCTGGCGCGCGTGACGGGCTGGGAGTACGCCACAATGGCAAGCGTCTCCATGGCGGCCTGCGAGAGCTTGCGCGTGTCCCACGAGAGCACGTAGCGCTCGATGAGCTCGTGGTAGGCCGGGTGCGTGGCCAGCCGCCAGCCGCCGGCTACCTCGCGCAGCTGGATGCCGCGGTTCTCGTCTTCCAGCCGCGCGCGCAAATCCACCAGCGCCCGCTCAACCTCGGCCGGCTCCACCTCCAGCATGTCGGCGAGCGCGATGGTGCCCACCGGCTCGTCGGTCACGAACAGCATGGCCTCCAGCGCGCCCGTCAACTGATGCTCCTGCAAACCCGCAAACATGGACTACTGCCTTTCGTCTCTCGCGCGCCGCCGGACGGCGCGCACCCCGCGCTTCCAGCGGCCATCCGCCGCGCCTGCCGCAACCGCCGCGCCGTGGCGGGACCCCGCCGCGCGCCGCGGCCGCGCACCCGCGGCCCTCACGCGTCGCCCACCGACGTGAGCGCGTCCTCGCCTGCAAGCGAAAGCTCGCCCGAGCCTTCGACGTAGCGGATGGCGATGTCGCCGAACGCCGCATCCTGCTCCACCTTCACCATGGAGCGCTTGTACAGCTCCAGCACCGCCAGAAACGTGACCACCACCACAGCCACCGGCGTGCCCCCGTCCACCAAGTCCGAGAACATCAGGCGCTTCTCGTTGGCGATGCGCTGGTGGATGGCGCGCACGTGCGCCTCCACGGGCAGAGGCTTGGCGGCTATGTGCTCCGATTCCAGCAGGAACACGTCGCGGCGCGCCAGCGCGCGGGCGCACACGAGCGCAAGCCCCTCCAACGTGACGTCCTTCAGGTAGTCCGGCATGAGGTTCAAAAAGCGCTCCTCCGGCCCGAACGGGCGCACGTGCATGCGGCCCTCCGCCTCGAACCGCGCCATCAGCGCCGCGGCGGCGTTGCGGTACTGCTTGTATGTCAAAAGCCGCTCCACCAGCATGTCGCGCGCCTCGCTGGGCGCCAGCTCGGCTATGTCCTCGTCCACGCCGGTGCGCTCGCGGGGCACGAGGCTTTCCGCCTTGATCTCCAGCAGCGTGGACGCCACCAGCAGAAAGTCGCTCGCCACGTCCAAGTCCAAGTCGCGCATGCGCGACACTTCGGCGAGGTACTGGTCGGCGATCTGCGTGATGGAAATGGCCCCGATGTCCACCTTCTGGCGGCTGACCAGGTACAGCAGGAGGTCGAAGGGACCCTCGAAGCTGTCTATGCGCACCTTGTACGACATGCGCCGCCCCTACGCCACGGGAAACGGGTACAGGAGGTTGGCGAGGTTCCCCGCCGTCCAGTCCAAATACACGCTCACGGGGTTGAAGTGGAACACGTAGGGAACCACCACGATGACCAGCAAAAACACGGGAAACGCGTAGCGCTGTACGCGGTAGTACTGCGGCAGGTGCCTCCTCGGCAGGAAAAGCGCGAGGACCGACGAGCCGTCCAGCGGCGGGATGGGCAAAAGGTTGAAGAACATGAGGTAGAGGTTGATGAGCACGAACATGGGCAGGAACATGAGGTAAAAATAATTGAACAGCGTGCTCTCCACCACCAGCGTGTGCGCGGGCGCGTACAGAAGCCACGCGGCCATGGCGCCCAGAAACGCCAGGGCGAGGTTGGCCGCAGGCCCTGCCAACCCCACGATGACGTCGCCTTTCTTGGGGTCCTTGAAGTATGACGGGTTGTACGGGACCGGCTTGGCGTAGCCGAACACCGGGCCGTTCATGAGCAACATGCACAAAGGCAGGATGACGGTGCCGAAGGGGTCGATGTGCTTGAGCGGGTTGAGCGAGAGCCTCCCCTGCCGCTTGGCCGTGGGGTCTCCCAGCCGCCAGGCGGCGAACCCGTGCATCACCTCGTGGAACACGATGGCGATCACGAAGCACAGGACACTGCAGACAATGTATGCGAATTCCAACTCGGACATGGTTGCTAAGTCTATCGCATCGCATCATGCCCGCGAACCCCGCAAGCGAAATTTCACAAGTGCCGGGGCCGGGGACGCGGGGCGCGGGGGCGCGGCGCGGCAGGCGCGTGGGACAGGGCGGAGACGGGCGCGGGGGGGCGCGGCGGAGGCGCTTAGTCAATGGCTGTAGCAAACGCTTCAGAGAATTCCCTCCCCTTTCAATCCCGCACCTTTCGCAACATGGGCGTCTATGTCCTCGAAGGCGTTCTCCAGCGCCTCGCTGTGATACCTTTCGTACATGTCATAGAAGAAGTCGGTCAGGCCGAGGGCGTCCCACTGCCGCAAAACGTCGCTTGCCAACCTGCCTTTTTCCTCGGCGTATTTCTCCAGCAGGTATATGAAGAACGTCATCTCCTTAGACATGCTCGTCCCTCCTGAGATACAGGGAGTTCCGCGGGTCGCCGGTCACCTGCTCGCTTTCCCACATGTCGAAAATGCCGGCAGGAGAGAATTCCAGCATTTCGAGTTCCGGATCCACGAACATCGCATACGTCTCCGAACGCAAATACGACGAAAGGGCCTCTTTCGGGGGAATCCCGTACTTCTCGTGTATCATGCCGACGATTTCGGCGTCGTAGAAGCTCCTTATGTCCGACTCGACGCTTGTCATACCGCCTTCACCTCGCAGAATCGCAATGCCGCAAGCGCAGCTTCCGACTTGAACGCGTACTGGTCCTTCAGGTTTTGGGGGAGCAGCCGCCGTATGGTTTCGTCTTCCGTGTAGATGCCAGCGAAAAAGAGCCTGAGGACGGGCATGGTGTTGTCGTTTGCCACCGGTCCCGCCACGATGTCGAAAGCGCCGCTTTCGGCCTTGCCTTTCCTGTTGTCGCCCACGAAACCCAGCCACTCGCGGGACGCGTCATCGAACTGGAGCACTGAAAGGCCACTCGTGCGACTTTCGTCGAATTCGAAAACGGAAACGAGCGGCATCCCCTGCTTCCTTCTTCTCGTCGTCAAGCGCGCCCATTTCTCCGCCTGCTCGAAACTGCTCGTCAGGTAGAAGCCCGCACCGAAATCCAGCCGCCTGTCCGAACGGAACAGCCTTGGGCGCCGCACTTCCACGTTGCTTCCATGATACAACCTCATTGCCCACACCTCCGCGGTTCGCGCCCCTTGGCACAGCGTCTCTCCCATTGTAACGCCTATCGCCTTCCAGCGCGCCAAGACCGTCGGCATTTCGTTTCATGCGCAACCCGCGTCCAAAAGCGGGTCGCTGCACCCGCAATCGAAGGCACAAGTTCTCGGCGCACCCGCCGATTGCCTTGTAAAGGATCTCCCTATGAAGCGGATGCCTCGTGACAACGCCCTCGATTGCCGCCACGCGCTCCTCGAATGCCGTGTCGGCATGCGCCTTTCCCATGTCTGCTCCCCCTCCCCGGCTCGCTTCCGGCAAGCCCCGCCTTCCGGTCGGCGTGGGCATGCGACGGAAAGCATCATGGGGAAGCAGACGGGCCTTCGCCATCTACGAAACATGCGAATTGGCGCCCCGAAATCGTGCCGGTTCTGCGAAAAATCGTAGTAGCACGGAAAGTGCGAGCCGTTTGAACTGCGAAAAAAGAAAATGGGGCAAAGCGACCCCCGACAGCCCCATGGCGGACGAAACCGTCATGAGGCCGAGGGGTGATTCTATGTTACCGACATGAGCCAGGAGCAAATCAAAGCGGCAGGCTTTGGCCTCTACCCCTTGTTTTCGTCTGTTCTTTCTTTTCCATCTTCCATATTTACAACGCCTTCGATCACACCCGTTACAACCGCGTTTAGTTGCGCCGCGTTTTGGGACGTGATAACGGGTTTCCCGGTGCGTTGCTCCAATGCCTGCCGCGCTATTCCGGCGACCTCGCCGCCTTGCTGCGCCACCTGTATGTTTTCTTCAAAGTTTTGCGGCTTTGTTTCTTTCGAAATATCGGTTGTGGAAGTTTCCGCGAGCATATTCAAAACGATTTCCGTTGTCGTCATGTTGTCCCGCAGATTTTCTTTTTTCAGCCCTTTCAGCCTTTTGTATTGCCGCGTCGTCATTCCCGACCATGCGCGGGTGATCTCGTCAGTAAGTATGGCATATTCAACGCCTTTTTGTACGCCTCTGTCCCGCCATTCGTCAGTCAATTCCTTTCGCACTTGGATTGCCTGCAAACGCTGGTTGATCCATTCGCGGGAGTAACCTTTCTTCAAATAGGTTTCAAGGGCGCGGTCAATCGCCTGTTCCGGGTCTATGGTTTCTTCTATGCGTTCCCGGCCTACTTCGGCAAGCCACAGCTTAAACGGCTCTGCTTTCGGGGATGGGATAGACTGAATAATCCGCAAAAGCTGTTCCGTTGTGGCAACATCGGTCAAATAGCGTTTCCCGTCTTTGGGCGACTTCAATTTCAGTTGCTGACAATTTGTCAGCAACTGATCCGCACCTTCTTCTTTCAGACGCTGCTTCAGCTTCGCCCAGTAATTGCTTGCCCCGCGTTGCGTGTCCTGATCGGTCAAAGCACCGACCACATCAACTACGGAAAAGTACCATTCTTCCTTTTCCTCATCCCATGCTGCCCGGATTGCCTTATCTTCAAAAAGCTGCAATTTATCGTTATCCATTCACATTACCCCCCTTAGCCCCAAGCAAAAACAGCACAGATAAAGGAGCGTTGACATAGGAAAACACGATATGGAAGCGAATGCCGTTCGTTCTCGCAGGTTTTCTTAAAACAACGCTCTGAAGCCCGCCGCCGTTCCCCAAACATGCCGGAAACCCGCAAGGCTCCGACGGCAAAGCCATGGCCGCGCGAGGCACATGCGCAACCCGCGGCGCGCCACCGGTCCGCGCGCTCACACCAGGTTCGGCCATCCCTGTTGGCGCAGGGCCTCGTAGACGGCCACGGCCACGGCGTTCGACACGTTGAGGCTGCGCAGGCCCTCGCGCATGGGGATGCGCACGCACTGGGCCGCGTGCGCCTCTATCACGCCCAAGGGCAATCCGCGGCTTTCGCGGCCGAACACGAGGAAGGCGTCCCCGCCATAGGCGGCATCCGCATACGAGCGGCGCGCCTGCCCGGTGAACAGGTGCAGCTCGCCTTCGCCGTGCGCCTCGAAGAACGCCTCGGCGCACGGCCAGCGCACGATGTCGGCCTCGTCCCAGTAGTCGCAGCCCGCGCGCGCGAGGTTTCTCTGCGTGAGGCGGAATCCCATCGGCTCCACCAGATGCAGCCGGGCGCCCACGCAGGCGCACGTGCGCGCGATGTTCCCCGCGTTCTGCGGGATCTCCGGCTCCACCAGCACGACGTTCAACATGACTCCCCTTTGCATCGAGCGGCCGGCGCTTCCGCCTTCGCTTCCGCTTCCGCCTTCGCCTTTGCGTCAGGCGGCACGCGCCCTTCCCTTTCGCTGCGCCCCGAAGACCGAAGGCGCATGTTCCTCTCGGGCATTCTGCCACATTTTCGGCGATTTATGTCAAACGACAGCAGGGTTTTGGGCGAAGGCAAATTGGCAGAAACAAAACGCCTGATCAAAAAAGCTCCATATGCCGCGATACGCACCATGGCAAAGAACCCATGTCGTAAATCGTGGATTTCGCGCCACTTCAGACAGGTCCGACCCTTAGGGAGAGCGGCAGACAGGGGGAGCGGGGCACATCCAGCGAACGACGGGCGACACCAATGAGGCCGCCGCCAACCGGCGCGCCGACCGTGCCGCCGGCCGCGTGCGGCTCACTGCGCGGCTTGCCGGGCCATTTCGGCTTCCAGTTCCTCCGTGAGCGCGAACCACTCCTCCTCCGCCTTCGCCAGACGCTGCTTGAGCTGGGCATGCTCGGCCACGGCGTCGGAGCTGGCGTCCTCGTTGATGTAGAAGCCGGGGTCGGCCATCAGCTCCAGCAGCTCGGCCATGCGGGCGTTGTCGCGCGCCATCTGCTCGTCGAGGGCGGCGATGCGCTTGCGGTGGTTCTTCAGCACGGCGTAGGCGCGGTTGCGCGCCTCGGCCTCGCGGCGCTTCTGCTCCTTGGTCTTCGGCGCGCTGCCGCGCGGCGCCGTCAGCTCGGCCGGCGTGGCGCCTCCCTTGCGCGGGCCGCCCTGCCCTCCTGCAGTCGCCTTCGCGCCCGTCCCGGCGGCCTTGCCCCTGCCCTGCGCCACCTTGGCGCCCGCGCCGCCGCCGGCGCCCTGCCCCGCGCCGGCGGCAACGCGCGCGGGGGCGTCCTCCCCCAGCACCTCGTCCACCAGCGAGGCTCCCCCGGGAGCCGGGCCGTCCAGCTGCCCGCTCTTGAACAGGTAGTAGTCGTAGTCGCCGTCGTAGTTCGCCACATGTCCCGGCGTCACTTCCACGATGCGGTTGGCCACGCCCCGGATGAGGTGCCGGTCGTGCGTGATGAACAGGATGGTGCCCTCGAACGCCTTCAGGGCCTGTTCCAGAATGTCGGCGCTCGCGATGTCCAAATGGTTCGTCGGCTCGTCCAGGCACAGAAGCGGGCGGGGCGCCACCAGCATCTTCGCCAGCGCGAGCCGGCTCTTCTCGCCGCCCGAAAGCACGCTCACCTTCTTCTCCACCGCGTCGCCCGTGAACAGGAACGCTCCCAGAAGCGTGCGCACCTGACTCACGGTCCAACCCGGCGCCACGCGGTCCAGTTCCTCGAACACGGTGTTGCCCGGATGCAGTTCTTCCAGCTGGTGCTGCGCGTAGTAGGTCTTGGTCACGTGCACGCCGTACTCGATGCTGCCCGCGTCGGGCGCCAGCACCCCGGCCACCATCTTCAGAAGCGTGGACTTGCCTGCGCCGTTGGGACCCACGAGCGCCACCTTGTCGCCGCGGTAGAGCGTGAAGTCCTGCCCGTCGTAGACGCGCTTCTCGCCGTAGCGTTTGACCAGCCCGCGCGCGGCCACCACCACCTCGCCCGTGCGCGGCGGCTGCTTGAAGTTGAAGTGCACGGTCTTCTTCTCCGCCGGAACCTCGATGCGCTCCATCTTCTCGAGCTTCTTCACGCGGTCCTGCACCTGCTTGGCCTTGGAGGGCTTGTAGCGGAAGCGCTCGATGAACGCCTCCATGTGGGCCACTTCCTCGGCTTGCTTGGCGGCCTCCGCGCGCAGGCGCTCGATGCGCTCCTCGCGCGCCTTGAGGTAGGCGGAGTAGTTGCCCTTGTAGAGCGTCACCTGCCCGCGGTCGATCTCGGCCACGCGGTCCACCATGTTGTCCATGAACGCGCGGTCGTGGCTGACCACCACCACGGTGCCGGCGTAGCCGCGCAGGAATCCCTCCAGCCACCGCACGCTCTCCAAGTCCAGGTGGTTCGTCGGCTCGTCGAGCAGCAGCACCTCGGGATTGCGGATGAGCAGCTTCGCCAGCGCGATGCGCATCTGCCAGCCACCCGAGAACTCGCTGGTGGCGCGCGCGAGGTCGCCCTCCTTGAAGCCCAGGCCGAAAAGGACGCTTCGCACCTTCGCCTCGATGGTATAGCCGCCCAGCGCCTCGTAGGCGTCGCGCGCGCGGCCGGCGGCGGCCAGCTGCGCCTCGGTGGGGTTCTCCCCCAGCTGCGCCTCCAGCCGATGCAGGCGCTGTTCGGCCTCCAGAACCTCCACCTGGGAGGACATGACCTCTTCGAAGATGGGGCGTTCCTCCATC
>CAJFUR010000034.1 GCA_904420215.1 uncultured Eggerthellaceae bacterium
CGCCGACGCCCTGCCGTTTGGGGGAGGGCGTCGGCGTCTCCTGCTGCCCGCCTGCCGCGCCGGCGCTTGCCGCGCGCGCCATGTCCTTCCGCGTGGAAGGCGAATGCCCGTCGCAGCGCGCCTGCCCCTCCCATGCCCCCGCACCTTGCTGCCTGATGGCGCGCTTGACGTCGCGCACGCGGGGAAGGAGCGCGAAAGCCAGCGTCAGCGCAAGCGCGGGTGCAACCGCCGCGCCCGCGCCGCCTGCGCCCGCGCCGCCCGCCGCTTCTCCCACGGCCTCCAGCAGCTCCGGGCGCGTTGCGGCCAGAACGCCCAGGAATGCGCCCAGCGCGAGCATGCCCAGGCCCGCCCCGTACAGGAAAAGCGGCGACAGGCGGAACTGCTGCGCCATTTCGCCGAAGAAGGCCCAGAGCAGGGCGGCGAGGCACAGGGTTCCCGCCACCAGCGCCAGCGAGGCGGGCGCTGCGGCGTTCTGGACGACTGCGGGAAGAAGGAGCAGCGCCGCCATGGCAAGGGGAACGGCCAGCCGGAAAGGCGAGTCCCACGAGCCGCCCTCGTCTGCGGCCGCCGTTCCGGCCACCACGAGCACGGCAAGGGTCCCTCCCGCCAGGAGCGCGGGGGCGTGGGCGGTTTCGTCGGGCGTTGCCAGCATGGCGCGCAGCGCCAAGCCCAGCACGCCCAAGCAGAACCCGAACAGCACGAGGGGAAGCGCGAGGCGCACGGCGAACGAGGCCTTGTTCACGGGCAGCGGGTTGAAGATGGGCACCTCGTGGCGCACTGCGTAGCTGGTGGGGGTGAGCTGCCACAGCAGGGGCATCTCCAGCGTCGGGATGGCCGCTCCGGCCACGCAGTCCCATGGGGCCGGCAGCGCCTGGAGCGCGCATGCGCAAACGACAAGCCCCGCCGCGCATGCCACGGAGGCGTTCATGCCTATGGTCAGAGCGCCGTGGCGCGAAAACGCCACGCCCCAGAACAGCGTGAGCAGGGCGCCCCCCACGCCAAGGGCCGCCCCTGCCGGCAGGGCGAGCGCGACGTTGGCGGGCGCGGCCGGGTCGGGCGTGGCCCAGCCGAGCAGGGCCGCGCCCAGGGCCGCAAGCCCCGCCGCGGGGAAAATGGCGCGCTTCGCCGTGTAGAGGGGCAGGAGCTTCTGGTCGGTCACGGCGGCGAACAGCAGGGTCAGCAGGAAGGACGCCATTGCGGCGGCGAAGGGCAGGGAAGGGCCCGCGCCCGCCCACGCGCCGCCCGAAGGCCCGCCTGCCAGCATGGCGGGGCCGAGCAATTCCGTCTGCATCCAGGCCAGATGAAGGCCGAATCCCAGGGAAAGCACGTTCAGCTCGCCCGCGTTCGCCATGCCCCGCTCGTCGCTCGCCACGATGCTGATGCGCGGAAGACGGAAGGCCATGGCATATCCTCGCTTTCCCCCTGAGCGATGCCCGCCGTGCCGGCTGGCGGTGCCGGCTGGCCGCGCTGGCTGGCGTTGCGATGATCCGCGTGGTGCGACCGGATGGCCCGATGCGGCTTCGATGCGGTCATTGTAAGGGTTTTCCCTTCTCGCTTCAAGGTGTCACCGATTTCGAGCCGTTGCCCGAATGAAACCATGACCAGGCAAGACATAATTTGCGGCACTCTGGATACGATAAAAATCAAACCGAGGGGCCGATGCCGCGGAAGATGATTTTTCGCCTTGCGCCTTCGCATTCCGCCGCCTGCCGCGCGAATCGATCCATGGGCCCGATGCGCGCGCAACAAAGCGTACCCGCGAGACGATGACCTTTCCCCTCCGGTTTCGTATCTTTCGGAAAGTCGGGTTTTTGCGGAGCGTTGTGCCTGCTCATGCCCGCTTTGGCGAAAATCCGCCGCCATTTTCCAGAGAATCGGAAAGGAGGGAGGGCGCAGCCGTTTCTTTCGAAGGCCGCCGCGCCCGGGTGGGGCATGCGGTCCGCGTGGGGCACCCTCGAACTCCGGAGGCCTCCGACATTGCCTGCAATGGCGGAGGTTCCCGCAGTTTCCCGGAACGCGTCCTTCGGTCTTGCTGCTGCGCAAAGGAGGGAATCTCAATGGCTCCGGGCGGCTGCCGCGCTTCCGGCTGGCGAAGCGGCGCGGGCCGTTCGGGCGAGAATCGAAAGGGATACTGATGGACAAGAAGGAATTCACGATATCGGAAGTCATCGATTCCATCGGCATAAGTTCGCATACCTGGGTCGTCTTCGTGTTGCTGGCGTTCGCCATGATCTTCGACGGCTATGACTTCATGATCATCAATTCGACGAACCTGTTCGTGGCTCACACGTTCTGGCCCGACAACCCGAATCCGGGCGCCCTCATGGGGTCGCTCACCACGTGGGGCTTGCTCGGCATGGTGCTCGGCGGCGCTGTGGGAGGCATCATATCCGACCGCATAGGCCGCAAGAAGACGCTCGTCATCGCCGTCATATTCTACGGCCTGTTCACGCTGCCGCAGGCGTTCGCGAACGACATCGTGTTCTTCGCGGTGTTCCGCCTGATCGCCGGCTTCGGCGTGGGATCTTGCATCCCGGTGGTGACCACGGTGTTCTCCGAAAGCATGCCGTCCAAGCAACGCGGTGTGTTCGTCACGTTCGGCATGGCGTTCATGGTGGTCGGCTGGGTTCTGGCCGGCCTGATTGCCAACCCCATTTGCAACACGCCCACGCCCATCGTCCCGGGCCTGTGCAACGAAGTGACCTATGCGCTTGCCGACGGCGGCACGGCCACCATGTACGCCAACTGGCGCCTGTGCTACCTCATTGGCGCTCTGCCGGTTCTCTACGGCATCGTGCTGGTCTTCTGCATGCACGAGACGCCGCACTGGTACGCCAATTCAGGCAACAAGGAAATGGCCTGCAAGCGCCTTTCTCAGATCGAGCAGGCCACGCGCCACACCACGCACGAGTACGACCCGAACCTGCTGATCGTTCCGCCCAAGCCCGAAAAGGTGGGTCCCACGGTGCTGTTCTCGAGCAAGTTCGTCGTTGCCACGGCCGCAATCTGGACCGCCTACTTCATCGGCCAGTTCTGCGTGTACGGCATGAACGCGTGGCTGCCGGCGTGGTTCACCGACATCGGCTACTCCGCGTCCGACGCGGTCACGCTGCAGACGCTCAACAACGTGGGCGCCATCCTCTCCAACATCTCCGTGGGCTTCGTGTCCGACAAGGTGGGGCGCAAGAGGACGCTCGGCTTCTCGTGGCTGTTCTGCATCGTGGCCATCGTCGTCTGCTCGCTGTTCGTGGCGCCCAACAGCTTCGTGCTGTGCGTCGGGCTGATGCTGCTGTTCGGCTTCGCGCTGAACTTCGCCATCACGGCCGTGCAGCCCATGATGCCCGAGGCGTACCCGACCGCCATCCGCAACACCGGCGTTTCGTGGTGCCAGGCGTTCGCCCGCTTCGGCGGTTCGGCTTCCTCCATCGTGCTCGGCGGCATCGCCGGCATGGCCCTGTTCCAGACGGCTGCGGGAACCACCAACTGGTCGATGGTGGTGCTGGTGCTCATCGTGCCGTTCGTGCTGGGCTTCGTGTGCTGCGTCCTGTTCGCCAGGGAGACGGTGAACAAGACGATGGACCAGCTTGCGGCCGAGGAGGCGAAGCTGGGCAATTCCGAAACCGACGGCGGCGCGCGCTTCTGGCTCATGATCGTGGTGGCGCTGGTGCTCGCGGTGCTGTGCATCGTGTGCCCGCTGGCCATTCCCAACTGGTCGTCGCTTCCCGCCGCTCTGCCGCTCATGGCCGTCGGCATCCTTTTGCCCTTCGTGTACTTCTTCGTCTTTGCCGGCGCACAGCTGGCTAGGGACAAGGGCAAGCAGCGCCGCGCCTAGGCGCTGCGGCCGCCGTGCGCGCCGGGGAGTTTTCCGGCGCGCGGCAGGCGGCACGGGGAACGCCCCATCGAAAAAGCCCGGTCAGGTTAGAGCCTGGCCGGGCTTTTCGCTGCACGCGGCGGGATGCGTTCGGGGCGGGCGGTTGCCGCCGCGCGCGGTTGCCGCTGCGCGCGGTTGCCGCTGCGCGCAGCGGGATGCTCCCGGGGCGGGCGGTTGCCGCTTGGGGGCGCATCCCGCCTGGGGGCGCCTCGATGGGCCGGGGCGTTCGCCTAGGGGCGCTGCGCGCGGCCGGGGCGCCCGCCTAGGGGCGCTTCGATGGGCCGGGGGCGCCTGCCCGGAGCGCTTCGAGGTCGGGCAGGTCTTCGTAGCGGACGCCCTTTCCGGAAAAGATCCAGTCCCGCAACCTGTGCAGGCCGTGGGCGCGCTCTGCCCGCAGCCCCTCGGAAAGTCCCCGGTATTCTTCCTTGA
>CAJFUR010000035.1 GCA_904420215.1 uncultured Eggerthellaceae bacterium
AGGTTCGTGAAGAAGTACTTGAGGCACTTCCACACCGACACCTTCTCGACGTCGCTCTTGATGGCCTCCACCTTTTCCCCGCGCTTCTTGGCCTCGGCGCGGCGCTGGGTGTATTCCTCGGTGGGGTCCATGCCCTTGAACATCTTGAACAGGAAAATGTAGGCGACAACGAAGACGACGCCCCAGATGAACGCCGTGATGGTGTAGCCGATGACCGTGTCGGGACGCTCGTTGGACATGACGTCGCCGCCGGCGAAGAAGATGATCATGGGCAGCGAAACGGCTGCGAACAGCAACTTGATGATCAGGTTACCCTGAGCTTTGCGGGCAGACATGAGCGCGCGGTCGGCCTCGGTCTTCGAGGCGACGGTGATCATGGAGGTGGCGGAAATCATGAACAGGTTGATGAAGAACTGCCCGATGATGTAGCACCCGCCAATGAGCACGGCCTGCGGCACGCTACCAGGCTGCACGCCAATCCACGTCCAGTCGGTCCAGGCGCCCATGATGAAGACAAGGGCGCAAATGGGCGCGAACAACATGTAGGAGCGGTACTGGCCCCAGCGGAGCCACACGCGCTCGATGACGATGGCCGCAATGAAAACGATGATCCATGCCGCAAAGCTCGAGATGGTGGTCATGGTGCCCATCATTGCCGGATCCATGCCCACCGCGTTGGTCAAGAAGTAGTTCCAGTAGGAGCTCAGCATCTGGTTCCAGCCGGAGAAGAACATCATGCCGATGCCGTACATCAAACCCATTTTCTGGGAAATGGCATTGGCAACCTTGGCAACCGTCCCGCCCTGGTTCTCAGGAGCGGAGACTGCTGTGTCGGTCATTGCAAACCCCCTTTTCATTCAATTGCCCCTTGTTGGGCTTTCACGCGCCGGCACGCCAGCGCGCCCCTTGGGCGCCCCGCTCCGCTCGGCTTAGGCATTCGGCCCCGGCGCGCCCGCAGCGTGCAGCCATGGCGCAACCACCTTGCCCAGCGAAAAGAAAACGCCCCCTTCGCATGCGTGGCAGGCACTCACCTCCTCCCCTTCGCTCCCGCATCACCCTTCCCTCCTGCGCCCGTACTGCGCGAAACGCCCCAAGGGAAGCGGACAAGACATCTTTCAAGGCACCGGAACCCCCTTCCGGCGCTGCACCGCCCGCAACGGAGGCGGCGCTCATTCCACGACGGCCGTCTCCATGGCCCAGGCGAGCGCCTTTTCGCGGCGTATCTGCTCGCCGAGCGCCTTGCGGAAGCCCCGTCGGGCGAACTCCTCCTCGGAAAGCTGCGCCAAGCCGTTCGCAAGCTGCGACTTCGCGCACGCAACCTCTTCTTCGGTTTCCTGCAGCCCCCGCTCGCGCGCCAACACGTCCAGCGCGAGGTTCTGCCGCAGGTATTCGGACGCCTGCAGAAACGTGTTCATGTTGAACGCGTCCTGCGTCATGTCGTGTTCCTCCAAGTACGCGTCGAGGGTCTTCCCCTGCGCTTCCAGCGCGCGCATGGTCTGCGCCACCAGCGATTCCTTCGCCTGCTGGTACATCTCGTCGGGCACCGTGCCCTGCAGGCGCGCCTCCAAGGCGGCCCGCACCCGGTACACCCGGTCCTGTTGCTCCACGCGCGCCTTCTGGCCTTCGAGGTCCTGCGCTATCGCACGGCGGAAGCCCTCCAGCGTTTCGAACTGCGGAAGGTTCTCGGCCATCCACGCGTCGTCCAAGACGGGCACCTCGCGCTTCTGCACTTGGTGCAGCGTCACGTCGGCCTTGTAGCGCTCGGCCGGCGCGTCGCCGGATGCCGGTTCGACGGAAAACTCCACCTTGCGCATCTCGCCGGCACGCATGCCCAAAACGCCCTGCAGGAACCCCTCCGGCACCAAGCCGCATCCAAGCTCCACGCTGCGGCGCACGCCAGAGAGGTCTTTCACGCGCTTGCCGTTTCGCGTCATGTCCACGTCCATGAGCGCCCAGTCGCCTTCCCGCAGCGCATCGTGGTCGGCGGGCGCCAACGCGGCGAACTGTTCCGCCGTGTAGACCAATTGCTCTTGGATGTCGGCCTCCTCCACCTGTACTTCGCGGCGCTGCACATGCACAGGCTCTATGCTGGAAAGCGACAGGGCGGGACGCGGCGTCACGCTGACGGAAAAGGAGAAGTCCTCCCCTTTCCGGGGAACGTCGTCGGCATGCACGCCGGGGGCGAGCACCGTGTCGAGGCCCAGCTGCTGCACGGCGGCAGTGGTGAAGCGGTTGAGCACGAAGTCGCGGCATGCTTCCGCCAGGTCCCGCGCGTCCACCAGTTCCTCGAGCGCCTGCCGCTGCGCTTCCGAGCATGCGCCGCCAACCCGCTTCACGCGCGCCATGCATGCATAGAACTCGTCCACGCAGGAGGCGACGTCGGCGCCGCCCACCACCACGTCGAGCTCTATGCGCTGCCCGCCGTCCTTGACGGCGCTGTCGAGCCTGATGAAGTCGATGCCGCCCATCCCCGCCTCCTTGCGCCGCGCTAGTTCTGCCCCGGAGCCTTCGGGGCGCCGGGTGCCGCGGGCCGGCCGGGCGCCGCGGGAGCGCCGGGAGCCTTCGGGGCGCCGGGTGCCGCAGGGGCGCCGGGCGCACCCGGGCGTCCGGGCGCGCCCAGGCCGGATCCGCCCGACAACGCGGCGCCGCACTCCTTGCACGCGGTTTCGAAAAAGCCGTTCTCCGTCCCGCATGCCGGACAGGTCTTGGTTGCCGCCTGCGAATCGGCCGGTCTGAAACACATGGTTGGTACCTCCCATCTGGGGCGACGCATACGCGCGCCGCCCGCCTCTTGCCGCCGGGGCTTCGAGGCCCCTGCGGCCTGTTCTTCTACTTGACTTTCTCGCCGTTCTTCTGCGCCTTGTAGTACTTCCCCAAAGGCACGATCTCCCCCTTGGAACCGGCCTCCTCGGTGCCGTCGAGGCGGTAGTACACAATCTCCGCCATCATTTCCACCTCGTTCAGCCACTCGTAGCGGTAGTACAGGGCGCCGTCGAGGATGTAGGCCTCCACTGTGGATTCGGCGGCGAGCATGTCGGCATACTTCTGCAGAATCTCTTCGCGCTCCATGGCGCATTCCCCCTTTGCGTTCCAGCCGTTGAATGGGGGCTGTGCCGCTTGCTGCAAGCGGCACAGCCCGTCTCGTGCCGCCATACACGGCGGCACGGCCTTACTTCAGCTTGTCGCCCTTCTGCGCCTCGTGGAATTCCACGGTCCCCACCTGCACGGGCTCGGCGCCCACTTCGGCAATCTTGTTGTAGGTGATCTGGCCGGGCTCGGTCACCGGGTCGGCCGCGTCCTGGCGGTAGTACAGCGCGCCGTCGCGCCCGATGTACGCCTCCATGCACAGCCAGTCGCCCACGAGGCCGGCGTAGTGTTCGGCCACCTGTTCCCTGTTCATGCCACTTCCCTTTCCCTTAGCGCTCGCACGGAGTGAACAGCACCATGTGCGACGACGTCATCCGCTTTGCCAGCTCGTCCACGGGGCCGTAGTACATGCACAGGCCCTGGCAGTGGTGCACGCAGGTGGGCAGGCGACCCTCGTCCACGCGCTCGGCGCACAAGTCGCAGCGGTCGGTGGGCGTGGGAATGTAGTTGTACTGCCACTGGTCCTTCGCAATTTCCTCGGGCCCCTGCTGCGTGAGCTTGATGCCCCATTCGCCCGTCTTGAAACCGTGCTCCACCTTGCAGGCCGTCTCGCAGCTGTGGCAGCCGGTGCAGTAGTTGTAGTCGATGAGCAAACCGTTCAACATGCTGCTTGCCTCCCTTCTAGCCATTCACGACTTCGAACTGGTTGCGGCCGACGTTTTCCGGCACGTCTCCCTTGGGTTCGGTGCCGTCGGTCACCTTGTAGATCTTGCACATCTGCGTCTTGTAGGACGACCCATAGCCGGCCGTGGCCATGTCGTTTTGTATGGTCAGGCAATTGATGTTGGAGTCGAACGCGCCGAACAGGCCGTCTTCCAGCTTGCCGGAGCGCTCGGGGAACCACCAGCCGTGCTCGGCCATGACGGTGCCTTTCAGAATGCCGGCCGAAACCAGGGCCTTCTGCTTGCACTTGCCCCACTGGTTCTCCAAGTACACCCAGTCGCCGTCCTGAATGCCGTTGGCCGCCGCGTCTTCGGGGTTGATCTCGCACAAGGGCCAGGGGTGGAACTCGCGCATCATGGGCAGCTGCCGATGCTCGGAATGGAAGAACTCCCAGCTGCGGCGCCCCGTGGTCAGCACGAACGGGTATTCCTTGGCCTCCTCCGGGGCAGACACGGGGCTGCACGTGGGCTCCTTGAAGCTGGGCAGCGGGTCGATACCGGCGGAGTCGTACATGGTGCAGTACAGTTCGATGCGCCCCGTGGTGGTGTTGAAGCCGGGCTGGTGGTCGAAGCGCATGTCGCCCGTCTCGTACTTGCGGTACTGGAACTTCGGGTACACGAGCGTCTTTTCCTGCAGCTCTTCCCACGTGATGTCGAAGGGCATGGACGAGAGGTTCTTCATCACGTACTCGTTCATTTCGGGAACGGTGTCCCAGAAGAACATGTCGGGGTTGAGGATCTGGCCCAGCTCCAGCATGATCTGCTCGTCGCCGCGCGCGTCGCCGGCCTGCAGGATCTTGTTGATGGCGCGCAGCGGCGTGAACCAGGCGCGGATGCCCCAGCGCTCGCAGCCCATGGCAATGGGCAGCACGATGTCAGCGCAACCCACGGCCGTCGGGGTCATGAAGATGTCGCACACCACCACGAAGGGGACGTTTTGCCACGCCTTGTACACGCGCTTGGATTCGCCCGCCATGTTGATGAAGGTGTTCGTGGAACACAGGAAGCCCATCTTGATGGGATACGGCTCGCCGGTTTCCATGGCCAGCAGGATGTCGTCGCCCATGGCGTGCGGCCCGAAGCCCACCGTGCGCAGCGCGTACTTGCCATCGCCCAGGCGCCCTTCGCGCACTTCCTTGCCCATGCCCTTGCAGATGTTCTCGCGGATGTCGGACTGCACGTGGCCGTACTTCACGTTCACGAAGCCG
>CAJFUR010000036.1 GCA_904420215.1 uncultured Eggerthellaceae bacterium
CGGCGTCGCAGCGCCGCGCGGGCGCGCGCGGTTCGCGCGCGGCGTCGCGTGTGCGCTTGCGGGCGCGGCGCTCTGGGGGCTTTCGGGCACGTGCGCGCAGTTCCTGCTTTCCGGCCACGGCGTGCAGCCCACCTTTGTCACGGCGGTGCGCATGCTGGGCGCCGGCGTGCTGTTCCTTGCCGTGCTGGCGGCACGCGACCGCCGCCGGCTTGCGGCTATGCTGTGCGACGCGCGCACCGCGGGGCGCCTCGCCGTGTTCGGGGTGGCGCTTTTTCTGTGCCAGATCACTTACGTGGTTGCCGTCGGGCTTACCAACGCGGGCACGGCCACGGTGCTGCAGAGCACCGGCATCGCGTTCACCATGCTCGCCACCTGCGCCCTCGCGCGCACGCTGCCCCGGCTGCGCGAGGTGGCGGGGCTGGTGGCGGCGCTCGCGTCGGTGTGGCTGGTCGCCACGCAGGGCGACCCCTCCGCGCTCAGCATGCCGCCCGACGGCTTGGCTTGGGGCATTGCGAACGGCATGACGGTGGCGTTCTACGTCATGTATCCCAAGCGGCTGTTCGCGCAGTGGGGGAGCCTGCCCGTCACGGGGCTGGGGATGCTCGCCGGCGGCGTTCTGGCGTGCGCCGTGCTGCTGGCGAGCGGGGCACTCGGCATGCCCACCGTTCCCGCGGGCCTGGACGCGTCCGCCGTGGCGGTGCTCGCGGTTGTCGTGCTGGCGGGCACGTTTGCGGCGTTCGCGCTGTACCTGCACGGCGTTTCGGTGGTGGGTTCGGTGAAGGGCAGCCTTCTGGGCGCCGTCGAACCCGTGAGCGCCACGGCGCTTTCGGCGCTGTGGCTGGGCACGGCCTTTTCCGGCTGGGACTGGGCGGGCCTGGTTCTCATGCTCGCCATGGTGTTTCTGGTGACGGCCGAAAAGCCGCCCCGTCCCGCCGTCCCGGCGCCGCGTGTCTAGCGGTAGCAGGTGGCGGTCATGCGGGCTATGGGCTTGCCCAGGTCGTCTTCCACGAGGACGTCGTAGAAGCCCAGGTGGCGCCCCGGTTTCGTGCAGGTGGCCGTGGCGGTGAGCTTCGCGCCCTTCGTCGCGCGCAGGAAGCTGATGTTCGAGTCCACCGACACCGTGGGCTCCTCGCCTATGTTGCAGCAGATGGCGAGCGCGAAGTCGGCCAGCGTGAAAATGGCGCCGCCCATGACGTTGCCCATGGCGTTGCGGTGCACGTCGGCAAGCTCCATCTCGGCGACGGCGCGCCCGCGCGCGCCTTCCACGACGCGGCAGCCGGCCGCCTGCGTGGCGAAGCGGTCGGCTGCGAACACGGCCTCTATTTCCTCGCGGGTGGGATTGTCGGGCAGCATGGCGGGGCGTCTCCTTCCGTGTGGTTCTGTGCAGGTCCTCGTGTTGCCGGGGCAGCGTGCATGCGAGTTCGGTTGCGGCCGTGGCGCGTGCGGGCAGGCACCACGGCCGCAGCGTGCGGGCGATGCGGCGGCACGCTGCGGGCGAGGCCGCCGCCGTGGCGGCCATGGCGCGTGCAGGCGGCGTCACCCGCACGCTGCGGGGCTAGGCTGCGGCAGGCTCCATGGTGGCGGCGAACAGCTCCACGTACTGGCCGTCCGCCACGGTGACGGTCTGCGTGCCGCCCACGGCGACGAATTTCGTCTCCACGATGGAATCGTCGTCGAACTCCAAGTCCTTCATGACGTACACGGCAGAATCGTAGACGGTCGCCGGCGCCGCCTCGGCGTCGGCGGTCACCGTGTAGGTGCCGGCGGGGATGTCGATGCCGACGCGGTACACGCCGCTGCGGTAGGGCGCCGCGACGCCCAGGGCGTCCTGCGTGGCCGGGTACATGGACGACCCTTCGGACCCGGCGAACACGATGAGGTCCCCCGGCTCCAGCTGCGCGAAGTAGCCCCCCATGTACAGCACGGCGTCGTCGATGTCGTAGCGGTCGGTTCCCTCGCGCTCGAACACGACGAAGCTGTTTTCCTCGTCGAGCGCGCCTTCCAGGTAGTACAGCCCCGGCTCGAGGTCCTTGCCGGCGCCCACCTCGTAGATGCCGGGGGAGCGGCGCTCGCCGTCCACCGTGTTGGGCAGGGCGCCGAACTCCGCTTCCGCGAAGTCCTCGACGTCGCTTCGGGAAAGGCCGTCGTAATAGTCGTAACTGTCGTCGTAGGGATAGTCGTAACCGTCGTCGTAGTCGTAGCGGCCGTCGTCGTAGGTGTCGCCGTGGTCCCGGCTGTAGGCGTCGTCGTAGTCGCGGTGGGCCTGCGCCATGCCCATGCACGACACGCAGCCGACGCACCCGCCCAAACCGAGAAGCAAGACCAGGAAGCACGCGCCGAGCACCCACGGCCACACCTTCTTCTTGGGAGGCTGCTGCGGGGGCTGCGGGTAGGCCCACTGCCCGTAAGGGGCCGCCGGCGGCGGCCCATAGGGAGACGTTGGCTGCTGTCCATAGGGTGTCGTCGGTGGCTGTCCATAGGGAGCTGGCGGCTGCTGCGGCGGAACTCCCGGTTGCCCCGGCTGCGCGTAGCCGCAAGGTGCCGCCTGGGGCTGCTGCGCATAGCCGTAGGGCTGCGACGGGGCCTCGCCGTATGCCGGCTGCCCGTAGGGCTGCGCAGGCGGCTGGCCGCAGGGGCTGCCCGCCTGCGCGCAGGGCTGCACGGGCTGTGTGCCCTGCGGGGTGGCGGGTTGCTGCGGCGTGCAGCCCGACCAGGCTGCAGAGGCGCCTGCGGCCTGCGTGTCCGTCGCGGGCGCACAGGCCGCGGCATCGGCTGGGTTCGCGCCCGGCGTGCCCTGCGGGGCGGCGTCGGCTGCCGGCTGCGGGGCGGGCGTTTCCCTGGGGTCCGTCGGTTCGCTCATGCGCGGTCCTTTCCCTCGTTGGCGGGCGTCCCGCCCGCGTCTGCCTGCCCGCTGCCGAACGCGCAGGCGACGGTGGCGTCGATGCGGGCGAGCACGTCTTCGTGGGGCAGAAGCTCTATGCTCTCGAACAAAGGCGGCGACACCATGTTGCCGCACACCGCCACGCGCAGCGGCTGGAACAGCGCTTTCGGCTTCATGCCAAGCGGCTCGCACAGCGCGCGGCACGTCTCCTGCAAAGGCTCGGCTTCCCACGGCATGTCCTCGTCGGCAAGCACGCCGCGGCAGGCGGCGAGCGCCTCGTCGGCGCGGGCGCCGTCTTTCAGCAGCACCTTCTGCACGCTTTTGGCGTCCAGTTCCACGTGCGGCCCCCAGAACAGGTAGGGCAGCTTTTCGGCGGCGTCGGCAAGGCTCGTCTCGCGCTCGGCCAGAAGCGGGTAGAGCTTCGCGTACCATGCGGCGCGCGCGTCGATGTCGGCCAGGGCGGCCTGCCGCTCCTCCGGCGTGGGTTCGAAGGCGGCTCCGGCGTCGGCACCGGCGCCTTCGCCGGCGCCGGTGCCCGCTTCGGGCTCGGGCAGCACGGTGGCGCCCCGTCCCGGCGATGCGGCAGCCGCGCGCGTTCCCGCCGCATGGGCCGCCGCCAGCCACGGGCGCGACGCCCGCACCCATGCGTCCGCGTCCATCTCCTTGATGTACTGGCCGTTCATCCAGGCAAGCTTCGTCTCGTCGAACACGGCGTCCTTCTTCGTCACGCGCGCAAGCGAGAACTCGCGCGCCAGCACGTCGCGGCCGATGAGGGTGGTCTCGCCGTCGAGCGACCAGCCCAGAAGCGCAAGGAAGTTCACCATGGCGTCGGGCAGGTAGCCGCGGTCGCGGAACTCCTCCACCGACGCGGCGCCGTGGCGCTTCGAGAGCTTTTTGCCGTCGGGCCCCAGGATCATGGACAGGTGGGCGAAGGTGGGCACGGGGCGTCCCAGCGCCTCGTAGACGAGGATCTGCTTGGGGGTGTTGGATAGGTGGTCGTCGCCGCGGATGACGTGCGTGATGCCCATGTTGGCGTCGTCGCATGCCACGGCGAAGTTGTAGGTGGGGCTGCCGTCGGTGCGCACCACCACCATGTCGTCCAGGGCCTCGGCGGGAAAGCTCATGTGGCCGTACACCGCGTCGTCGAACTCGATGGCGCCGCGGCCGTCCGGCACGCGCAGGCGCCACACGTGCGGCTCGCCCGCGTCGATGCGCTCCTGCGCGCGGGCGGGGTCCAGGTTGCGGCACGTGCGGTCGTAGCCCGCGTAGCCGCCTTCGGCCGCCTCGGCCGCCGCGCGCTTGGCGTCGAGTTCCTCCTTCGTGCAGAAGCAGGGGTACACCGCGCCGCGCTCGCGCAGAAGCGCCAGCGCTTCGGCGTAGGTGTCCATGCGCTGGGTCTGGAAGTAAGGGCCGGCCGCGCCGCCCACCTCGGGGCCCTCGTCCCAATCCAGTTCCAGCCACTTCATGGCGTTCAGGATGACCTGCACGTTCTCCTCGGTGGAACGCTCGGGGTCGGTGTCTTCTATGCGCAGGACGAACGTGCCGCCCGTGGCGCGGGCGAACGCCCAGTTGTACAGTGCCGTCCGTGCGCCGCCCACATGCAGGCGCCCGGTTGGGGAGGGGGCGAAGCGCACGCGCACGTGCGCGGTGGTTTGGTCTTCCATGTCTTCGGTGGTCCTTACGTCTCGCATCTTCCGTCTGCCTTCGCGCCAGCGTCGCGCGCCGGCCTTCCGCCGGGCCGCCGACCGCCGGCATCCCGGCGCGTCAGCGTCCTCGCCGGTGCCGGCGCAGCAGGCGCCTTCCGGCTGTCAGGCATATGATACAGGCCAGCAGGGTGGTCACCAACCACACGGCGCCCATGCCCATCCAAAAACCAAGCGGGTACATGCAAATAAGCAGGCTGTCGATGGAAAACGTCCAGTTGCCCTGCGGGAAGAACACGCCGTGGAACGCGGCGAAGAACCCGTTGAAGTCGATGGCCGCCCACAGCCCCAGCGCCGTCAGCGCGCAGGTGAGCGCCACCGGCGCCACCACGAGCGCGCGCCCGGCCAGCCTTGCGTGCCCGGTTGCCAGAAGCGCGCCCAGAAGCGCCGCAGCCGCTGCCGCCACGCCCCACAGCACCGGCACCGCCGTGCGGACGAGCGCGTTGCAGTCCTCCAGATGGGACACGGCGTCGAGGTCGAGCGCGTAGGAGTCGCCCGCTCCGGCGAGCGTCACGAACGCGTCGTGGGCAGGGGAGACGGATTCCTCGCCGGCCGCCGCGACGCGCGCATCGGGGCTCCAGCGTGCGCGCACGGGCGACTGCTCGGAAGACGCCTCGCGCGCCGCCTCCAGTATGCGCTTTCCGAGCGCGTCCTGGGCGCCCTGCTCGCCAAGCGCGCTGCGCCCGTAGTCGTCCACGGTGAAGTCGCGCGTGGCCACGGCAAGCGCGGTCAGCTGTTCGGGGGTGTAGGGGGCGTCCTCGAAGTTGCTCGTGGCCTGCGACAGCAGCTGCGTGGTGACGGGCAGGCAGCAGGCGGCGAACCCCGCTGCCAGAAGCGTCACGGCCACTGCCGCGCAGGCCGCGACCGCGCCCGCCCGCGCAAGCGCGCCTCCGCGCGCCCGCGCCCCGCGCGTCCCTTCTCCGTCTTCCATGCGAACCCCGTTTCCCGTGTGTTTCCTCTTGCCCGCGGCTATTCCCCCAAGTCCGCGTCCACCCAGATGGTGGCTGCCGTGATGCCCTCCATGTCCTTCGAGATGGTGGGCCGGGGCCCCAGGCGCGAGAACACGCCCGCGAACTTCCCGTCGTAGAGGTACAGACCGTTCAGGTTGTTGTACGGCACGGGCGTGCAGCCCACCTCTCCGTCGGCCATGCCCTCGATGCCCTTGTCGGGCGGCAGCGTGTCGGTCTTGTAGGGGCGTATGTAGCGCTGCACGATGAAGGGGTGGCCCGCGCGCCCGTCCGCGAAGCGGTCGATCACGTCCTCCCACTCCTTCTGGCCAAGCGAGCAGCCGGCATACACCTGGTCGGCGCCGTAGTGGTCGGTGGGCTTCACGAGCCACTCGTCCTTGTTGGCGCGAATCTGCGGCACGTTGACGTGGTCGCCGTCCAGAAACGCGGTCAGGGGCACGGTTTCCTCCACGAACGAGACTTCCTCGGTGGTGAGGAACTCGGTGGTCGCCGGGTGGGAGAGCGCCTTGAATATCTGCTTGTCGTGCACGATGTGCCCCGCGAAGCTGCCGACGAGCGCCACCTTGCCCGCGCGCACCGCGTCGATGAGCTGCTGAGACTCGTCCCAGTGGTCGATCACGTCGTTGGTGACGCAGCGGCGCCATATGGCGTCGATGCGCCGGCCCCGCCCGTCGCGCAGCGCTCGCCCGTCGAAGGAAAGTTCGCGCACGTCGGCCACGGCGCAGGGCACGCCGCGCTTTTCGAAGAGCCGCGCGAACACCTTGAACTCGTCTATGACGGCGTTCTCCAAATAGTCCACGATGGCCACGTTCGGCGTGTCCACCCGGTTCTCGTAGGTGCCGTAGATGCGCAGGAACGCGTCCGCCCACGCGTCGAACAGGTCGCAGCCCTGCGTGCGGTGGCGTCGCGCGAACTCGCGGAACGTGGCGGAAGGCGCGATGGAAGCGGCGATCTCGCGGTTCTCGTTCATGCCCGACGAGCCGTCGGCGTTGAACTCGCAGAACTTCACGCGGAACCCGTCCTCGTCCAGGAAGGTGTCCACGCGCGCGAAGGGCAGCACCGAATCGTAGCCGCGCGGCAGGCAGGCGAGTTCCTCCAGCCGCGGGTCGAAGGAGAAGATGCGGCGGTACCCGGGGTCGGCCTGGTAGTGCTCGATCACCTTGACGAGGATGCGGTGGGCGGTTTCGGCCGTGCGCTTCATGACGTCGTAGGTGCGCTGGTTGAACAGGCGCGGCACGAACGTGGACTCCACCACCTCGTGGTGGCAGATGGCCGTGGACGCCTGCATGTAGGCGCGGGCGGCGCGCCGTCCCTTCACGTCGCCGCCAAGCGAGCGCAGGATGTCGAAGTACTCGCGCGTGTAGTCCGCGTTGGTTGGCGGGGTGTTCTGGGTGCTCATGGAAGGCCTTTCCTTCGACGTGCGGCGCGTCCCCGTGCCTGCCGGCCCGCGCGCCGCCGCTTGTGCATTGCGCGACAAGCGTACCACAACGCGCCGGGTTTGTTCGCGGTCGCGCCCCGTTGTTCCCGGCTGTATCCCGCCCGAATTCCGCGCGAAACCTCCCTGCCGGGGCAGGATGCCGGCGGTGGCGCGGCGCGGCAGCGCGGCGCGCGCCGGGGCGGAGGGGCGTGCGGGCGATGGGCTGCCGCCTGCGGGCGGGGGCGCGGGTGGCAGGGAGCGGATTGCCACGTCCTGCGCGCGTGCGGCGCATGCGGGCGTTGGCGGGGCGGGAGTCGGCGCGCTGGCGGCGTCCCGCCGCGTCCCGCGCGGCCCCGTCCGGCGTTCCGCCCGCCGCGCCCTACGCCCCGCGCCCCGCGTCCGCCCGCCGCGTTCCGCGCGTCCCTGCCCTGCGCGCCCCGCGCCCGCCCGCTGGGGTGGAATTCCGGTCCTTGGCGGCCGATTTCGCGTTGCGTCTTGCGCGGGCGGCGCGTTTTGGGTACTATCGTCGGGTTTGCGGCAACGGCCCGGCGTGGCTGGGAAGCCGTGCGGCCGGCGGCGGGAGAGCCGGAGGGCCGCGCGGCCGGAAGGCGGCCGGGGGCGCGTCCGCGAGCGTTCGCTATCCGTTTTATCGAGAGTCGGGGGAGAGAGTTGGCTCGGTGATCCCGGCACCAACCTGGCGCGCGGCGCCAAGGTGGTACAGCCGACAGCGATGAAGGAGGAGTTCATGGCACAAGCTGAATCGTCGTATGTGTTCACGTCCGAATCCGTGACGGAAGGCCACCCCGACAAGGTGTGCGACCAGATATCCGACGCGGTGCTCGACGCCATCCTGGCGAAGGAGACCGAGCTGGCCGCCGCTGGCTACATCGCGCCGAACGGCCAGCCGGCCGACCCGGCGCAGGTGCGCTGCGCGTGCGAGACGCTGGCCACCACCGGCATGGTGTTCGTGACCGGCGAGATACGCACGCAGGCCTACGTGGACGTGCCCGGCATCGTGCGCGAGGTGCTGCGCGACATCGGCTACGACCGCGCGAAGTACGGCTTCGACTGCGAGACCTGC
>CAJFUR010000037.1 GCA_904420215.1 uncultured Eggerthellaceae bacterium
GGCGCCGCTTTACCTGGTGCATTTCTCGCAGGACGCGGCGCTTGCCACGGCGCAGGCGCTCTCGAGCTACGGCGTGGCGTCGAAGGAACAGCGCGAGCAGGTGAAGGAGGCCGTGAAGGGCACGCGCTTCACCACGGCGTTCGGCAAGACGCTCAAGCGCCTTTTGCAAAGTGGCGTGGGCGTGCACCATGCCGGCATGCTCCCGCGCTACCGGCTGCTGGTGGAGAAGCTGGCGCAGCAAGGCCTTCTGCCGGTCATCTGCGGCACGGACACGCTGGGCGTGGGCATCAACGTGCCCATCCACACCGTGGTGCTCACCGCGCTCACGAAGTTCGACGGCCGCAAGATGCGGCGCTTGCGCGCCCGCGAGTTCCACCAGATCGTCGGGCGGGCGGGGCGTTCCGGCTTCGACACCGAGGGCATGGTGGTGGCCCTTGCGCCCGAGCACGACATAGAGAACGCGAAGCTGGTGGCCAAGGCCGGCGGCGACCCCAAGAAGCTGCGCAAGATAAAGAAGAAGCAGCCGCCGGAGGGCTTCGTCACGTGGAACAGGCAGACCTTCGAGCGTTTGATAGAGGCCGTGCCCGAGACGCTGAAGCCGCGCCTGCGCATCACGCATTCCATGGTGCTTTCCGAAGTGGTGCAGGGCGGCGACGCATATGCCCGCACCCGCAAGCTCATTGCCGACTCGGCGCAGACCGACGAGGAGAAGGCGGCGCTATACGTGCGTGCCGACGAGATTTTCCAGACGCTCATTGACGCCGGCGTGGTGGAGCGCGTGGAGGGCGGGGGCGGCGCGGCCGGCACCGGCTGCACGGGGAGCGCGGGGGACGCCGGCGGCGCGGGGAATGCTGGCGACGCCGGCGGCGCGGTGGCGTACGCGTGCACCGTTGACGTGCCGGAGGATTTCGCGCTCGACCAGCCGCTCTCGCCGTTTCTGCTGGCGGCGCTCGAGCTTTTGGACCCCGAGGACGAAAGCTATGCGCTCGACGTCATCTCGCTTGCGGAGGCCACGCTGGAAGACCCGCGGCAGGTGCTGCGCGCGCAGGAGCGGGCCGCGCGCGACAGGGCCATGGCCGAGATGAAGGCCGACGGCGTGGACTACGACGAGCGCATGGAGCGCATCGCCGAGGTCACGTACCCGCGACCGCTCGAAGACCTGCTGGCCGCCGCGTTCGAGCGCTACTGCCAGGAGGTGCCGTGGGCGCGCGACTTCGAGCTGTCGCCGAAGTCGGTGGTGCGCGACATGGTGGAGACGGCTTCGGACTTCAAGACTTACGTGCAGCGCTACAAGATCGCGCGGTCGGAGGGGACGCTTCTGCGCTACTTGGCCGACGCATACCGCGTGCTCGACCGCACGGTGCCGCCCGACCGCCGCGACGAGCGGCTGGAGGACATCGTGTCGTGGCTGGGATTCCTCGTGCGTTCGGTGGACTCGAGCCTGGTGGACGAGTGGGAGAGCGCGGGTTCGGTGACTGACGCCGCACCGCCCGCCGCGGCCGACGCCGTGGTGGCCGACCGCCGCGGCCTCACGGTGCTCGTGCGCAACGCGCTTTTCGCGCGCGTGCGGCTGGCCGCGCAGGGACGCGCCGACGAGCTGGGGAAGCTCGACCAGGAGTGGGGCTGCGGCGAGCCGCGCTGGCGGCAGGCGCTCGACGCGTACTACGAGGCGCACGAGGCGGTGCTTCTGGACTCCGATGCGCGCTCGGCGGCCTACCTCGCCATCGACGAGTCGGACGAGCAGGCCGAGCATGTGTGGCACGTGCGGCAGGTTTTCAGCGACCCCGAGGGCGACCACGACTTCGCCATCGTGGCCGACGTGGACCTCGACGCCACGCAAGAGGAAGGCGAGGCCGTGTTCCGGGACCTCCGCGTGGGCTTCTTCGAGGAGCTGTAACGCCGCAGGCGGCGAGCCCGCCGCCTGAGGCTAGGCGCCCGTGCGAGGGCGGTTGGCCGAACGGGATGGCAACGAGGGGGGCTTGGTTGCCCGTTTCCGCATCATGCAGTTTCGCGCATTTTCGCCAAAGGCGGAATGGCGGCGCGCGTATAATTTGCATTGCTGCCGGCATCGGACTATCTGGAGGTGATATCCATGTCCGAGGAAAAATTCTTGGGGGAACCCGGCGAATTCCGGGGCGCCGAGCCCGACGCGATAGTCATCGACGAGCTCGCCCTCGCCGACCGCATCTACACGGTGCGCGGTCAGCAGGTGATGCTCGACTTCGATTTAGCGGAGATTTACGGCTATACGACCTCGCGCTTTAACGAGCAGGTGAAGAATAACGCCGAGAAGTTCGATGCCGACTTCGCCTTCCGCCTCACCAAGGAGGAATGGGAAATCTTGATGTCGAAAAATTCGACATCAAGTTGGGGCGGTCGCCGCAAGCTGCCCATGGCCTTCACTGAGCAGGGGGTCTACATGCTCATGACGGTGTTGCGGGGGGATCTTGCCGTGCGCCAGAGCAAGGCTCTCGTTCGCACGTTCAAGCGCATGAAAGATCATATAGTAGAGAACCAAGCGCTGATCGGCCAGCGCGAGTTCATACGGCTCTCGCTGCAGACGAACCGGAACACGCGCGACGTCATGGAGCTGAGAAGCGAGCTTTCCGCAGTGGAGGACAAGGTGGCGGGCGTCATCGACTCTCTCGGCGAGGTGGTCACCAAGTCGGAGCTGTCGGGCATCCTGCTCGATTTCGGGAACCCGGCGGTGAAGCGCGACTACCTTCTCCTGAACGGGGAGCCGGTCAAGGCCGACGCCGCCTACAAAGGAATATACGGCAAAGCCCGCGAGAGCGTGTTCGTGATCGACAACTACATCGGGCTGAAGACCCTCGTCTTGTGCAAGGACGTTGCATCGGGCGTGAAGGTCACGGTGTTCTCCGACAATCGGGGGCGGGGGCTTCACCAAAGCGAGCTGGACGACTTCCGAAGCGAGTATCCGGAAATAGACGTGACGCTGAGGTGCGCGGGAGGCATATTCCACGACCGCTACATCGTCATAGACTACGGCACCGATGCCGAGAAGATCTACCATTGCGGGGCGTCGTCCAAGGACGTGGGGAAAAAGGTGACGACGATCAGCGAGGTGACGGAGCGTGGGATCTATGCGCCCCTGATTGCCGGATTGCTTGCGGAGCCGGAGCTGACGCTGAGCCGGTAGGTGGCGTGTCGAGCGCGTCGGGGGAGCGCGGCGAAAGACGCGGCGCTCTCAACGCGCTTTGCCGGCGCCACTACGCCGCAGGTGGCGAGCGGCGGGCGGAGGGCCGCGGGGGTGCGTAGGCTGCAGTCTACGAGCCTTGGGAATGGCGCCCGGCCGGTCCTTTCGTGCTGCGCATGGACGAAGCTAACGAGGGCCTCCGGTTCGGCGGCAGGGGACGACGAGCCGCGCCCGCGCGCCCGCCGTGCGCCCGGCGGCGTCCGTGCGGTTCGAAAGCTCGATGGCGCCCCCGTGGGCATGGGCGATCTGGCTGGCGATGGAAAGCCCCAGCCCGAAATGGACCGCCGCGCCCCCGGATCGCGCGGTTCCGGCGGCTTCGGCTGCCTGCCTGGTGCCCGTTTCGTCCGAATCGGAGGCGCCGCTTGCCTCATTTCTGGCTTGCGCGTCCGTCGCCGCGCTTGCATCCGCTGCCGCGCTCGGGCCGCCTGCCGCGCCCCCCGCCTCTCGCCGCGCCCCCGCCGTCCCCGCCGCGCCGCCGGCTTTCCCGGTGCGCGCCGCGTCGTCGCGGAAGAAGCGTTCGCAGCCGCGCGCGAGCGCCTGCGGCGAGAACCCGCCGCCCTCGTCGTCCACCGCGACGGACAGGGACAGGGCATCCCCCTCGCCTGCGAGGTCGAAGATCAGGCATGCGCCGCCCTGCACGCCGCCTTGGGCGGGGGCGTGGTCGAAGGCGTTGCCCACGAGGTTCATGCCTGCGCGCACGAGCGCGTCGCGGTCGGCCTCCAGCTCCGCCGAGGCCGCCAGGGCCTCGAAAGCGGGCGTGCGGCGCACCTGCAGCCTGGCGCCCACGGCGTCGGCCAGACGCTCGGCCTCACACGTCAGGGCGCAGGCGAGCGCTTCTGCTGCAAGGGACGTGCGTGCGGCGTCCGACACGCCTTCCCGGGCGGTGGCGATGATGCGCTGCACGTAGTCGTCCAGCTGGCGCGCGGCCTGCGCGGCAGCGAGCGCGGAGGCTCGCAGGTCGTCCTGCGCGCAGGCGTCTTCCGCCAGATACTCGGCGTTCGCCCGCACCACCGTGAGGGGCGTCTTCAGGTCGTGGGCGAGCGCGGCAACCTGCGCGCGCTGCGCTTCCTCGGCGCGCCAGCGCGCCTCGAGCGACTCCTTGAGTGAGGCACGCATGCGTTCCATGGCGCCAAGGACGCGGTTGATCTGCCGCACGTTGCTGGCGGGCACGGGAAAGTCCAAGTCCCGATGCTCGATGTGGGCGGCGGCTTCCACGAGCGGGCGCATCTTGCGTTCGATGACGCGCGACGCACGCACGGCAAGGCCCGCCACGATGGCGACGCTTCCCAGCGCAAAGGCGGCGAGCAGGATGTTCTGCGGGTTGGGGAGGGCGTCGCGCAGCTCCTTCGAGGCGAACTGGGGCAGGATCTGGTACGAAAGCACGCAGCGGGTCCCGTCGGGCAGGGAGACGCCTGCGTAGGAGGCCCCCTGCCCAAGGAACGACTGGCTGTCCGCCTGCGCCTCGGCGCCGCTTTCCGCCAGCCTTTGCGCCTGTTCCAGCTGGGCAGGGGGCATGTCGGAGGACACGAGCGCGCCGTCGGCGGAGAAGCGCGCGAAGCGGTAGGCAGCGGGGATGGCGTCGTCGTCGAACGTTTCCTGGGCTGCGATCAGCTCCCTCGTTTCCTCCACGTGTTGAGCGCCGTAGTTTGCCGGGTAGATGGCGGCCATGTTGAGCAGGATGCCAGACGCCGCGAGGAGGAGCGCGGCGAGAAGCGCGAGGCCCGCCAGCACGTACACGAAGTAACGCGCCACCAGAAGGCCGAGCGGCGTGCCTTGGCGATAGGGGTCGCGCGGCTGGGACGCGCGCGGGGCGCGGGCGGCGGCTGGGGCTGTGCGCCGCGTGCTGCGCGCGGGCCGCCTTGTTTGCGCTTCGCCCGTCTCCTGCGCCCCGCGCGCACCGCCCCCGCCGCGCGCATCTCCCGCGCACCGCGCCTCCCGCGTGCCGCCCGCGCCCGCCGACGCTACGCCTGCCATTTGTAGCCCACTCCCCACACGGTCTCGATGGGTTGCGCGCCGGCGCGGCGCAGCTTGGCACGCGCGTTGCTGACGTGCGCCGACACGGTGGCGTCGTCGGACTCGCTGTCCCAGCCGAACACCGCCTCGCGTATCTGCGCCCGCGAGAACACCTGCCCGCGGCGGTGCGCCAAGAATTCGCAGATGGCGTACTCCGAGGGCGTGAGGGCGCACCGTTCGCCATCCACCGGAAGCTCCTTCGCGCCCAAATTGAAGCGCACGTTGCCAAAGGAGAGCGTGCTGGTGCGTTCGCGCCGCTCGCGCCGCAGGTGGGCGGCCACTTTGGCGCGCAGTTCCGCATTGCCGAATGGCTTGCGCACGTAGTCGTCGGCTCCCAGTCCCAGCCCTATGACGGCGTCCTCCTCGGCAACCTTCGCCGTGAGGAACAGGATGGGGCAGTCCACGCAGGGGCGGATGCGGCGCACGAGTTCGAACCCGTCCATGCGGGGCATCATGACGTCGCAGACGATGAGGTCGAACCGGTCGAGGCGCAGGGAGGTCACGGCAAGCGGGTCGGTGACGCCGGCCACGTCGTGCCCGTCGCGGCGCAGGACGCGCGCAAGCGTTTCGACTATGGCGGGCTCGTCGTCGATGGCGAGGATGTGCGCCATGGAGGGCTCCTTTCGTTGCTTCGGGCGTATGGTAGCGCATTATTCTTCGGCGTGCGGGCGGCATTCGAGCCGGTTCGCGCACCCGAAGGCGATGCAGCCGGCGGCAAGGGTGGCGAGCGCGCATACGAGGCCCAGCTGGCCGAGCGCCCCGGCAAGGGCGCCCGCCGCCGCCTCGCCTCCGGGTGCGGCGTGGGCGATGCCCGCCTCTATGGCAAGCGACGCGAACCGCGAGGGCCATGAAAACGGCACGAAAAGGGCCGCCCCCATCCCGAGAGTTCCGCTGAACGTGCCGGTGACCAGCCCGTTTGCAAGGCCTCCCAGGGATGCGAGCGCCACGGCGAACCCCAGCGCCCCCACGCCGATGCTGGCATTGCGGCCGAAGCGCAGCGCAAAGAACGTTGCCGCCAAGTACAAACAGCCGCTGCCCGCGCCCATGCCCAGCACGGCGAGCGCAACCGCTCCCGGCCCGGGCACCTCCCTGCCCGCTCCCGCGAGGATACCGAGGAACAGCGCCGTGGCGACGAGCGCGGAGGCCAGTCCCAGCGCCAGCAGCGCGAGCGTTTTCGCGGCGAGCGCGGTTCTGCGCGAGGGTACGCCCAAAAGGTTGGCGCACCCGCCCGCCTCGCGTTCGGCGTCGATGGAAAGCGCGCACGCGATGCCCGCCAACAGGGGCGCTCCCGCGCCCAGAAGCTGGAAGAACGCGTCGGCCCCCAGCAGGGAGTCCCAAGGGGAGAGCGCGAAGTACGCGCCCGAAAGGCCGCCGAGGGCGCCCGCAAGCGCGCCGTGCAGAACCAGAAGGGGCGAGCGCGCAAGGCGCATCGCCTCGGATTTCAGGGCCAAGGCCAGGCCCATGCGCCTTGTCATGCCGCCTCCCTTCGTGCGAACCAGCGTGCGCCCGCGCATGCGAGCGCTGCGAACAATGCGGCGGCAATGGCCAGGCCGGCGCCCGTCTGCCACCCGAACGTGCCGAGCGGGTCGCCCGCCGCAAGCGGCACGCCGGAGGGTGCCACGCCCGCGAGTGGCGAGACGGCGCGCAGGGCGGTTGCCGGCGGAAACAGGTACCACAGGCCGTTGCTCCACAGCGCTATGCCGCACCCCAGCTGCACGAGGGCGGGCAGCGCGATGCCCGCAAGCGTTCCCAGCCTGGTGGCAAGCGCAAGTCCCGCGGGCACCATCCACGCGCTGGCGAGCGTGAGGAAGATGCAGATGGCAAGCCCTGCGGGAAGCGAGGGGGCGCCAGAGCCCGCATGCCGGGCAATGATCGAGGCGGCCAGCACCACGAGGTTCGCGGCGAAGGCGAGCGCCAGCGCGCAGGCGACCTTCGCCCACCAGACGCACGCGGGCGGCAGCGGCAGGCCCAACACCGGGCGCAGCTTCTGGCGCGCGTCGCGGTTGGCCACCGACGCGGTCAGGAGCGAGACGGCGATGGGCAGCATGAGCGCGTACCAGTAGTTCCACCCGACCGTGGCGAAGCCGCCGATGGCCCCGCCGCCCAGGACTCCGCTGCTGTAGAGGCCGAGCAGGCAGAAGGGAAGCGGCGCCACGAGGGCCACCTTGCGCGCGCCGCCCCGCTTCCCCTTGAGCGCCTCGGCCCTGAGGGCGCGCACGAAGCAAGTGAGGCGCGTGGGTGCTGGCGCGGCTGCGCGGGGCGTGGCAGTGCGAGGCGTGGCGGACGCATGGGGCACGGTGGCGGCTACGCGGGGCGTGGCGGCATGCGGAGGCGACGCTGGCGTGCCAGCGTGAGGCGCAGCGGCGGCCGCGTGGGGCGCCGCGCTGGCATGGGGCGCAGCCCCGCCGCCCGCCGCGGCGGAGGGTTCGGAGTGCTGCCGGTGCGTCATCGGGCGCCTCCCTTCGCGCCTGCCGTGCCGGGTGCGCCGTGTGTGCCGTATGCGCTCCGCACGCCGTGCATGCCGCCCATGCCGGCGTCCGCGCTCCTGTCCGCACGCCCGCCGTCCACCCCCGCCGCGCGGCGGCAGACGTCCATGAACAGCGCTTCCAGGTCGGTGCCTTCCCGGAGCGCGCCTTCGTAGGCAAGCCGCCCGTTCGCGATGATGCCCACGTGGTCGGCCATGTGGGACACCTCGGCAAGGATGTGGCTCGACACCACCACCGTGATTCCCTGTTCGGGAAGCGCCCGCACGAGGCGCCGCAGCTCCTCGATGCCCATGGGGTCAAGCCCGTTGGTCGGCTCGTCCAGAACCAGAAGGCTCGGGCGGCCTATCAGTGCAAGCGCAATGCCCAGCCGCTGCTTCATGCCCATGGAGAACTGTCCGGCGCGCTTCCTGCCCGTGTGCGCGAGCCCCACCGCCTCCAAGGTTTCCGCGATGCGCCCGCGCGGGATGCCGAGCAGCGTGCAGCGCACGTCCAGGTTCTCGGCGGCCGTGAGGTTGGGGTAGAGCGGCGGGGTTTCTATGAGCGAGCCGATGCGGTACAGGTCGTCGCGCTGCCAAGGGCGGCCTTCGAACATGATGCTGCCCCCGGTGGGGCGCAGCATGCCGCAGAGCATTTTGAGCGTGGTCGATTTGCCGGCGCCGTTGGGGCCCAGAAGGCCGTACACCTGCCCTTCTCCCACATGGAGCGACACGCCTTCCACGGCGGTGCTCGCGTGCGGCCGGCGGCCGAACCGCTTCGTCAGGCCGCGGGTTTCCACTACGAAAGACACGGGACCCATCCTTTCCGTCTGCGTTTTCCGGCCTGCCCCCTTCGGACAGGCCGCCTGCTTTCGCCGCTTGCGCCGCCGGCATCGCCCGCCCCGCGGGGGCGGCGCGTTGCGGCGGCAGTGGCGGCAACGTGTTCGAGAATGCGGGTCAACGTTTAAGAAACCTTGAAGATGCGTGCTTTTTTTTTCGCGCGATTTCGGCGCTGTGCGCGGCATGGGTGCGAACGGGCCGCGCGCCGCGCCCGTTCTGGCGTCTGCTCCGAAGCCCGCTCTGATGTCCGCTCCGACGCCCGCGCTGCGCGCATCGCCCGGCTGCTTGTGGCATAATCGGAAGGGAAATGCGCAAGGCGCACGGGCGCCCCGCGCGTCCCCGGCGGAAAGGATAAGGAAAGGAACCGGCATGGCTCGTCAAGGCGTCCCGGCTGCGGCGCGGCCCACGCGTCAAGGCGTCCCGACCACGACGCGGCGCACGCTGCACTACTTCTGGCTGGTCACGCGGCGGCATTTCGGGCTGTTCGCCCTCCTGGTGCTGTCAACCCTGTTCTTCGGCGGGTTCCAGACCTACGGCAACCCGTTCGTCATGGGCCTCATCGTGGATCGCGTGAGTGCGGCCCCCGTTGCCGCAGACCAGGTGTTTTCCGTGTTCGGGCCCTTCATTGCGGCGCTGGTTCTGGTGAACGTGTGCGGGCAGACGTGCAGCAAGCTGCAGGACTACGCCCTGTGGAAGCTGGAGATAGCCGTGAGCTATGACTTGGCCACCATGAGCTTCGACGCGCTGTCCAACCAGTCGGTGTCGTTCCACTCGAACCGCTTCGGCGGCACGCTGGTGTCGCAGACCTCCAAGTTCATGGCGGCCTACAACCAGCTGGTGGAGGCGCTGGTGCATCCGTTCCTGCCGGTGCTGGGCTCGGTGGTGTTCGTGTGTGTTTTGCTGGGACCGCGCGTGCCCTTGTACGTGGTGGTCCTCATGGCGCTGTTCGCCGTGTACGCGCTGGTGTCCTACGTCATGTACAAGCGCATCCTGCATCTCAACGAACAGGCGGCGCAGGCGCAGAACGACCTGTCGGGCGAGCTGTCGGACGCGGTGACCAACATCCTCACCGTGAAAACCTACGGGCGCGAAGACTACGAGCGCGGCCTGTTCGACGCGGCGAACCGCGAAGTGGTGGTGCGCGACTCCAAGCGCATGCGCTCGTCGCTTCTGCGCGGCGTCATCACGGCGGGCATTGCCGTGGTTATCATGACGGTAGTGGCGGTGTTCATATCGGGCGGCAACGCGTGGTTCGGCATCACGCCCGGCACGCTGGTGATGATGTTCACCTACACGTACACCATGACGCTGCAGTTCAACTTCATCAATTCGGGCCTGCAGCGCTTCAACCGCGCGTTCGGCGACGCGAGTGGCATGACCGTCATCCTGGACGAGCCGCGCCTGGTGGCCGACAAGCCGGGCGCGCCGCCGCTTCGCGTGCGCGCCGGCGCCATCGATTTCGAGGACATTGGCTTCTGGTACACCGACGGAGACGCGCGCACGCAGGTGTTCGACGGCTTCGACCTGCACATTCCCGCCGGGCAACGCGTGGGCCTGGTGGGCATGAGCGGGGCGGGCAAGACCACGCTCACGAAGCTGTTGCTGCGCCTTTCCGACATTCAAGAGGGGCGCATTCTGGTGGACGGGCAGAACATTGCGGAGACGACGCAGCAGAGCCTGCGCCGCCAGATTGCCTACGTGCCGCAGGAGGCGTTGCTGTTCCACCGCACCATTGCGGAGAACATCGCCTACGGGCGGCCCGACGCCACGATGGAGCAGATTCGCGAGGCGGCGCGGCGGGCGAACGCGCTCGAGTTCATCGAGCGGCTGCCGCAGGGCTTCGACACCGTGACGGGCGAGCGCGGCGTGAAGCTTTCGGGCGGGCAGCGCCAGCGCATCGCCATCGCGCGGGCGCTTCTGGCCGACTGCCCGGTGCTGATGCTGGACGAGGCCACGAGCGCGCTCGACTCCGAAAGCGAGCACTTGGTGCAGGACGCGCTGGCCACGCTCATGAAGGGACGCACGGCCATCGTGGTGGCGCACCGCCTGTCCACCGTGGCCAGCCTCGACCGCATCGTGGTGCTCGCGGACGGCAAGGTGGTGGAGGACGGCCCCCATGCCGAGCTCATAGAGGCCGGAGGCCCCTATGCGCACCTGTGGAGCCGCCAGACGGGCGCGTATCTGGAGTAGGGTGGGGCGCGTCTCGGAACGCGGCCGGCGACGGCGTGGGCGGGGCGTTCTGCCCAAAGGGGCGTGCCGCGCGCTGCCGCACCCGAGCCGGCGACGGCGTGCCCCCCCCAGTCCGCCGAGGATGCTTTTGGGAGAAAGTGCATTTTTGTGATTCATCTCTCAAGATTTGTGAGATAATGCAAAAAATTTGTGAGATAGGATTACTAAAATGCCTTATCAACGCAATATTGTATCGGTCATTAAAAAGCGCATTGAAGAACCGCGCAAATTCATGCAGATCGTAGTTGGCCCCCGGCAGACAGGAAAGACGACAGCCGTCAGCCAAGCCGTCGAGCAGGCGTCCTTGCCATACGTGTTCGCCGAGGCGACGAAAGGCGAATCGACGCAGGATTGGTTGCGGGCCCAGTGGTATCAGGCGCGCAACATGCACGAAGCGGCGTGCGCCCCCGCGGTTCTCGTCATCGACGAAGTGCAGTTCGTTCCCCAATGGCAAGCCGCCGTGAAAACGCTTTGGGACGAAGACGGCCGCCATGGAACCGAAGTGCGCGTGGTGCTCACGGGGTCGTCGGCAGCGGTCATCTACGACGGGTTGAACGAATCCCTTATGGGAAGGTTCGAAGTAATCGATTCGACGCATTGGAGCTACCGCGAATGCCGCGAAGCCTTTGGCTACACGCTGGACGAATACCTGTACTTCGGCGGGTACCCCGGTGCGGCGAGCCTGCGTTTCGACGAGGCCCGATGGCTGAGGTACATACGCTCGGCAATCATCGAGCCGAGCATTGCAAACGACGTGCTGCAAATCGCCGACGTTCGCCGGCCCGAACTCATGCGCAGGCTTTTCGAAGTTGGCGCGCCGTATTCCGCCCAGGAGATCTCGTATCGAAAACTGCTCGGCCAATTGGACGACAAAGGGAATGCCGCCACGATAGCCCATTACCTGACGCTGCTTTCGAAGGCGGGCCTCATGAGCGGGCTTGTCAAATACGACCCCAAGCTGCTGAGGGAAAAAGCCAGTTCGCCGCGGATCATGGTTCACAACACGGCGCTCATGACCGCCGCATACGGGCGCCATCGCAAGTGGCTGCTTGCCGAACCGGATGCGCGCGGGAGGCTTGTGGAAAGCGCCGTTGGCGCGTATTTGATCAACAGGGGCATTGCCGAGGGCTTCTCCGTTTTCTGGTGGCGCGAGGGAAACGACGAGGTCGACTTTGTCGTTGCCGAAAAAGAAGCGGTGACGGCCATCGAAGTGAAAAGCGGCCGTGTCAAGCCGACGGGGGGCATGAGCCGCTTCATGGTGGAGAACCCGCACGCCCGCATGCTCGTGGTGGGGGCGCCCGATTGCGGCATAGAGGCGTTTCTCAATGGCGACGTGGAGCTTTTTCGTTAAAGCACGGTTAACAAGCGGGCCGGTGGGCGGGGGCTGCGGTATCATGGAGGGCGGAAACGCGGCGCGATTGGCTCACTTTGGGCTCGCTTTGGACACGGAAGGGTTTCTTCATGACGAAAATTGCAATGACCACGCCTTTGGTGGAGATGGACGGCGACGAGATGACGCGCATCATCTGGCAGATGATCAAAGACGAGCTCGTCTGCCCGTTCGTTGACCTCAAGACCGAGTACTACGATCTGGGCCTCGAGCATCGCAACGCCACCGACGACCAGGTGACCGTCGATTCCGCCGAGGCCACGCGCCGCTTGGGCGTGGCCGTGAAGTGCGCCACCATCACGCCGAACGCCGCGCGCATGGACGAGTACGACCTCAAGAAGATGTGGAAAAGCCCCAACGGCACCATCCGTGCCATGCTCGACGGCACCGTGTTCCGCACGCCCATCACGGTGGCGGGCATCGAGCCGTGCGTGCGCAACTGGACGCGCCCCATCACCATTGCCCGCCATGCCTACGGCGACGTGTACAAGAACGCCGAGCTGCGCGTTCCCGGCCCCGGCAAGGTGGAACTGGTGTACACCGCCGCCGACGGCACCGAGACGCGCGAGCTGGTGCAGGCGTTCGACGGCCCCGGCGTGGCGCAGGGCATGCACAACACCGACGCGTCCATTGCCAGCTTCGCGCGCAGCTGCTTCGAGTACGCGCTGGACGTGAGGCAGGACATCTGGTTCGCCACGAAGGACACCATCTCCAAGAAGTAC
>CAJFUR010000038.1 GCA_904420215.1 uncultured Eggerthellaceae bacterium
GAGAGGATGACCACGTCGTCGCCCTCCTTGATGAGGCCCATGGCGATGCCGGACACGGGCGCCTTGATGGGCACGCCGGCATCCATGAGGGCAAGCGTTGAGCCGCAGGTGGAGGCCATGGACGACGAGCCGTTGGACTCCAGCACCTCGCTCACCACGCGGATGGCGTAGGGGAACTCGTCCTCGTCGGGGATGACTGGCAGAAGCGCGCGCTCGGCAAGCGCCCCGTGGCCGATCTCGCGGCGCTTCGGCGCGCCCATGCGGCCCGTCTCGCCGGTGCAGTACGGCGGGAAGTTGTACTGGTGCATGTAGCGCTTGCCCTCGGCCGGGTCGATGGTGTCCAGGCGCTGCCACTCGTTGAGCATGCCGAGCGTCACTACGGAGAGCACCTGCGTCTGCCCGCGCTGGAACAGGCCCGAGCCGTGCACGCGCGGCAGGTAGCCGGGGCGGATGTGAAGCGGGCGGATCTCCTCGGGGGTGCGCCCGTCGGCGCGCTCGCCCGTCTCGATGACCATGGCGCGCATGGCCTTCTTCTCGAGCGCCTTGCACGCTGCGGCGATGTCGCTGCCCCAGGCGGCGCGTTCCTCGTCGCCGAACTGCGATTCCTTGATCTCGGCCTTCAGTTCCTCCACCTTGGCCACGCGCGAGAGCTTGTCGGCGTCGCGCAGGGCGGCCGACATGCGGTCCAGGTAGGGCTCCACGCGCTCGGCGATGGCCGGGTCGGGCACGTGCAGCTTGTACTCCAGCGGCTGGGGGTTCACCTTGGCCAAGAACGCCGCCTGCTTCTCGCAGAACGCGGCGATGGCCTCCTGCCCGAACGCCATGGCCGCCAGCATGTCTTCCTCGGAGATCTCGTCGGCGCCCGCCTCCACCATGGAGATGTAGTCGGCCGTGCCGGCGATGGTGAGTTCCAAATCGGAGCGCTCGGACTCCTCGAACGTGGGGTTCACCACGAACTCGCCGGTTTCCACGTCGCGCCCGATGCGCACGCAGGCCGCGGGGCCGTCGAAGGGCGCGCCGCCCGCGAGCAGGGCCGCCGAGGCGCCGGCCACGCAGATGGTGTCGGGCGGGTTCACGCCGTCGCACACGAACGTGGTGGCCACCACGTGCACTTCCTGCTTGAAGCCGTCGGGGAAGCCCGGGCGGATGGGGCGGTCGATCATGCGCGCCGTGAGCGTGCCCTTGTCGGAGGGGCGCGCCTCGCGCTTCAGGTAGCCGCCGGGAATGCGCCCGACCGAGTACATCTTCTCGATGAAGTCCACCGTCAGCGGGAAGAAGTCGTAGTCGCGCTCCTGCTTCGACACCACGGCCGTCACCAGCACGGTGGTCTCCCCCTGCGTGACGAGCACGGCGCCCGTCGCCTGCTTGGCCAGCTCGCCCGTCTCCAGGCGGTACTGCTTGCCGTACAGCTCGAACGATTCGACGATCTTTTCCATTCTCTTCTTTCTTCCTTCTCTCGCCTTGGCCGCCCTAGTGCGGCCAAGCTTCTTCGGCCGGCGCGGTACTCACCGTTCCCGCGTCGCCGCGAGCAGGCATGCCCTTGCATGCCCGACCGCCTATGCACTCGGGGGACTCGCCTCCCCCGCCTTGCCCTGCTCTCGCGCCCCTCCGTGCGCCGGATGCCGCCCGCCGGCCGGGAACCGGCGCGCGGCGCGTGGCCCGCGCCCGCCTTCCGCCCGGATGCTGCGGTGCCCTTTCCGGCGGCGGGACGTATCCGCGGCGGCCTTGACGCCGCCCGCCTTCCGGGAAGCGCCCGCACGTGCCGCCCGGATGCGCGGCGGCACGGGGCGCATCCGCATCTAGCACGAGGCCCGCGTCGTGCGGGCCTCGGGGCGCTTCCCTAGATGTTGTCGCGGATGCCGAGCTTCTTGATGAGCGCGCGGTACTCGTCGATGTTGCGCTCCTTGACGTACTTCAGAAGGCCGCGGCGCTTGCCGATGAGCATCATCAGCCCGCGCTGCGTGTGCTTGTCCTTCTTGTGCACCTTCAAGTGCTCGGTCAGGTTGCGGATGCGCTCGGTCAGGATGGCCACCTGCACTTCGGCGCTGCCCGAGTCGTTGGGGGTCTTGCCGAACTCGGCCATGAGTTCGGCGGTGCGTTCCTTGCTGATGCTCAGCTTGTCGGCCATGGTTTCCACCTTTCTTCCGGCGCCGGGGCGCCGTCTTCCGCCGCGTCCCGCCTGCGGGGCGGACGCGCGCTCTGCCCGCTTCCTCCTGAGTGGGCATGCGCCGTGCGGGCGGCATGCAGACCAAGCAGGAAGTGACTGCGTTTTCGCAGCCCGCCCATTGTAGGCGAAACCGCAGGCCGCATCAAGCGCGCCCGCCCTCCCCCACAGCTTGCCCACAAAGCCGCGCGCGGCGGGACCCTGGCCGCCACCCTGGGCGGGAAGCGCCCCGCCGTCCCGGAATCCTGCAGCGGCGCCCCCGCTGCGCAGGCGGGAGGCCGGGGAACTCCGGGCGTCCGACCTCCTTTGGCTTCGCGCCCGGGGCGGCGTGGAGCGCAGGGTGCGGGACGGCGGGAGGGAGGCTGCTTCAGGACGCCGCGGGGGCCGGCGCGCCCTGCGGCGACGCGGCCGGGGGGCCCTGCGGGATCCACACGGTGAACGACGTGGTGCCCTGCGCGCTCGCGGCGTAGATGTCGCCGCCGTGGGCGCGGGCTATCTCGCGGGCGATGGCCAGCCCCAGCCCCGCGCCTCCCTCCTCGGCGCCGCGCGCGTCGTCGGCGCGGTAGAAGCGCTCGAAGATGTGCTCCAGATGGTGCGGGCTCACCTCGCGTCCGACGTCGGTGACGGTGACCTCCCACCAGGGAGTGCCGTCCTGCGCGGGCACCACCGAGGTGTGCAGGGTCACGCGGGTGTGCGCGTCGGCGTAGGCGACGGCGTTTTTCAGCAGGTTGTTCGCCACGCGCGACATGCGCCGCGCGTCGGCCAGCACCGCAAGCTCGTCGGGCCCCTCGTAGGCCAGTTCCAGGGAGCGCGCCTCCGCCACCGGGTAGAGCTCCTCGATGACCTGCCGGCAGAAGAGCGCCGCGTCGAAGCGGGAGCGCTCCAGCGGGATGGAGGACAGGTTGTAGCGCGTGATCTCGAAGAACTCGTCGAGCAGCTCCCCCAGGCGGTAGGCCTTCTCCAGCGTGATGCGCACGTAGCGCCCGCGCGTCTTCTCGGGCAGGTCGGGCGACTCGTCGAGCAGCGCGAGATAGCCCACGATGGAGGTGAGCGGCGTCTTGATGTCGTGCGCGAGGTATACCACCAGCTCGTTCTTGCGCTGTTCGGCCGCACGCGCCGCGCGCTCGCTGCGCTCGTTGTCCATCTTGATGGCGTTCAGCGCCGCCTGCGTCTCGGACATCTCCGGCGGCAGGGCGATGGGATCCTCACGCTTGGAGAGCACCTGCTCCACCGAGTCGAGCAGAAGCCCGTAGTACTCGAAGGCGCGCAGGATGCCCGCGCGCACTATGAGCAGCACGCCCACGACGAGGCACACGCCCATGAGCGGCCAGAACAGAAGGAGCAGCGTGCTGTAGACCCCCCAGTCGTAACCGGTGGCCGCGTAGAGCACGTTGCCCACCGGCTGTGCGAAGAAGGTTTGGAACACGAACAGCGCAAGCACGAACGCGCCGAAAAAGAGGACCAGGTGCGCAAGCGTGCGGCGAAACACTGCGCCCGCCAGCCGGCGCCGGCTCGCCTCGGCATGCGGCGTGAGGACCGGCCGCGCCGCCGTCGCCGTGTCGTTCCCAGCCATCCCGCGCTCCTTCCCTTCGAATTCCCCGCCGCCGGAAAGAGGGACCCTCACCCGATGCGGTAGCCCACGCCCCACACCGTCTCGATGAACTCCTGCGACGAGTCCACGCCCGCGAGCTTCTTGCGCAAATGCCGCACGTGCACCATCACGGTGTTGGCGCTTTGCGCGTTGGCCTTTTCCCGCCACACCGTCTCGAAAAGGTCCTTCGAGGCCAGCGGCTGCCCGGCGTGGCGCACGAGGCACGCCAGTATGGCGAATTCCTTGGGCGTGAGCGAGAGCGGCACGCCGTGCAAGGTGGCCGAGAACGCCCCCTCGTCCACCGCGATGCCGCGCGCCTCCAGAAGCGCCGGGCCGCCTTCGGGCTGCGCGGCGCGGCGGATGCGCGCCTTCACCCGGGCCATGAGCTCGCGGGGCTTGAAGGGCTTGACCACGTAGTCGTCGGCGCCCAGCTCGAAGCCGACCACCTTGTCTATCTCCTCGTCCTTGGCCGTGAGGAAGATGATGGGCACGTCGCTTTGCCGGCGCAGTTCGCGGCAGCAGGAAAACCCGTCCATGCCGGGCATCATGACGTCGAGGACGATCAGGTCGAAGGGGCGCGCCGCATGGGAAGCAAGCACGTCGGCGGCCGCGTAGCACACCTGCACCTGGAAGCCGCCCTCGCGCAGCAGCTGCCCCACGAGGTCGGCTATGGCCGCCTCGTCGTCGCACACGCACACCCGCTTCGCGCCGTCCACCCGCACGTCCTTTCCCGTCGCCTTCTCCCGTGCGACCATGGTAGCGCATGCGCACGCGCCCCGCCGCGCGGGCGCGCACAATTAAGGAAAAATTAAGAGCGCCCCGAAACGTGCCGGGGCGCGCGCCTTGCGAACGCTGCGGAAGGAGCCGGGAAGGGCCGTGCGCGCCCCCTAGGCGCCCTACGCGGCGCCCTGGGCCTCGCGCAGGGCGCGCACCAGCTGGTCGGCGCACGAGGTGGAGCGGCGCCCGCAGGTGTTGCCCTCCAGGACGCCGGCCACCTGATCGACCGTCATGCCCTGGACGAGCTTGGAAACGGCCTTCAGGTTGCCGTCGCAGCCCCCCACGAAGTCCACGTGGGCCACCGTGTCGCCGTCGAGCTCCACGTTGATGGCGCGCGAGCAGACCCCGCGCGGTATGTACGTGTGCATGTCTGTGCCTTCCTCTCGGTTTCCCCGGGGCGCCTCCCTGCGCGCCCTGCCGCTCCGCCCGCAGTGCGGGCGCCTTGCAGGCTGCATTCGCCGCCCGCCCTTCCCGCGCCGCTGACTCTTCCCGCGCCCGTCAGGGCGCTGCAGGCGCCTTTTCGCCATCGCCGCCCGCCCCCGCAGGCGCGCTCCCCGCGCCTGAGCGCGCCCCGGCGGGATCGGGCGAGGCCTGCGCCCCGGCGTCCTCGTACAGCCCGCACGAGAACAGGAAGTCCAGCGACTTCAAGGTGCAGCCAACGTGCTCGCGCACCCATTCCCGGCAGAAGCGCAGCACCGCGAACGCCGCGTCGAGCGCAGGCCCGGCCGCGGCCACGTCGGCGAAGGTGGCTCCCAGAAGGTAGCGCATCCATTCCAGCGTGGACGCCGGCACGGCCACCGCCTCCACCTGCGCGCGGCAGCGCGGGCACACCACGCCGCCCTCGCGGCACGACACGAACGCGGCCTGCCCCGGCGCCCCCGCGCCCGCCGGCGCGCCGCACGCGACGCAGGCGTCCAGGCTCGGGCGCAGGCCCGAGAGCGCGAGCGCCTTCAGCAGGTGCGCCGCGCACATGAGGGGGGCGTGCGCGCCGGGAAGCCCGCCCATGCGGGCGAAGGCCGCCTCGGTGCAGGCGAAAAGCCGCGGGTTCTCCAGCCCGTCGTGCGTCATGCGGTCGAGCAGCTCCGCCATCGGCGCGGCCGCTGCGGCGTGTTCCAAGTCGAGCCGTACGCGCTCGTTGCTTGCCACCAGCCGTGCCTCGCTCACCACGTCCAGCGAGCGGCCCTTCGAGCACAGCACGTCCACCACGGAATACAGCTCCAGCCGCGCGGAGAAGACGTTTGCGGGCTTGCGCGCGCCTTTGGCCACCGCACGCACCTGCGAGCCATCCTGCGCCAGAAGGGTCACCACGAGGTCGGTTTCGCCCAGCTTGGTCTTGCGCAGCACCAAGGCGCGCGTCGTGTAGGTCGGCGAGGCCATGCCGTCGCCGCCGGCCCTAGGAAATGCCCGGCGACGCCGAGGAGATGGTGTCGTCGTCGCCCCACGTGACGGTGCCCGTGAGCACCTGCCAGTCGCCGTAGAAAGTCTGCGTCCCGAAGAAAATGGTGTCCACCTGCTCCACCACGCGCCCCAAGACCGAATAGCTGCACGTGCTGTCGCCCACGTACTCCACGTAAAGCGCGTTGCCCTCCGCGTCCGGGTCGAGTTCGTAGGTGGCGCCGTCGATGGAGAGCGTGCCTGCCGACGCGAAGAAGGAATACGTGAGGTTGACCAGCTCCTTCGAGCGCGACTTGGCCAGGTTGAGCACCACGGTGGAACCCGAGGCCAGCTTCGTGCCCGCCGCCGGGTCGGTGGACACGGCCACCCCCTCCTCCACGTCCTCGGCGTACACCCAGGCGACCTCGCAGGAAAATCCCGCCTCGGCGATGGCGGCCTCGGCGTCGGCGCGGCTCTTGCCCGCGACTTCGGGCACGGTGTAGGGCGTGGCCACCTGCACGACGATGGGGGTGGACGCCTTCACCTTCTCCCCCACGCCCGGCTCCACGGCAAGCACGGTGCCCTCGGCCTCGTCGGACTTCACGGGCCGGTATTCCACGTTCGTGCATTCCTCCGCGTCGAACAGCGCCTGGGCCTCGGGCTGCGGCTTGCCCACCACGTCGGGCACGGTGCGTGCGGCCGACACGTGGATGACCACTTCCGTGCCCTCTTCCTTGCGCGAGCCGGCCGAAGGGTCGGTGAGCAGCACCTTGCCCTCCACGTCGTCGGACTTCACCTGCGTCCAGCGCACGGTGAAGCCCTTGCGCACCAGCTCGTGGGTGGCGTCGGCCTGGGACTTCCCTACCACGTCGGGCACGGTGCGCCCGCCCCAAAGCTCCATTTGGTACGTGACGGCGACCGCCGCGGCCGCCAAGACCAGAACCGCGGCCAGGGCGACGAGGGCCTTCTTGGGGAAGCGCCGGCGCGTGCCGGGCGCGTCGCCCGCCCGGAACTCCCGCCGCCCCGCCGAGGTGCCCCCCTCCACCGGCGGCATCTCCATCGTGTCGCCCGAGCGCCACGCGCTCGCAGGCGGCACGTAGCCGGAATCCACCAGGCGCTCGATGCCCGAGAGGTCGGCCGTGCGCCCGTCCGCGGGCACCTCGGCGGCCCGCGCCGGAGCGGTGGGGCCGGCAGGCCCGCGGGCCGGCTCGGGGCCGCCTGCGGGCAGGGGGAAAGCGGCGTCGGGCCCCTCGTCTTCTACGGGGGAGAAGTCGAAGAGGTTGCCGTCTTCGTCCGCGTTCACGCCCGCCACCGCGATGGAGGGCACGCGCGCAGGGTCGAGCGGTCCGGAGACGGACGGGGTGCCGGAGGCTTCTCCCACGGGGGCATCCGACCCCGCACCGGCGCCTTCGGGCGCGGCGGGCGCGGATGCGGGGCCGGCCCCGCCGCGCGCCCCGTCCGCCTCCGGGCCGCCAGGGACCGCCGGGCAGGGAGCGTCCTGCCCGGCGGAAGCGCGCCCGCCTGCGCCTCCCGCCGCCTCGCCCGCGGTGGCGGGAGGTTCCGCGCCGACGTCCGGGGATCCCGCGTCAGACGATGCATCTTCCTGCGCAGGGGCGGCTTGCGCGCCCCCCTGGCCGCAGGAAGATGCATTCTGCGCCCCGTCGGGGCCAAAGGGGGCCGCGGGTGCGGGGCTTCCGCCGGCCATGGCGGCCACCACGTCCTCCCCGGCCGCCGCCACCTCGGCGATGCGACCGGAAAGCGGGAAGCCGCACTCGTTGCAGTACTTCGCCCCGTCTCTGTTTTCGGAATGGCAGTTTGGACAGTTCATGCAGACAACTCTCTCGCGTGGCCGTTCTCCCGTATTGTAGCGGAAAAACGGCATGCGGAGGGGGCGCGGGGGCACTTGCGGCATTTTCACAACAACACAACACTATTGGGAGGCGTTTCGCCACTTCAAACGCCCCGGTGCACCCCGGTTGCGAAAGCGGGGCGGGGCGTGGCCGGCGCGCTTCCTGCCCGGGTGCGCGAAGGCCTTCGCGCACCTGCGGCCCCCTTTGCGGCCGGACGCCCCGGGGTGTCGGAGCGCACCCGCCCTGCGGCCCGCGCCGCGCAATCCGGCCGGGGCGCGGCCGGGCGCCCCGGCGCGCCCTCAGGCTCCCTCGCCGTAGCCGAAGCGGCGTATCTGCGTCGCGTCGCGCCGCCAGTTCTTCTTCACCTTGACCGAAAGGTCCAGATACACCCGCGTGCCCAGAAGCTGCTCCAGGTCGGCGCGGGCCTCGGTGCCGATGCGCTTGATGGCAGCGCCCTTCTTCCCGATGATGATGCCCTTCTGGCTCTCGCGCTCCACGTACACCACGGCGAAGATGCGCGTGAGGTCGCGCTTGCGGTCGTACTCCAGCTCCTCGGTACGCACGCCGATGGCATGCGGCACCTCGTCGGAAAACGAGCGCAGGATCTTCTCGCGCACGAATTCCGCCACCATGACCTCAAGCGGCTGGTCGGTCTCCATGTCGGACGGGAACCACGCGGGGCCCTCCGGCAAAAGGAACACGACCTCCTCCACGAACGCCTCCACGTTCCTGCCCGTCTGGGACGACAGCGCCACCATGGCGTCCCACTCCCCCAGCCGCTCGGCCGCCGCGCGCTGCGCCGAAAGCTGGTCGGCGTTCACCAGGTCGGTCTTCGAGAGGACGCAGATCTTGCCCGCCTTGGACTGCCGCAGCTGCGCAGCCACCCACTCGTCGCCCCGGCCGATGGGCTGCGACGCGTCCACCAGGAAGGCCACCACGTCCACGTCCTCCAGGGCCTTGCAGGCCGACACGTTCAGCTCCTCCCCCAAAGCGTCGTGGGGCTTGTGCAGCCCCGGCGTGTCCACCATGATCATCTGGAACCCCGGGCGCGTCAGCACCGCGCGGAAGCGGTGGCGGGTGGTCTGCACGGTGGACGAGGTGATGGCGATCTTCTTGCCCATGATGGCGTTCAAGAGCGTGGACTTGCCCGCGTTCGGCCGCCCGACGAGCGTGACGAAGCCCGACTTGAAGCCTTCCTGCAGACCCCGCCGCGCCGATGCGCCCGCCTGCCGTTCCCAAGCCGCGTTCGAACCCATAAAGACAGTCCCTTTCCCGCAGCGGGCGCAGAAGTGCCCGCATTCCTTCGATGTTGAGACCCTGCAGACCACGGTGCGCGCGGCGGCCGCGGGGCCCGCCCGACCTCAGCCCGCCGCCAGCGCGGCGAGGCGCGGCAGGAACACCGCGGCCGCCACGCACACGGCACCCGCGGCGCACACGAGCACCGCCCCCGCCGCGCAGTCCTTCGCGCGCCTCGCCAACTCCGCGTATTCCGGCGACACCAAGTCCACCACCGCCTCGACGGCCGTGTTCAGGCATTCGGCCGCGAACACGGCGGCGATGCAAAGCGCGATGCACGCCCATGCCGCGCCGTCGATGCCGAGCGCCATGCCGGCAGCCACGGCAGCCACGGCCGCCGCCACGTGTATCTTCATGTTGCGCTGGGTGCGCAGCGCGAAGGCGAAGCCGCTGCCCGCGCACGCGAACGCCCGCCCCAGCGTGAAGCGCGCCCGCGCGTGCTTGTCGGCGGCGTTGCGCACGAAGGGAGGTTCTTGCGCATCGGGCGCGCCGCTTCCCGCCGCGCCCCCGTCCCGCCGCATCGGCTCGCCCGCGCACCCCGGCGCGGCGCCGTCGCGCTCGGCGGCAAGCGCGGCGTCCGCCCCGCCGGCCCCGCCGCTCATGCGCCCTCGCCGCCGCGCGCGGCCCACGCCTTCAGGATCTCGGCTTCGCGCGCCTCCATGACCTCGGCCTCGTCGTCTTCCATGTGGTCGTAGCCGCACAGGTGCAAAAGGCCGTGGACCAGAAGCAGGCTGACCTCTTCCTCGAACGTCGTGCCGAACTCGCGCGTCTGGCGCTCGGCCACGTCGGGCGCGATGACGACGTCGCCCAGCTCGAACACCGTCTCCTGCGCGAGCGTCATGGCCGAAAGGTCGTCGTCGGCGCCGTCGCATTCGAACGACAGCACGTCGGTGGGGCCGTCCTTGTGGCGGTACTTGCCGTTCAGCTCGGCGATCTTCCCGTCGGTGACGAAGCTCACCGAAACCTCGGTGTTGAACGGCCTGTCCTCGAAGGCCAGCACGAAGCGCACGAGGTCCCCTATCGGCAGCGCCTCCAAGTCTTCCCTGCGGTATTCGTAGTTGATCTGGATGTCCATGTGCCTCACGCCTTCCCTTCCGCCGCGTCGTAGGCCGCCACGATGGCGGCCACGAGCGTGTGGCGGACGACGTCCTTGCCGGTGAAGTCGCAAAACGCGATGTCCTCCACGCCGCCCAGGATGCGCCGCGCGTCCTTGAGCCCCGACACCCCGCGCGGCAGGTCGAGCTGCGTCGCGTCGCCCGTGATGACCATCTTCGAGCCGAAGCCCAGGCGCGTAAGGAACATCTTCATCTGCTCGGGCGTGGTGTTCTGCGCCTCGTCCAAGATGATGAAGCTGTCGTTCAGAGTGCGCCCGCGCATGAAGGCCAAGGGGGCTATCTCGATGACGCCGCCGGCTATGAGCTGCTGCGCGCGCTCCATGTCGGTCATGTCGAAGAGCGCGTCGTAGAGCGGGCGGATGTAGGGGTCCACCTTCTCGGTGAGCGTGCCGGGCAGAAAGCCCAGGCTCTCGCCCGCCTCCACCACGGGGCGGGTGAGGATGATGCGCCCCACCTCCTTGCGCTTGAGCGCGGCCACGGCCATGGCCATGGCGAGGTAGGTCTTGCCCGTGCCGGCCGGCCCTATGCCGAAGGTGACGGCGTTGGCGCGGATGGCGTCAACGTAGCGCTTCTGGCCGGCGGTCTTGGGGCGGATGGCGCGCCCGCGGTACGTGAGCAGGATGTCCTCGCGCAGGGCAGCGGGCGTGAACTCCGCCGCGCGCAGAAGCTCGATGGCGCGGCGCACGTAGTCGGGCGTGGGCGCCTCGCCCGCCTCCGCGAGCTTCACGAGGTCGGAGAACAGCGCGGTCAGAGACTGAACCTCGTCGGCCGCGCCTTCGAGGACTATCGCGTCCCCGCGCACGGTGACGCGCGCGGAAAAGGCGTCCTGCACGAGGTGGAGCAGCTCGTCCGCCTGCCCGACCACGAGCGCCATGTTGACGTTCTCGGGCGCCGTCAGGGTGATGTGCGTCTGGTCTGTCATAGGGTCATTGTACCATGGGGCGCGGCGCGCAGGCGCGATGTCACTGAACCGACAAGGGGCTTTCCGGGAGCCGGCAGCCCACGAGCGCGCCCATGGGCGCCCCGGGTGCGCAGGCCGCGTCGAGCGCTATCTCGTAGTAGCTTTCCGTCATGCCCCGCCCCCCTTCCTCCACGAGCACCTGCTCGAAGCCGCCCGCGCGCCGCGCGTAGTCGGCCTCGCGCAGCTCGTCGCCCAGGGCGCGCAGAGTGCGGGCGCGGGCGGCTTTCACGGACGCGGGCACCTGGTCGGCCCTCGCGGCGGCAGGCGTGCCCTCGCGGCGGGAATAGGGAAACACGTGGATCTTCGAGAAACGGCAGCGGCGCGCCACGGCGAGCGTTTTTAGGAAATCGTCGTCGGTCTCGCCCGGAAAACCCACGATGACGTCGGTGGAAAGCGAGAGTTCCGGGCACGCCGCGCGCAGGCGGTCCACCAGCGCCACGTAGTCGGCCGCGCGGTAGGGGCGCGCCATGGCGCGCAGCACCGCGTCGCTTCCCGCCTGCAGCGGCAGGTGCAGATGGCGGCAAACGCGCCCCTGCGCCTGGGCGAGCACTTCCACAAGGCCGCCGTCCACGTCGCGCGGCTCGATGCTCGATATGCGGAAGCGGCAGGGCGGCTCGCCCGGCGCGTGGATGCCGGCCGTCTCGTGCAGAAGCAGGCGCAGCAGGCCGGCGAGGCGCAGGGGGCCACCCGCGGCGACGGCGGCATCGCAGGCGCCCGCGGGAGCCTCGCTGCAATACGAGCCCAGGTTGATGCCCGCGAGCACGATCTCGCGCACCCCGGCGCGCGCATGGGAGACGCATTCGGCCACCACCTCGGCGGCGCCGCGGCTCCTCGCCGGGCCGCGCGCCACGTGGACGATGCAGTAGGTGCAGGCGTTGTCGCAGCCGTCCTGCACCTTCACCCCCACGCGCGTGGGGAAGCCCTCCCCCGTGCGCAGCGGCGCGCCGGCAGCGCCCGCCGCGGCGGCGGGACGCGCCGCGTCCCACGTGCCACCCGTCCCGCATCCCGCGTCCACAGGAGCCGCGTCTTCCGCAACGCGCCGGCCCGCGCACAGGGCGGAGAGTTCCTCGGAAAGGCGCGCCTTGGGAACCACGCGCACCCGCGCGTCCATGGCCTCGTAGGCGGCCGCGTCGATGGCGGCCGCGCAGCCCGTGACCAGCACGGCGCCGCGCGCGTTCTCGCGCAGCGCGCGGCGCACGGCCTTGCGCGTCTTCTTCTCGGCCTCGCCCGTGACGGTGCAGGTGTTCACCACCACCACGTCCGCCTCGGCCGTGCCCGCCGCCTGCCAGCCGGCGGCCAGAAGCTGCGCCGCCGCCGCGTCGGATTCCACGCGGTTCACCTTGCACCCCAGGTTGACGACGGCGAAGTTCATGCGCGCGCCCCTTCCCGCGCCATGCGCGCGAGCACGTGCAGCACCAGCGCCGGCGCCACGATGCCGGCCGTCTCGGTGCGCAGGATGGAGGGCCCCAGCGTCACCAGGCGCGCATGCCGGTTGCAGGCCAGAAGCGCGTCCACCTCGGCGCGCGAGAACCCCCCTTCCGGCCCCACGCACACCGCCACGCGCGCGTCGGGCGCGGGCACGTGCTGCACGGCGAGGGCATGTTCCAGCGCGTCGTCCAGAAACGCCGTCTGCGGGGCCTCCTCCCAGCAGACGAGCACGGCGTGCGCGCCGGACAGGAGCGCGCACGCCTCGCGCACGCCCTGCGGCGGCGACACCTCGGGAAGCGCGGGCTGGCCCGACTGCATGGCCGCGCTTTTTGCCACGGCGCGCCAGCGCTCCGTGCGCGCTGCGGCCTTCTTCGCGTCGAGCCGCACCACCGAGCGCTCGCACGCAAGCGGCACGAAGGCCCCCACGCCCAGCTCCGTGGCATGGCGCACCACCGTGTCCATCTTGTCGCCCTTCGCAAGGCCCTGCACGAGCACGATTGCCGGGCGCGCAGGCGCCTCCCGCCCGCGCTGCGCCACGCGCACGAGCGGCAGCGCGTCGGAGAAGTCCACCACCTCGCACTCGAAGTAGTCCTGCGCCGCGTCCACCACCGCCACGTGCTCGCCCGGGGCGACGCGCAGCACGCGGGCATGCCGCGCGTCGGCGGCGGAAAGGCGCAGGGGAAACTCCCGCTTCTCCTCGGAAGCGATCACCTGGTCTTCAAGATAGAAATGCGGAAGCGACATGGTTCTCCGAATCTTCGAGCAGGATCGGCAGGTGCCGGCATTGGCGCGGAGTCTGTAGGTTGACATCACGCGCTCGCAGGTTGGCGTAGCAAGCCAGCGAGGTCGCCCGCGGTGCCCCGCCTTGGCGCGAAAGCCGAGCGAAGCGTGCTTGCGCACGTGAGCGGGGCTTGGAGCGCCAAGGCGGGGCACCGCGGGCGACCGCAGCGTCGGCCGGTTCCGCCTGCCGGCAGGCAGGCGGAACCCTTAGTTGAACACGTCGCGCAGCTTCTCCAAGGGCGTGCGCACGTCGCCCACGTCCTCGCCCATCTCCTCGGCAAGCTGCTCCAGAAGCTCGCGCTGCCTCTTCGTCACCTTCTTGGGCACCACCACGTTCACGTGCACGAACATGTCGCCGCGGCTCTCGCTGCGGAACTTCGGCATGCCGTGGCCCTTCACGCGCACGGTCTGCTCGTTCTGGCAGCCCTCGGGAATGCGCACCTGCACCTTCTCGTCCTCGAAGATGCCGTCGATCTCTATCTCGGCGCCCAGCGTCGCCTGCACGATGGACACGTTGGCGCGCGCGTGCAGGTGGTCGCCGTCGCGCTCGAAGAACTCGTGGGGCTGGATGCGCACAGTCACGATGAGGTCGCCGGCCGGGGCGCCCTGCATGCCCGCCTCGCCGAAGCCCGAAAGGCGCAGCTGCTGCGAGTCGCGGATGCCCACGGGCACTTCCACGGAAACGCGCTGGCGGTCGGGCACGCGGCCCTGCCCTTCGCACTCGGGGCAGGGGTTCTCGATGGTGGTGCCGGTGCCGCCGCAGGTCTTGCACGTGGTGGCCGACTGCATGTCGCCCAAGAACGTGTGCTGGATGGTCACCACGCGCCCCTTGCCGCCGCAGTCGGGGCAGGTCACCTCGCGGCCGTCCTCGCCCAAACCCGTGCCCCCGCAGTCGGGGCACGGCGCCAGGCGGTCGTAGACGATCTCCTTCTTCGCGCCCGCGGCCACTTCCTCCAGCGTGAGGCGCAGCCCCACGCCCATGTCGCGGCCCTCGCGGCGCTGCGCCCGCCCGCCCGCGGCGCCGCCGAAGAACGAGCTGAAGATGTCGCCCATGCCGAAGCCGCCGCCGAACAAATCCTCGAAGTCCACGTAGCCGCCGCCCCCGTAGGGGCTGCCGCCGCCCGCCGCGCCCGGAATGGTGCCGAACCGGTCGTAGGCGCTGCGCTTCTGCGGGTCGGACAGCACGTCGTATGCCTCGTTCAACTCCTTGAACTGGTCCTCGGCGTCGGGTGCCTTGTTCACGTCCGGGTGCAGCTCGCGCGCCCGGCGCCGGAACGCCTTCTTTATCTCGTCGTCCGTGGCGTTTTTCGAGACGCCGAGCACTTCGTAGAGATCCCTGGCCATGTGCCTGTGTCGCCTTTCCTGTCCCTCTCGGGGCCGCGCGCGGCGCGGCCTTCTCCCCTATGCGTCGCCCAGGGCCGCGCTCGCCGCGCGCACCGCTTGGATGACCTTCGAATAGTCCATGCGCGTGGGGCCGATGACGGCCACCACGCCCGCCGCCTCCCCGCGCCCATAGCGGCTGGCTACCACCGAGACGCCCGAAAGAGCCGCCGCCCGGTTCTCGCTGCCGATGCGCACGCTCGGCCCCCCGGTGCGCGTGGCCGCCTCGTCCAGCACGTGCAGGAGCACCGTCTCGTCCTCGAGCACCTGCATGACGGGCAGAAGCGCGTCCGCGTGGCTGAACTCGGGCTTGGTGAGAAGCGAGCTCATGCCCAGCCGGTGCGCGCGCACGCCGCGGCTTTCCTGCAGGCAGGAAAGCACCTCGTCCACCACCTGCCGCACCAGCGGGTCGCGGAAGGCCTCCGCCATGCCCCGGCCGAGGCCGCTTTCCACCTCGGGAAGCGACTTTCCCGCGAAAACGTCGGTGACGAACTGCTGCACGCACGCCAAGTCGTCGGCGTCCACTGGGGCGTCGAAGTCCATCTGGCGGTTGAACACCTGCCCGTCCTCGGTCACCAGCACCACGAGCGCGCGGTAGGCCGAAAGCGACACCAGCGAGATCTGCTTGACGCGCAGCGTGAGCACCGAGGGCGCCAGCACCACCGACAGGCAGTCGGTCAGGCGCGCGAGCGCCGCCGAGGTCTTCTCCAGAAGCGCGTCCAGCTCGGTGGCGCTGCGCCGCAGCTCGTCCACCACCGCGCCGTAGCGGGCCTCGTCGGGGGCGAGGCCCGAGGAAAGCAGGTTGTCCACGAACGCGCGGTAGCCCACGTCGGTGGGGATGCGCCCGGCCGAAGTGTGGGGCTGCGCTATGTAGCCGCCGTCTTCCAGCACCGAAAGCTCGTTGCGCACCGTGGCGGGGCTCACGCCCAGATGGTAGCGCTCCGTCAGCGTGCGCGAACCCACGGGCAGCGCGCGCGCGACGTATTCCTCTATGAGGGCCGCCAACACCCGTTGTCGTCTGTCGGAAAGCACGCTTCTCACCTTCTCCGTCGTTTCGCCTGGCGCATGCCGCCCGCGCCCTGCGGGCATGCGCCGCCCGCTGGCGCCCCGCGGGCGCGCGTCGTCCGCTGGCACGCCGTGCGCCATCCAGCATTTTAGCAGCCTGCCTTCGAGAGTGCTAAAGAAAGTGGAGAAATGGGGAGAATCCTACGGGAGCGCCACAGATCGCCCACTTTTCGCCCTTGCGCGCGGGCAAAGCGGGAGCGGTTTGCCACGTTTTCGGCGATTCCTGCATCAGGGCGCAGGGCAATCCGGGAGCGCGCGCCGCCCTTTGCGGGCGCACCCGTCGGCCATCAGGCATTTCGCGGAGCGGCGGCGGCCCTGCTCCACGGACGGCCCGGTCAAGGTTCCCCCGCATGTCGAAAATCGCCCAAAATGTGGCATCGGGGCCGCCGAGCCAGACCCGTCCCGCCTCGCTTCGCCAAGCCCGCCGCGCGCCCCACGGCCGCAAAACGGGGAAGGGGCCGCCGAACCCGGCAGCCCCTTCCCCTTCCCATCCGCACCCGCGGGCGCGCGACTCGTGCCGCGCCCCGCGGGTGCGCCGCCCCCCGCGCAACCCGGCAGAGCCCCGCCGCCTGCGGCTTCACGCCGTCCGCACGGCGCGGCGCGTCACGAAGCGGCCCGGGTCGTTGAGCACGTCGAAGCCCTCCGGCGTGGCCGAGCAGGCCAGCGTGAGGCGGCAGGCGCGGGCGAATTCGACCGTGCGGTCGGTGGCCACCGCCTTGCTCACCACCAGCGGGATGCCCGCGCGCACGGCCTTCTCGGCCATGTCGAGGGGCACCCGCCCGGAAAGGAACGCCATGCAGCGCGCGAGGTCCACGCCTGCAAGCAGGGCGTGCCCCACCGCCTTGTCGAAGGCGTTGTGCCGCCCGATGTCCTCCCGGCAGCACGCCACCTCCCCTGCGCGCGTGGACAGGTGCACGCTGTGCACGCCGCGCGTGCGGCGGTGGGAGGTCTTGTCCTCGGCGAACGTGCGCGCCATGGAAAACGCCCATTCCGCGTCCCAGCGAATGGGCCGCACGGGGCGCAGCGGGCGCGGCCCCTCGCGGGCGTAGCGCTCCCGCGCGGCGGGCGCAAGCCCCACCTCTATCGCCGCATCGCGCTCGTTCACGAACACGCGCGCGACGTCGCCGGCGCCCTCTATCGCGCCATCGGTGAAAAGGCGGCCCACCGCAAGGTCCACGAGCGCGCCGGCCGAACATCCCACTTCGGCGAACGGTTTGCCGTCCACGACGATGGAAAAGCAGCTCTCCCGCTGCACCGCGTCGCTCACGTGCCGCATGCCGCCGCCGGGCACACAGCGCACGGCGGCGTAATCGACGGGTTCGTCACGCAAGTCGAATGCCCCCAGAACCTCCATGCCATCCTCCCCTCCGCGCGCGGCGCGCGCCTTAGAACGCTATCGCATCGGTCGGGCATTCCTCGGCGCACAGCCCGCACTCGATGCACTCGTCCGGGTTCGCCACCCGTGCGAGTTCGTCCTCCACCACCAGCACGCCGTTCGGGCACGCCTCCACGCAGTTCCCACAACCCACGCAACTTCCCAAGTCGATCTTCGGCAAAGCCATGCCAGCACCTTCCTCTCGCCTGTTTTACTTCGCCGCCTGTGGCGCATCGCCCAGGCAGCCTCTTTCCGATCCCACGCCGTAGAAGGCGTGGAAGTCGCCTTGGTAGCTTCCCCTTCCGGGGAAGCCCTCGCGCACGAGGCGCGCGAACCGCTCCGAGAACCCGTAGCGGGCAAGCTCGCCGATGGGCACCATGCGCGCCCCGGCCAGCCGCTCGTTGCCCGGCCGCGCCTGCACGGGAGGGCCCGCATCGGCGCGGCGCACCAGAAAGCTGAGGTCGAGCACTTGGTCGCCCAGCTCCTTGAAACGGTCACACACGTACAGCAGGCCTGCAGGAGCCACGGCCAGCCCCGTTTCCTCGCGCATCTCGCGCACGAGGCAAGCCGCAAGCGTCTCGCCCGGTTCCAGGCCGCCGCCCGGCAGGTTCCAGTGCGAGCGCTCGCGCAGCGTCTGCCGCACGAGCAGCACGCGGCCTTCTTCCACGAGAACCCCCGTCGCGCGGACGCGCACGCCCCGCACGCGGGGCGCCGCACTGCCTCCCACCGACGCTCACCCCTCCGGCACGCCGCGCGCCACGTCACGCCCCTTGGCGGCGGCCGCCTGCGGCCGAAGCCCGTCCATGCCCAGGCACTCCTTGGGGCAGCCGAGCGCGCATTCGCCGCACTGCACGCAGGCGAACCGGTCGATGGCCCAGACGCGTTGCGCGCGGTCCACCTCTATGGCGCCTGCGGGGCACGCCCGCGCGCACAGGCCGCAGAACACGCAATCCTCCACGTCGATGAACACCCGGCCGCGGAACCCCGCCGGCGCTGCCGGGGCCACGGCGGGATACAGGCGCGTCTCGGGCTTCTTGAACAGCCCGCCGAGCGTCATCTTGCCCAATCCGAACGTCTTCATGAGCACCTACCTTTCCGTGCAGCTGATGCACGGGTCGATGGTCAGGATGATGGTGGGCACGTCTGCGAGGTCGCACCCGCGCAGGGCCTGCACCATGCCCGCGAGGTTCTGCGAGGTGGGCGTGCGCACGCGCATGCGGTCGAGGTTCTTCGTGCCGTTGCCGCGCACGTAGTAGAACGCCTCGCCGCGCGGTTGTTCCACCAGCACCGAGGCCTGCGCGCCGTCGTCCGGACGGCCTTTCACTTCCACGGCCACCTCGCCGGCAGGCGCCTTGGCCGCCAGCTCGCGCACGATGGCCGCCGACTGCCCCACCTCGGCCACGCGCACGCGCATGCGCCCGAGGCAGTCGCCCTCGTCCGACGTGATGGGCTGGAAGTCGGAAAGCGCCCCGTAGGCCCCCTCTCCGAACGACCGTACGTCGTAGGGCTCGCCCGACGCGCGCAGAAACGGCCCCACCATGCTCAGGCCCACGGCGTCCTCGCGCGAAACGTGTCCCACGCCGGCCAGGCGGTTGCGCACGGTGGCGTCCTCAAGCAGCGTGCGCGCTATCTGTCCGTACTCGTCCTCTATGCCTGCGAGCGTGTCCGCCATGCGCGCAAGCTGCCCCGCGTCCAAGTCGCGCTTCACGCCGCCCACCTTCACCACGGAAAAGATGACGCGCCCGCCCGTGGTGGCCTCGAACACGTCCAACACCCGCTCGCGCAGCCGCCAGCAGTGCATGAACAGGCTCTCGAACCCGAAGGCGTCGGCGGCAAGGCCCAGCCACAGGATGTGGGAGTGCACACGCGAGAGTTCGTGCCAGATGACGCGCAGGTACTCGGCACGCGGCGGCACCTCGATGCCCATTGCCTTCTCCACCGCCTGCGCGTAGCCCATGCCATGCCCGAACGAGCAGATGCCGCAGACGCGCTCCACAATTGCAAGGTAGGACTTGAAGTCGCGCTTCTCCACCAGCTTTTCCAGCCCGCGGTGCACGAACCCTATCTGGGGCACGGCATCGACCACCTTCTCGTCCTCCAGCACCAAATCCAGATGCAGCGGCTCGGGCAGCACCGGGTGCTGCGGCCCGAATGGCACGACCGTGCGCTTGCTCATCGCGCGTCCCCCTTCCCCTTCCCGCCTGCCGCCCGCGTTGCCATGGGCGCCTTTTCGGCCAGACGGTAGAACTTCCCGTGAAAGTCGATGGCCATGCCGTCGATCCTCACGCCGAACAGGTCGTGCGCCTCGTTCTCGAACACGAACGCGGCCAGGTACTCCCCCGTGACGGACGGCACGCCCGCATCCGGGTCGGGCACGGCCACCAGGCGCTGCTCCAGTTCCGAGCCGCGCCGCAGCGTGTAGAGCAACTCCGCGCCCTCCCCTGCCGCCCGCGCGCACATCTGCACGAAGCGCCAGCCCTTGGCCTTGCGCGCCCGCGCCCACAGGGGAAGCTCGGCCGCGTCCAAGGACGCGTAGGTCTCGGTCATGCCCATGGCGCCCCCTCCTTCCCGCACGCCGCAAGCCCGCGCGCCTTCCGCTCCAGAACCTCCGTGCCGGCCACCACCGCGTCGATGAGCGTTTCGGGCCGCACCGCGCAGCCAGGGGCATACACGTCCACCGGGATGGCTTTGTCCACGCCGCCCTTCACGTTGTAGCAGTCGGCGAACACGCCGCCCGTGCAGGCGCACGCCCCGCACGCCACCACCGCCTTCGGTTCCAGCATCTGCTCGTATATCTGGCGCACCACGGCCTCGTTCTGCTCGTTCACGCTGCCCGTGACCAGCAATATGTCGGCATGTTTGGGGTTTCCCGTGTTGATCACGCCGAAGCGCTCCGCGTCGAAGCCGGGGCACAGCGTCGCCAGCACCTCGATGTCGCAGCCGTTGCAGCTCGACCCGTCGTAGTGGATGACCCACGGCGACTTCTTCTCGCATCCCATGAAAGGATCCTCCTTCTCCTTGTAAAAGCGCCGATGCGGCCCTGCCGGCACAGGCGGCGCCGGCAGGTTCCCGCCGCCCTCACGAAAGCGCGAGCGCTGCGACGTTCGCCCCGCCCAGCACGAGCGCCACCACCCATGCGCCCGCCACCATGGCCTGCCACTTCACGCGCGCGGCGTTGTTGTCGATGGCTATCTCCAACGCGTAGGCCGCAAGCGCCGCAACCACGGCTACCGCCACCGAGGCCGGGCCGCTCCAGAGGAAGAACAGGCCCACCCAGCCGAGGAACAGCACGCTTTCGCACCAATGCATGATCTCCACGAGCGCGAGCGTGCGTCCGCTCATCTCGGTGGTCACGCCGCGCACGATCTCCTGGTGGGCGTGGTGGCTCATAGACAGATCGAAGGGCGACTTGCGCAGCTTGATGGTGAGCACGAACAGAAGCCCCAGAAGCGCAGGCCACGCAAACGCAACCGCCGGAACATCGAGCACGAACGCGTCCGACACGTCGAACGACCCCGTTACCAGGTAGAACGTCACCGCCATGAGGATGAGCATGGGTTCGTAGGCAAGCACCTGCAAGCATTCGCGCGCCGCGCCCACCTCGGCGTAGGGGCTGCGCGAGGAGTAGGCCGCCATGACGAACAGCAACCCCGAGAGCGCGATGGCGAAGATGCTCAGCAGCACGTCGCCGCCCGAGAAGAACACCCCGCCCGACACCACGGCGAACAGAAGCGCCGCGCCCACGAGCACGCCCTCGGAAGAATTGAGGGCCGCGCGTTCCTTGCCGAAAAGCTTGCGCACGTCGTAGTACGGCTGCAGAATCGGCGGCCCCACGCGCCCCTGCATGCGCGCGGAAACCTTGCGGTCCACGCCCGCAAGCAGGCAGCCTAGAACCGGCGCGCACACGGCGAAACCGACGCACCCTGCCAGAAAAGCCATCGCAGACATTGCCATCCCCTCCTACCACACGAAGTACGGGGCAGCCGACGCGAGCACGAGCACGGCCATGAGCGCGCCCGTTGCCAGCGACCCCGCCGGCGAGAGGATGCGCTCCCCGAACGCCGGTTCCAGATACAGGTTGCGCGCCGTGGCTTCGCGCGCGTTGCCAAGGGAGTCGCGGAAGGCGCGCGTGGCGTCGTCGGCAGACACGCCCGACAGGTACGCGTCCACGTGCCGCGCCCTTTCCCGCCGCCCCAGCCCGACGAGCAGCACGGCGGCCATCACGACGGAAAGCGCGGCGGCAAGCCAGAGGTTGCCCTCGGACACGGGCACCGCGAACGCCCCCAGCGAGGCGGCGTAGGGAGCCGCCACGCCATCGGAGATCACCGGCAACGCCACGCAGCACCCCAGCGCCAGCACCGCCATGAGCACGTGGGCGAAGCGCTCGCTTGCATGCACCGCTCCCTCCACGTTCTCGGGCGCCCCGGCGATGCCGGAGAGCTTGCCGAGCCACTTCGCCCAGAACAGGAACGTGGCCGCCGAGCCGAACGCCAGCACCACCACAACCGGCAGCCACCCCGCTTCCGCAAGCGACACGATCACCGCCCACTTGGACACGAGCATCCCGAACGGCGCCACGAACATCACCATGATGCCCACCATCATGAGGCGCGCGAGGCGCGGCATGCGCTCGAACAGAAGGTCCATGTCCTCGATGTCGCGGCTGCCGATGTGGTGCTCGGCCGTGCCCACGCACAGAAACAGCAGGCTTTTCGCC
>CAJFUR010000039.1 GCA_904420215.1 uncultured Eggerthellaceae bacterium
AGAAGGTGGAGGACGACCCGTCCGACCCCCGCGTCATCCAGACCGTCTGGGGCATCGGCTACCGCCTGGAACCGGAGGCGTGCTAGGGCAACGTGCGGCACGGGTCGCCCATCGCGCGCCGCCCGTCCCCCGCCCGTGCAAGGTTGCATGGCGGGCGGGATGCGGCTACAATACGCCCCAGATGAATTCTGTTTCAGGGCGAGGTGGAAATCCTCACTGGCGGTAAGCAGGCGTCCGGACGCGTTCCGGGCAGGCTGCAAGTCCGCGACCCCGATGCGTTCGTCTCCGCCCCATGCGGCCTTGGCCGGCGGGCGGGAAGCGCGCCTTTCGCGGCGCGCGGGCGGAGGCATTGGGCTGATCCGGTGAAATTCCGGAACCAACGGTGACAGTCCGGATGGAAGAGGCAGGGTTCGCACGGAAGCGGGGCCGCATGGCGCCGCAGCTCATGCGAATGACAAGCCCGTATGGAAGGAATTCATACGGGCTTGTTTCCTTTTTGCGAGGCAGGAGGCAAACCCGCACGCACCCGCCTCGCGAAAGGAAGGTGGACACCCATGTCCGAAACCACACACCCGCAGGCCGCCGGCGCCGCGGCAACCCCGGCGGCGGCCGCGCCGGCCGGCGGCCCCGCGGCTGATTCCCCGGCTGCCGCCCCACACCCCGCGGCCTCCGCCGCGACCGACGGCCTCGACTTCGCCAACACCAACCGGTGGGACACCCGGCAGCTGGTCACCATGGCGCTTCTGTGCGCCATCGGCGTTCTGCTCTCGTTCATCGAGTTCCCGCTGCTGCCCGGCGTCACCTGGCTCAAATACGACGCCTCGGCCATGCCCGCCATGGTGAGCGGGTTCGCTTTCGGCCCCGCGGCGGGGCTGGCCGTGGGCGTGGTGGGCGCCGTCATCCACGGCATCCTCATGGCCGACTTCTCCGGCGCCGTCATGAACATCCTCGTCGTCGTCGGCTTCGTGTGGCCCGCAGCCGCCATCTACGCAAAGCGCCACACCTTCAAGGGCGCCGTGGCGGGGCTGGCCGTGGGCGTGGTGGCGGCCACCCTCATGGCCATCGTGGGCAACCTCGTGATCACCCCGTCGTGGCTGGGCGTGCCCCTGCAGGCGGTCGTTGACATGATCGTGCCCATCCTCACGCCCTTCAACCTGCTCAAGGCCCTGCTGAACTCCGTGCTCACCCTCGTGGTGTACAAGAGCGTATCCAATCTGATCACCCCGAAGAAAAAGCAGGTGAAAGGACGCAAATGACCGAGAAGCCACCCGCCGGCACGCCGAATCCGACTGCGGCCTCCCCCATGCCCGAGGCCCACGAGGCCGCGGATGCTCCAGCCGGCGCGCGCAGGCCGGAGGAACCGCACGAAGGCCGGCCGCCGCTGGAACCCGCGACGCCGGCCGCAGCGCCCGCGTCTCCCGCGCCTTCCGACGACGGCAGCCGGATCGTCGAAGTGGAGAACGCCGGGTTCACCTACGACGGCGAGGCGTTCGTGTTCGAAGGGCTGGACCTTTCCATCGAGCAGGGGCAGTTCGTGTGCCTGCTCGGCGGCAACGGGTCGGGGAAGTCCACGCTCGCCAAGCACCTGAACGCCCTGCTCGTTCCCGACGAGGGGCGCGTGCTGGTGATGGGGCGCGACACGCGCGACGCGCACGCGACGTACTTCATCCGCAGCAACGCCGGCATGGTGTTCCAGAACCCCGACGACCAGCTGGTGGCGAGCCTGGTGGAAAACGACGTGGCCTTCGGCCCCGAGAACCTGGGCATCCCCACGCCGGAACTGGCGCAGCTGGTGAAGCGGTCGCTTGCCGAAGTGGGGCTGCAGGGCTACGGCGCGCGCGAGACGCAGGCGCTGTCCGGCGGGCAGAAGCAGCGGGTGGCCATAGCGGGCGTGCTGGCCATGGACCCCCGCCTGCTCATTCTGGACGAGGCGTCCGCCATGCTCGACCCGCGCGGGCGCAAGGGGCTTCTGCGCGTGTGCCGCGAACTGCACGAACGCGGCCTCACCATCGTCATGATCACGCACTTCATGGAGGAGGCGGCGCTGGCCGACCGCGTGTGCGTGCTCGACGGCGGGCGCATCCGCCTCGACGGCCCTCCCGAAGACGTGCTCACCCAAGGGGAGCTTCTGGAAAGCCTGAACCTGAACGTGCCCTTCGCCTGCCGCATGTCGCTTGCCCTGCAGAAGCGAGGCGTGCCGGTGAAGACGTGCATCGCCAATGCCGAACTGGAGGAGGAGCTGTGTCGATTGTTTTCGATCGGGTGAGTTTCGCCTACCGCGACCCCGAGCGCTCGGAGAAGCAGCGCCGCCGCGAGCGGAAGCGCGCGGAGCGGGCGCGGCGTGCGGCGGAGGCCGCGGAGGCGACGGTGGGGGCGGCAAACACGGCGGCCGGCCCCGAAGGCACGGCAGGGACGACAACCGGCCCCGCGGAGGCAACCGGCCCCGCATCCGCAGCCCCCTCCCCTGCCTCCCCCGCCAAGCCGGCGTGGGGAGGCGCCGCGGATGCGGTGTGGACACTGCGCGACATCAGCTTTTCCCTGGAAGACGGCGAGTTCTTCGGCATCGCGGGACACACCGGCAGCGGCAAGAGCACGCTCATCCAGCACATGAACGGGCTGATGCACCCCACGGAAGGCCGCGTGCTGGCAGACGGCCAGGACCTTTCCGACAAGAAGGCGGCGCAGGCCGCGCGGGGGCGCATCGGCATCGTGTTCCAGTACCCCGAACACCAGCTGTTCGCCGCCACCGTGTACGACGACGTGGCGTTTGGCCCGCGCAACCTGGGGCTGGACGAAGACGAGGTGGACCGCCGCGTGCGCCGCGCCTTGGAAAGCGTCCACTTGGACTTCGACGCGCTGCGGGCCAAAAGCCCCTTCGAACTTTCCGGGGGGCAGCAGCGGCGCGTCGCATTCGCGGGCGTCCTTGCCATGGAGCCTTCCACGCTCGTTCTGGACGAGCCGGTGGCAGGGCTGGACCCCCACGCGCGCGAGGAATTCCTCAACCTGATAGCCGGCCTGCACGCCGGCGGCCTCACCGTAGCCATGGTGTCCCACAGCATGGACGACCTCGCCCGCCTGTGCGACCGCATCCTCGTGTTGAACGAGGGCAGACAGTTCGCGCTCGGCACGCCGGCCGACGTCTTCGCGCGTGCGGACGAACTGCGCGCCATCGGCCTGGGCGTGCCCGCCGCCCAACGCCTTGCGAACTCCCTGCGCACGGCGGGGCTTCCCCTGCCGGACGGGCTCTACGACACCGCGGCGCTGGCAGACGGTGTCGCGGCGCTCTACCATGCACGGGAAGGCGACCCAGAGCAGGAAGGATGGGAAGCGCGCCCGGAGCAGGAAGGCCGCACGGCACGGGAGGGGCGGGAAGCGCGCCCGGCGCAGGAAGGTCGCACGGCGCCGGAGGGCCGCCAGACGCCGGAGGGCCGCCAGACGCCGGAGGGCCGCCCGGCACGGGAAGATTGCCCGGAGCGGGAGGGCCGCCATGCCTGACAAGGCCATCTTCGGGCGCTACTGGCCGGCGGACAGCCCCGTCCACCGCATGGACCCGCGCGTGAAGCTCGTGCTCTCCCTCGCGTTCATGGTCGCGGTCTTCTGCGCGCGCACCTACGCCGGGCTGGGCGTTGCCGCGGCGTTCGTCGCGGGGGCCTACGCCCTGGCGCGCATACCGTTCGGCCAGGCGCTGCGCTCCATCGGCCCCTTGCTGTTCATCGTGGTGGTCACGGCCCTTCTGAACGTGTTCTTCGTGCAGGGCGGCACGGTGTACTTCCAGTGGTGGGTGTTCTGCATCAGCGAGGCGGGGCTTTCCTCGGCGGCGTTCGTCGCATGCCGCCTGTTGCTGCTTCTTCTGGGCGTAAGCCTGCTCACGCTCGCCACCACGGCGCTCGACATCACCGACGCGTTCGAGCACCTGCTCTCGCCCTTCGCGCGCATCGGCCTGCCGGCGCACGAGCTGGGCATGATGATGGGCATCGCCCTGCGGTTCCTGCCGCAGCTCGCCTTCGAGCTCGCCTGCGTGTACCGCGCGCAGATAAGCCGCGGGGCCACTTTCTCCGGGTCGCTCAAGGGGCGGGCGCGCATGCTCGCCTCGCTCATGGTGCCGCTTTTCACCAGCGCGTTCCGACATGCGGAAACGCTCTCGGCCGCCATGGAGGCGCGCTGCTACCACGGCGGGCCGGGGCGCACGCGGCTGCATCCCCTGCGCTGCTCGCGCCGCGACGCGATGGGCGTGGCGGCAGTGGCGGCCCTGTTCGCGCTCGTCGTCGGCACGAATTTCCTGCCGCTGTGAGGCCAGAGACACGGCCCGCGCGAAACGAAACGCGGCCACTGCGTTGGAAGTGGCGGGAGCCATCCCCTGCGATGGCAGGAAGAACGGGTTGAAGCTAACATGGTTGAAGCGAACATGAAAGAGGCGGGCGCGGAAAAGACCGGGACCCAAACCGTCCTCGACTACCTCACCAGCGTGCCGGCGTGGTATCTGGCCACCTGCGAGGGCGACCAGCCCCACGTGCGGCCCTTCAGCTTCGCCGCGCAGCAGGACGGGCGCATCTGGTTCTGCACCGCCACCACCAAAGACGTCTACCGCGAGCTGGAAGCCAACCCCAAATTCGAGCTGACGGCATGGAAGCCCGGCAGCGGCTGGATCATCCTGCGCGGCAAGGCCGACTTGGACGACTGCGCGAACGACGACGTGCGGCGCGCGGGCTTCGAGCACTTGGTGGCGCTCGGCGAAACCTACGACGGGCCTCACGACAAGACGCTCACCTTCTTCTCGGTCACCGAACCCGAGGCGTGGCTCTGCGACATAGACGGCAGCTGGAACCCCATCGCCCTTCCCTAGGAAACATTGCCGTCACGGCAGGCGGCGGCGCTGCGCCTCCTGCCGCCCCGCCGCTTCCGCGCGGGCGCGCATGCCCGCATCCATGTCCGAGCCGCCGGTCCGGGCGGCGCGGGCGCTTCCGCGCGCATCCAAGCCGACGCCGCACCCCCGCCCGGCGCCGGGCGGACGGGTGGCGCCACGCCCTCCCAGATCCCTGCGCCCGTCCATTCCGGCGCCGCGCCCGGCCGGGCCGGCGGCTCCCGCGCCCGCAACGCCGTCGAGCGCTTCCTGAATGATGCCTGCAAGCGACACGCCCAATCCTTCCGCAAGGCGATACAGCATCTCTATGGACGTGTTCACCTCCCCTTTCTCTATGTTGGAAATATGTCGCCGGCTCGTGCCCACCATGAGCCCGAGTTTTTCCATCGACAGCTTCTCGCTCTTGCGAACCCGCCTGAGCACTGCGCCCAACTGCATTGTGAATGGAAAGTGTGCCATGGGAAAAGGCTAGTTGCATCGCAGGTGAAAGGCGTAAACTATATTTCACCTTTTGGGAAATTTCTCTGTGTTTTTCGGTCACCTTTTGTGTGCGGGGGCGCCGCGCAGGGCCGCCGGCCCCGTGCGGCGCACGGCGGGCGCGGCGCACGGAGCCGACACGGAACACGCCCTCCGCGCCGCGCGAACGGCACAGCCGAGACAGACAAGGAGTTGCAGGGACTATGGACATGGTTGCCTACACGCGGCACATGGATGCGGTCAAGCAGGCCGTGGAAAGCCTGTTCGGGCTTGCAAGCACGGAGGAGGAAGTGTGCAACCTCGAGAAGGTCGTCGGGCACGAGGTCACCTACTTGGCCGGCCTCGCGCAGGCGGAACTTGCGAAGCCTCCCCAAGGTTGGGACACCCTCGGCCGCTAACCGGAAGGCAGCGCCACGCCGCCGGCCAAAGGCCCCCTCAGTCGGAAAAGTCGTACAGGTCTTTCGCAGCCTCGCGGAAGGCGGCATACGCCTCTGCGGCGATGGATTCGTCTTCCACCAGCTCGAAGGCGGCAGGCTGGCCCTCGTCATCCAGCTCGGTCACTTCCAGGGCCACGATCTCGCCCGAAGACCCCGCCGGCGCCTCCTCCGAAACCGGGAAGAAGAAGCCGTAGCGGCGGCCACGATGAATGACGAGGCCCAGGAACTCCAGCTCGGTCTGCTCGCCGCGCTCGTCCTCGAAGACAACCGTCAGGCCCTCCTCCACCGGGGGACAGAAATTAGGGGCGCTTCCCTGGCGCATGTCACTTCTCCTTCTTCCAGAAACGTTCGCCGAAGACCTAATTCTTCTCGCGCGGCTGCCGGCGCGCGGCGCCCTTCGCTCCCTTCGCGCCCTTGCCCGCGACCTTCCCTGCGGGGACCGCAGACGGGTGCGCGAACTCGAAGCGCCCGATTTCCGGCCCGTACTTCTTGGCCAGCTTGGCGTAGCGCGGCTCGCGCGTCTTCCACATGGCATACAGCGGCGTGGCGATGGCGATGGACGAGTACGAGCCGCACACCAGGCCGATGACCATGGCGAACGCGAAGTCCTTGAGCGTCTCGCCGCCGAACAGCAGCATGGCAAGAACCGGGATGAGCGAGGTGAGCGTGGTGTTGATGGTTCGGACGAGCACCTGGTTCACCGAATGGTTCGCCATGGTCATGAAGGTGCACTTGATGTCGTCGGCCTTCATGTTGTCGTTGATGCGGTGGAACACCACCACCGTGTCGTAGAGCGAGTAGCCCAGAATGGTGAGCAACGCGGCGATGGTGTTCGGGTTCACCTCGCGGCCCACCAGCGCGTACACGCCCATCACCAGAACGAGGTCGTGCAGAAGCGCCACGATGGCCATGATGCCCATCTTGTACTCGAAGCGGATGGCTATGTAGACGATGATGAGCAGGATGGACACCAGAAACGCGATGACCGACGACTGGATGACCGAGGCGCCCCAGTCCGGCCCGATGGTGGTCACCTCGAAGCTCTCGGTGGAAAGCCCCAGCTCGTCGGCCACTTGGTTCGCACGCGCCGTGGCCTCTTCGGAACTGGTGGTGGTCGTGCGCACCAAAAAGCCCGCTTCGCCGCCCGTGTCGGTGGTCTGGATGACGGCGTCCGGCTCGCCCGCCGCGTCGAAGGCGCTGCGCATCTGCTCCGTGGTCACCTCGCCCGTTCCGTGGAAAGCCACCGACGTGCCGCCCACGAACTCGATGCCGAAGTTCAGGCCGCGGAATCCCGCCACCGCGAACGACGCCGCCACGAGCACGGCGGCCACCGCCAGGAACACGCGGCGGTGCCCCAGGAAGTTGATGTCGTGCTTGATGAACTTGCCGCGCGCCTTGCTTGCGCGCTCCTCGGCGCGCTCGCCCTCCGCGCCGCCTTTCGCCTCCGCCACGCGCGCGCTTTCCGCGGCGTCCATGGCGCTGCCCGTTTCGGCCATGGCCACCGTGGTGCCCTCGGCTGCCGCAAGCGCCTCGTAGTCGCGCGCCACCTCAAGGCTGTCGCGCACGCCCCAGAAACCGGGGTGATTGGCGATGGAGCGCGGAGCCAGCAGGCGAATGAGCGGCGCCTTGAACAGCAGCATCATGACTATGTCGCACACGATGCCGAGCGCGAGCGTCAACCCGAAGCCCTTGACGGACGCCGAAGCAAGGAAGAACAGCGAAAGCGCGCTCACGAGCGTGACCAAGTCCGCGTCCACCGACGTCACGATGGCGTGCTTCACGCCCGTGATGGAAGCGGCCCGAACGCTTCTGCCCATGCGGATTTCCTCGCGGAAGCGCTCCATGGTGAGGATGGACGAGTCGGCCGCCATGCCGATGGTGAGCACGATGCCCGCGATGCCGGCAAGCGAGAGGCTGAACTGGCCGAAGGCCGAAAGCGCCGCCAGAATGCCCAAGTAGAGCACCGCGAACACCGCCATGGCCGCCGCCGTGACCAGCCCCAGCCCCTTGTAGAACACCAGCAGGTAGAGCATGACCACGGCAAGGCCGATGAGCGCCACCACGACGCCGGAGACGAGCGCCTCCTGGCCGAGCGTGGGGCCCACCACCTGGCTTTGCGCGTACTCGAAGCTCACCGGCAAAGACCCGCTTTCCAGCACGGTCTGCAGCGCCTTCGCCTCGTCGAGCGTGTAGTTGCCCGTTATCTGCACGTCGCCGTTGGGAATTTCCGACTGCACGGCGGGCGCCGACTGCACCTCGCCGTCCAGAATGATGACGATCTTGCCGTTCGTGGACGCCAGTTCCGCCGTGGCCTCGGCGAACGCCGCGGCGCCCTCCGAGTCGAGGTTGATGTTCACCGCGTAGTCGGTGGACGCGTCGCTGCGCTTGCCCACGGACACGTTCGTGATGTTCTCGCCGGTGACGAGCGGAGTGTAGGTGCCCTCTTCCACCTCGAGGTGGATGACCTCGCCCGAGGGGAAGGAGTTGCCGAACTCGTCGGTGTAGGTGCCCTCGGTGCCGTACTGCCCCTGGTCTATCTGGCTTCTCACGTCCTCGTCGGAAAACGAGTCCAGCCGCGCGAATTCCAGCTTGCCCGTCTTGCCGATGGTGTCGAGCGCCTCTTCCGTGTCGGACAGGCCAGGAATCTGCACGAGGATCTGGTTCGTGCCCTGCACCTGCACCACGGCCTCGGAAGCGCCAAGGGCGTTCACGCGGCTTTCGATGATCGCGCGGCTCTTCTCCATGTCCTCGGCCGAAACCGACGCGCCGTCCTCGCCTTTCGCGGTGAGCACCACCGACAGACCGCCTTGGATATCAAGCCCCTGGTTGATCCTTTCCGCAGGGGGCGTGAACAGGAAAACCGAGCCGATCACGAGCAGCGTCGTGACCACGAGCAGCCACACGTTGCGGCGGTCGGCGGAACGGTTCGCCTTATTTTTCTTCTGTTGGGCGGCAAGAGCCATGGAACCTTCTTCTCCTTCTTGGCGCAGCGGGCGCACGGGGAATGCGCGCGGCGCGCTTGTCGTCTAAACCCGCGAACCGTCCTATTTTGCCACAAACGCCGGCCCAGCGAAACCTCATGGATGCACTTTTTTATTGTTGTCCGAGTATAAACAGAAAACAGAAGCGCAGAAACGGAGGCATGGGTGCAGGCGCACGGGCGCACAGGCGCGCGGGGGAGGCAGCCGCAGGCGCACGGGTGCGCGGGAGTGACACGGGCGCGCGGGGGAGGCAGCCGCAGGCGCACGGGCGCGCGGGTCCCGCTACCCCACGCGCGCCAAACGCGCAAGGAAGGCCACAAGGGCGCACGCCACCACGCACGCGGCGCCCCAGAAAAGCACGGTGTACCCCCACGACGCAATCACCAGCCCCGTCAGGAAGGAACCCGCCACATAGCCCACGTCGTATGCCGCATAGTAGGCCGCCGACGCGCTGCCCGGACGCCCCGGCGGGCAGAAGCGCACGATGTAGACGTTCAGCAGCGGCGAGACGACCCCCATCCCCACCCCCAGAGGCGCGGCGAGGACGGTCAGGGCCGCCACCGACGGACACAGCGGGATGGCGGCATACGAAAGAGCCACGAGCACCATGCCCGCCGTCACGTAGCGTTGGGGGCCTTTCGCGTCGGCCCGCTTGCCCACGAGAAACCGGCTTGCCACGGAACAGGCGGCGAACACGAGGTAAAACGGCCCGACATTCCCCAAGTCGGCATGGAACGCGTACTCCGGAAGGAAGAAATTAACGGGAGCGTAGGCGAACGCGCACAGACACAGCAATGCCGCCGGCAGCAGCATTCCGGGAGTCTCGCGCGAACAGGCGGGCAGCGGCCACCCGCCGCCCTTGCCGCGCCCCGCGCCGCCCGCACCGCGAACCCGCCCCGCGCCTTCGGGCGGATGCTTGGCCCCTTCGGAAGCGGAAGGCGCCGCAGAGCGCGCACGCAAACCGAAGAGAAGCAACGCGGCGGCGGCGACGCTTATTCCCGCAGACAGCGCGAAGACGCCGCCGAACGAGGCGAGGTCCCCTTCCTCCACCATGGCAAGGAACATCGTCGGGCCGATGGCGGGGGCCAGAGCCGACGCGACGGAATAGAACCCCAGGCCCTCCGAAAGCCTTTCCCGCGGGAGCGTCGCATTCACCTCGGCTCCCGCCGCCGTGGCGAAAAGCGCGAACGCGGCCCCATGGAGAGCGCGCACCACCGCAAGCTCGCCTATGGTGGAAACGAGTCCATGCGCCAAAGACATGACCGCAATGAAAAACGACGCGCCAAGTGCCAGCCTCACCCGGTCGAACCGGTTCGACAAGCCGCCTGCGAGCGGCTTGGCCACAAGCGACGCGAGCGAGAACACTCCCGCGGAAACGCCCGCATAGGCGATGTCGCCCCGTAGAAGGTCCGCGTAGTAGGTCATGCCGAGGTTGTAGATGTTGGTGACGAGGCACACTCCCAGCGTCGCCAGCACCAGCACCGTGAACCTGCGGGTCCACAGCCGCGCCCGGCCACGGCCCGCGCCGTCCGCACCGTCCACGCGGGCCGCACCCTCGGCGCCACCCGTCCCGCTTCCCCCATGCGCCACGCCCACCACCTCGCATCCCCGCACGTGCTGTGCCCCGCCCGCGCCGCCAGCCCCGTTCCCGGCATGCGGCGCAAAGACGGGCCGCAATCCCGCCAATCCTCCTGCAACAAAGGCGGGGCCGCCTGTGCAGGCGGCCCCATTGCGGGCGCCATGCACCCGCAACCCCGCTGTTCCTCCCCTATTCTTCCACTTTGTACTCGAACTTGGTCTTGCACCAAGGGCATTTCGTCGTGAAGCTGCCGAATTCTCGGCTCGTGACGATCTTGCGCAGGGGCTTGCCGCAGTTCGGGCATACCTTCGGTGCCTGGTCGGCGATCTCCTTGATGCCTTCGACGTCTTTCTGGTCGGGACTGTATGCCATGGTTTCCTCCTGTCTCGCTCCCGGTTATCCTGAAACCGCGCGCCTTGCGGCGTGCGGGAAACGCCGGACGGCGGCGGGCGCCCCGCCACGGGGACGCCCGCCGCCTCTCAGCCTTTTCACTGCGGCATGAAGCACGTCACGCCGCCGCCGAGCTCGGCCATGCGGGCGGGCACGTCCTCCAGGGGCACGGCCTCCATGCACTTGGCAAGGCAGTGGTGCACGCAGGCCGGCTTCTTGCCTTCCTCCAAACGGCTTTCGCACAGATCGCACAGCGACGAGGGCACGGGCACGTAGTTCCAGTACCACTCGCCGGCGAGCTTCTCCGGCCCGAACTCGGCCAGCTTGATGCCCCATTCCTCTTGGGATTCTATGCGCTTCTCCTGCCGGCAGGCCACCTCGCAGGTGTGGCAGCCGGTGCAGTACTTGTAGTCGATGACGAGCGCATGCTTCTTCATTGCAGCACCTCCGTCCTACTCGCCCGCATGCTTGGCTTCGTAGCTGGCAGGCTGGGGGGCGCCGGCCGTCATGCTCTCCGGGCCGCGGCTCTCGCGCGGCACGTAGGCCGTCGGGTCGGAATCGCCCGCGTCGTAGCCGTCCACCTTGTAGATTTTGCACAGCACGTTCTTGTACGGCGCGCCGTAGCCCAGCTTGCCCACCTTGTACATGGGGATCAGCTTGTTCACGTTCGACTTCCACGTGCCGAACAGGTTGGGCGCCTCGCCTTCCTCCTCGGGGTACCACCAGCCATGCGTGGCATGCACCACGCGCTCGGGCACCTCGTTGGAAATGCGGGCGCGCTCCACGCACTTGCCCAGCGGGTTCTCGATGCACACGTAGTCGCCCGCGTTGATGCCCATCTTGGCCGCCGTCTTCGGGTTGATGGTGACCAAGGGGTCGGGCGTGATGCCGCGCAGCGTGGGCAGCTGGCGATGTTCGGAGTGGAACGACACGTAGTCGCGCCCGCCCGTGGTGAGCACCAGCGGGTACTCCTCGGCCAGATCCGGCGTGCTGTAGGGGCTCATGGCCGGCTCCATGAAGTAGGGCAGCTCGTCTTCGCCGAAGTCGTCGTAGATGGACGAGCACACCTCTATCATGCCCGTGGGCGTGTTGAAGCCCGGCTCGCCGTCGGGGCGCAGCATGCCCTTCTCGTACTTGCGGTACTCGAACGGCTGCTGGAACGTGCCCATGTCGCGCAGGTCGTTGAAGTCCCACTCGTACTGCGTGCGGATCTGCGCGTTGAAGAACTCCTCTGCCGTCTCCCACGGCCACGCCTCGGGGTTCAGCCTCTTGCCCACGATCATGTCGATTTCCAGGTCGGACTTCGCCTCGCCCGGATCCACGGCGGCGTTCATGGCGCCCAGGAAGTGCGTGTTGCGCCCGAAGTGCGGCAAGACGACGCCGTCATGCTCGGCGAAGCCGCTCACCGGCAGCACCAAATCGCACAGGCCCATGATGGTGGGGGTCATGAAGCAGTCCTGCGCGGCGTTGAAGTCCATCTTCATGAGCGCGTTGTACCAGCGCTCAGGCTCGGCGTACACCGTGGGGGAAATGGGGTTGGTGGCATAGAAGTACGCCATGTGGAACGCGTAGGGTTCCTCGGTTTCCATGACCGTGAGCACCTCGTCGGGATGCGCGAAGGGCCCCGCGGCGTAGGCCGGGTGGTCCTCCTTGGCATCGATGCGCTTCGCCATGGTTTCGGGAGAGACGAACTGCGCCGTCTCGAAGCGCCAGCGGCCCATGAAGCTCGAGGGGAGCGAAAGCGTGATGCCGCCGGGAACGTCCATGTAGCCGCAGATGGCGCCGAGCGCGAGCAGCGCCTGGCCCGCCTGTGCGCCGTTCTGCTGCGTGTCGATGGCAAGGCCCCACATGATGGAGGAAGGGGCGTTGGTGGCGAAGGCGCGCGCGGCGCCGCGGATGACGTCGGCGGGCACCCACGTGATGCCCTCGGCCCACTCGGGCGTCTTGTCGGCC
>CAJFUR010000040.1 GCA_904420215.1 uncultured Eggerthellaceae bacterium
CTTCAGCACGCCGTCCTGGTGGATGCCCGAGGAGTGCGCGAAGGCGTTCGCGCCCACGATGGCCTTGTTGGCCTGCACGTTCATGCCGGTGATGGACGACACGAGGCGGCTTGCCTTGCAGAACTCGCGCGTGTTCACGTCGGTGTGCGCGTCCAGTTCCTCCCCATGCATCTTGATGGCCATGACCACTTCCTCCATGGCCGTGTTGCCCGCGCGCTCGCCCAGGCCGTTGATGGTGCACTCTATCTGGGTGGCGCCGTTCTTCACGCCGGCCATGGCAAGGGCCGTGGCCATGCCGAGGTCGTTGTGGCAATGCACGGCCACCGTCACGTTCTCGATGCCGCGCACGCCCTCCATCAGGTACTTGATGCGCCGGCCGAATTCCTCGGGCAGCGAATAGCCCGTGGTGTCGGGGATGTTCACCACCGTGGCGCCCGCGTCCACCGCCGCCTGGATGACGCGCACCAGAAAGTCGTAGTCCGAGCGTCCCGCGTCCTCGGCGTAGAACTGCACGTCCTCCACGAACTTCTTCGCGTACTTCACGCACTTCACCGTGCGCTCCACGCACTCCTCCTCGGTGATGCGCAGCTTGTCGCGCAAGTGGCTCGGGCTCACGCCGAGGCCGGTGTGGATGCGCGGGCGCTTGGCGTACTTGAGCGCGTCGGCCGCGCAGTCGATGTCCTTCTCCACCGCGCGCGTGAGGCCGCAGACGACGGCTTGGTCGCCCGCCAGCTCGGCGATGCGGCGCACGCTCTCGAAGTCGCCGGGGCTGGAGATGGGGAAACCCGCCTCGATGACGTCCACGTTCAGGCGCAAAAGCTGGCGCGCGACGACGAGCTTCTCCTCGGTGTTCATGGAAGCGCCCGGCGACTGCTCGCCGTCGCGCAACGTGGTGTCGAAGATGTTGATCTTGCGGGTCATGAGCCTTCCTTTCTATGGCTGGGAAACCGGGGGTGGGAACAGGTGGCGCGGGCGGGCGCTGGGCCGATGCACCCGGTACGGGGCGGCAACGCCGCCGGCAGGAAGCGCGCCCGCGCCGCGAGCGGCGGCGGGACGGCACTTGTAGCACGGGCGAGCCGGCGCTACAGCCTCACGTGCCAGAGGTTCTTCAAGTCCGCCACGGCGTCGCGCAAATGCCCGAGCACGGCGTCGGTCACGTCGCCCTCCACGTTCATGTAGACGAGCGCGCAGCCCTCTTCGGGCTTCGTCCCAATCTGCATGGTGGTGATGTTGACGCCGGCCTCGCCCAGAATGGTGCCGATGGTGCCGATGCGCCCGGGGGCGTCCACGTACTCGAACACGAGCGCGCCGCGCGCCGGCGCGACGTCGATCTTGTAGCCCAGAAGCGACACGATGCGCGGGGCGTGCCCGCCGGCAGCCAGGGTGGCGCCCACCTCCACGCCATCGGCGCGCAACGTGACCGCAGAGGCGTATTCCCGCGCGTCGGAGACGCGGGCCGTTTCCACCCGGATGCCGTGACGCGCGGCCACCGATTCGGCGTTCACCGGCGTGACGGTGCCGGCGCGGCGGTACGAAAGGATGCCGCCGAGCGCGCCGGCCACCAGAATGGACAGGTCGGCCTCGGCGATGGACCCGGCGGCCTCCACCGAAAGCGACTGCGGCATGTCCCCCAGAAGCTGCGCGGCAATGCGCCCCATCATCTGGCAGGCCGGCACGTAAGGCCCCACCACGTCGATGGACTCGGGGGGCACGGGCGCCATGTTCACCGCCGTGGGCACGATGGAACCTTCCAGCCCCGCCGCCACGTACTCGGCTATCTGCACCCCGGCGCGCTGCTGCGCCTCCTTGGTGGCCGCGCCCAAATGCGGCGTCAGGATGGCGTTGTCGAACTCGTGCAGCGGGCCGTTCGTGCACGGCTCGCTCTCGTGCACGTCGATGCCCACCGCGCCTATCTTGCCCGCGGCCAAAAAGTCGGCGAGCGATTCCTCGTCGTAGATGCCGCCGCGGGCGGCGTTCACCAGAATGACGCCGTCTTTCATGGCCGCGAACTGCTTCGGCCCGAACATGCCGATGGTTTCCTCGGTCTTGGGCAAATGCACGGTGATGAAGTCGGCCACGCCCACGATGTCGTCCACCGAGTCGCACAGCTTCACGCCCAGCTGTTCGGCGCGTTCCGGGCTGCAGTACGGGTCGTAGCCCACGAGCTTCATGCCGAAAGCGCGGGCGCGCTCGGCCACCAGGCCGCCCACGCGCCCCAGGCCGAAGATGGCGAGCGTCTTCTCGAACAGCTCCACGCCGGTGAAGCGTGAGCGTTCCCATTCGCCGGCATGCATGGACGCGTTCGCCTGCGCCACGTGCCGCGCGCAGGCCAGCATGAGCGCCAGGGCGTGCTCGGCGGCGGAGACGATGTTCGAGGTGGGCGCGTTGCACACGACGATGCCGCGCTCGGTGGCCGCGGCCACGTCCACGTTGTCCACGCCCATGCCCGCGCGCCCGATGACGCGCAGGTTCGCGGCGGCCTCCACCACCTCGCGCGTGACCTGCGTGCCCGACCGCACGATGAGCGCGTCGTAGGCGGGAATGGCGGCCAGCAGCTCCTCGGGGGAAAGGCCGCAGGAAACGTCCACCTCGCACCCCTTCTCGCGCAGAAGCGCAACGCCTGCGTCCGCTATCGGTTCGGCAACCAGCACCTTCTTTGCCATGAGGGCAGCCTCTTTCTCATGAAAAACCACGTTCGTCCTGCACGGCCGCGCCCCATGCGGGCGCCGCGCGGCCAGCCGGCGGCAAGCCGGCATGCGGTGCCGCCGGCGCAGGTCCCGCCCGACGGCGGGCGCCGTCCCGCCGGCATGGGCTTCGCCCATTGGCGGGCGCCGGCGCGGGCGCGCGCGTGCATCCCGTTTATGATAGAACGAAACCGCCCGGCTACAAGGCCGGGCGGCAAAGAAACCGACGAATTCACCAAACGTTCGGCGGGCCGCCTCAGGCGTGCGTGCGCTCGAACTCCTTCATGAAGGCCACCAGCGCTTCCACGCCGGCTTTCGGCATGGCGTTGTAGATGCTCGCGCGCATGCCGCCCACGCTGCGGTGGCCCTTGAGGTTCTCCAGGCCCGCCTTCTTCGCCTCGGCGACGAATTCCGCATCCAAGTCGGCGTCGCCCGTGACGAACGGCACGTTCATGAGCGAGCGGTCCTCCTTGCGCACGGTGCCGCGGAAAAGCGCGCTTTCGTCCAGGAAGCCGTAGAGCAGCGCCGCCTTCTCGCGGTTGCGCTCCTGCATGGCCGCAAGGCCGCCCTGGCGCTTGATCCACTTGAACACCTTGCCGCAGATGTAGATGCCGTAGGCGGGCGGCGTGTTGTACAGCGAGTTCGCGTCGGCCTGCGTCTTCCATTTCAGCATGGTGGGCGTGCCTTCCAGCACGTCGTCCGTGATCAGGTCTTCGCGGATGACGGAGACCACCACGCCGGCCGGGCCGATGTTCTTCTGCGCGCCGCCGTACATGACGCCGTACTTCGTGATGTCCACCGGCTCGGAAAGGAAACACGACGACACGTCGGCCACGAGATCCTTGCCCTTGGTGTTCGGCAGCGTGTGGAACTTCGTGCCGTAGATGGTGTTGTTCTCGCAGATGTAGACGTAGTCGGCATCCTCGGACACCGGCAGGTCGGAGCAGTCGGGAATGTAGGAGAACGTCTCGTCCTCGCTGGAGGCGATGGCGCGCGCGTCGCCGTAGAGCTTGGCCTCCTTGAAGGCCTTCTTCGCCCACGACCCCGTGACGATGTAGTCCGCCACGCGGTTCTTCATCAGGTTCATTGGCACGGCCGCGAACTGCTGCGACGCGCCGCCCTGCAAAAACAGCACGCGGTAGTTGTCGGGGACGGACAGAAGCTCGCGAAGGTCGGCTTCGGCAGACTCGATGATGTCCGCGAACGCGGCAGAGCGGTGGCTCATCTCCATGACCGACATGCCGGTGCCCGCGTAGTCGAGCATCTCGGCCGCAGCCTCTTCGAGCACTTCCTCCGGCAGCACCGCCGGCCCCGCGGAAAAGTTGTACACCCTGCCCATGTGCGCCTCCTTGTCGCCCCAGACCCGCACGCCCGCATCGGGCGGGCGCGCATTGCGTGGACGCAAGCATAGCACGGATGCCCGCCGCGCAACGCGGGCGGGGCAGGCGGGGGGCATGGGCGGCGCCGGCGCTTCGGGATACGGCGGGGCACGCGGGCGCCTCCGACGGGAGCGAGCGCGGGGGGCGGGAGCGGGAGCGCAGGCGCCCCCGGCAGCAGCAGGCGGGCGGGCGCCTCCGACCGAATCCAAACGCGCGAACCCGCTTTTTTGCCACTTTTTCGACGATTCCTGCAACACGGCAGACGGAGGATCCGCCCCGCCTTACCCGGAAGCCGCGCGCCCGCCGCTTCGAACTGGCGTTTTCCGTGAACCTGCGAATTTCCGGCCCGGCACGCCTCTTTCCAATGAGCTGCCGGTGTCGGAAATCGGCGAAAACGTGGCACCCGAATGACGGACAAATCGCCCTCGCACTGCGTCAATGTTCTTCTGTCAGTCTATCCAGAATCGCCTGCACGATGCAGGCATCCTCAATCCTGCTTATGCCAAAGCACTTCTTGCCCGCATCCTTGAGGGATGCTCCTACGTGATAACCCTCGCACCTATCGAGGATGAGGAAACGATCATGGAAGGCATCTGTCGTCTTGGCCGTCAGTTCGGGATACTGGGCGTTGAACTTCTCGATGTCGCCTTGCGTCAGCTTGTTGCCGCGCCTGCTCGTGAAGATGGCAACCGAGACGCCCTTGCGCTTCTTGGCCAAGATGTTCAGCGTGCCCAACGCCACATAGCCATCAACGAGCACGATATCGCTCTTCGCCTTTTTCACAAGGCGCGTCAGCAGCTCGAACGCGTCGTAGATCTGGCCGTCGAAGAATATTTTCTGCGATTCCTCGTCGAGATTGCGCGCCTCCAGACAGCCGAACACCTGCGCGAAACGTTCGTCGGTATGGTGTTGGTATTCCAGTTGCCGCGCCTCCATAACGTCCATGCGCTGCAGGAGGCCAGCGTTGTCAGCGAGAAACCGGCGCATCTGCACAAATGCATCCATAATAGCGATGCTTGTCCTTACGGCAGTACCGCTTCGGAGAACTGCCGACAGCATGGATATCCCTTGCTCTGTGAAAACACGAGGCATATGTCGCCAATGCGAGTCGGGTCCCCCCAACTCAGGGCGTAACATCACAATCCGTGATTTTACGGACTCGGCCTCTTCCTTGGTTAGCCTGAAACAGAAGCGCTCAGGGAACCGTTCGGGGTTCCTAGTCACCGCTTGATTCAAAACCCTCGTCTCTACTCCGTACAGAGCGGCCAGATCCCTGTCAAGCATCACCTGCTGTCCGCGTATGGCATAAATCAGATCCCTGATCTCGACGTTTGAGGATACGATTGTCGCTGTGTCGGCTTCCCCTACAGGAGCATTCCCCCGCTTGGCCTCAACTGATTCACTCATCCCGCATCGTTCTCCGTCCTAGGCTCTCTGATTTTCTCAGCCGCCTTCACAAAGCCACCTAGGGGCTTCGACTATTCTAAACTACCGAAATCGCACCCATTCGTTCTTTCATTCAGTCTCTCTCCGCAAATCGCTTGCCCCAAACATCCCACACACAGTGGCATCGTCCAAAGGGGCACCTCTCAAATAACACTCCCATACCTCATCCGCAGGAAGCGCATACATGGCAACGTCGTTCACCAAAGGCGCGTCGAAACTTTCCAGCACATCGAATTCAACGCGGCCCAATAACTCGGGATTCTCTCCGCGTCCAGGCACCAAAAAGACATTGGCAACCTGCTTTATATCGTGTCCACGCATGAAACCCTCGTATGCCACTTGATACAGATGCTGCTTGGTTATGGACTCTACGCCCGGTGCGCCTTCCACAGAAGCCCCAAAGGAAGGGATGTAATACTTCGCATCGAATATGCCGAACGCCCATCCACCAGCAAGCTTCCTCACCACTATGGCATCGGGTATAAGGGTGGACTCGCACCCGCACTCTTTCTCGCCGTCATCCATCGCCTTGAACCATCTGGGGCGTGGCATCAATTCCAATAACGTCTTCCCCTTCTGGCTTTTCCAGGGTTCTTTAAGGTCGATCCCAAACGAACCTATGGGCTTTTTCGCCACATCGCCCAGCGCAACGCAGCATGCCTTTTCCCACGCATGATAGAAGGAAGTGGTACCAAGGCACAGAACTTCCTCTGACCGCACAGATACGTTTTCGTCGTCGAAGTAGCGAGTCAGGAGGTCTAATACCTGCTGCTTCCATGTGACGAACTGCGTTCCCTTCTCTCGTTCGAGTTTGTAGAGGATCGTGCCTGTGTCGCCAAGGTCTTCCCGCTCGTCGATCGAAAGTTCGATATTGTCAAATCCCAGCAGTTCCGACAATCCGCTGTCTTTCATGAATGCAGAACATTCCGTTAAGGCGAAGCGATGTAGTCTCGTGATAAAGTCCGCCGATTGGCGTACCGTCTCGTTCGTTTCGTAGTCCAGATAGACTGGCACACCGTCGCTCATGTAGGCATCGTGTTTCGCCATCGTTCGTTCCCAATTGATGTCCCCGCCGCCGCATCTCCTGAACACGCGTTCCTCGTTCTCGTACAGCCCATACTCACCATACGTCTCCAACAGGACAAGCGTCAGAACTAGCCGGTCGTTGGCCTTCAACCCGTCCTCGCTTGCGGCAGCTATCTCCGCGTAGCTTCCAGCGCTTTTGCGCAGCACTCTGATTATTCGGCGCAACCTGGTCTCTCCCTCTTGCCCCTTCGCCACGTCCGCCTCGCACAGATATTTCGGATACACGATGATTGCGAAGTCTTCGAACACCACCAACCCAACATAGACGAACTGGTACATCCCGCGCTTGCCCTTGTGGCTTGCTCCCTCGTATTCCCGTGGCCTGGAATCTGTGCGTAACTTCAATACTCCTCGGGTGGTCAATGTTTCTATGCAGAGTTTGGCTTCCGCAATGTCCAGCTTGAACTTCTCGGCAAGGCTTTCAGGCGTGCAAGCCCACAACTCCTGAACGAACACCTGCCTCATAGCTACTCGTTTCCAGCTAGATTGTCGGCCTCTTCTTCGCCTTGACTACCCTCTTCCGCAGGTTGCGCATCCATTACCACTATGCCGTCGATAACGGACTCAGGCCCTTCCGAATCGTAGAGTTTGCAAAGATCGGAGTAAGTGCTTACCGCATTCGTGAAGAACGTGCTTTTCTTTGTCTTCGCTGCGTCCTCGAAGAGGTAAAGCAGAACCTTGCTCTTGAAGACATCGTTGAACTTCTCCGGCTCACCAAGGGTTGAGGGCGCTATGAAGAATGGGCCGAGCAGCTTATCCTCGTTTACTTTAACGTCTATCAGCTTTTCGTTGATCGCCTTGCGCAACTCGTTCCACGCAATTTGCCGTCCCGTGTTGCCAACCGGCACTATATAGCCATCGACTTTACCCTCTTCGTCATCTATGCCGATGTATTTGAACTCCCAGCGTCTCTTGAATGCGGTGTCCATGGGATATACACCCTGGTCGGCGCTGTTCATCGTCGCCCACAAATACATGTTTGAAGGAATGCTCAGATGCGCTTTCGACTGTTCTAAAATCCCCTCGCAACCAAGATCGTCATAATAGTTCTCGAGAGAGTCCTTTTCCTCTTGAGGCAAGTCGTCAAAATACTCTTGGATGCGGTTCGCCATCTCTTTCGGCACCGCAACGGAATACTCACTTTCGCCATGGCTGTTGCGATCTAACAGCTGAAACACGTCTCCGAAGACGGCCGCAGGATTTGCCCTGTTCAGCTCTTCTACTATGAGCACATATTTGCCGTAGGGATGAGTGACGGCATCTAGGTACGTCTCGAGAAACGGTCCGGATATGTATTTGTAAGTCACCTTGCCGTTTTCCTCGGGATCTGTGTAAGGCTTGAAGCTGCCGACGAACTGCGCGTAGGTATAGTCGGGATGGAACGTGACGCGACGTATCTTGTCTTCGTCGAATTCTTTTTCTGCCCGCTCATTCAGATTGTGAGATTTGCCGGTACCCGGCGCACCGAAATATATCAGATTGCGTTGTCCTTCGTTTTGTCGGTCTTCTTCCATGTTCCGCTTGAGAATCCCTCGGGGCAATTCTGACTCATCCATGATTGATATCAGACCCCGGAACAACTCTGGCTTTATTGCAAACACAGTGGTCTCTCCACCTGGATAGGTTTCTTTGGCTATGCCGTTCGTCAATGCCTTTGCAACCGTCTCGCAAGCTATCTGCTTGGAAATGCTTCCCTTTGCCTTGGTTGTTCCTAGCGGCCTCCACACCACAAGGGCCTCAGCATCGCCGTTCCTGTACACTCCAATAAGAAAGGCGCTTCCGCCCTCAGCATTAATCTGGGCGAGTGCATTTGCGTCAGCAGGATCGGTTTGTATTCTCAGTTCATTAGGCCTATCCTTGGATCGGCCACCGCCAGAAACAGCCCTCGCAACATAGTGAACTAAGAAGCTTTCGTTCTTGTCGCGCAATCTGACGGTCTTGATGGTTCCATCGGTTTTCTCGTACTCGAACCCTTCTCCTGCCAATCCCCCAAAAGCTTTTTCTAAGACTTCGTTCAGTCCGTTTCCTCTAGGCGCTGTCCAGCCTTCGCATGGTTTAATCGAACCATCCGAGAATGGGTAAAGCTGAATTCCGTCGCTCATGATTCATTCCCCTCAAGGATTTGTTTATTGATTTCTCTAGCTATCGTCTCAGCCATCAGTACCGGCACGGCATTTCCCACTTGTCGCCATTGCTCCTTGAAGTCACCGCATAACTCGTAATCATCCGCGAATGTCTGTATACGCTTTATCTCGCTTATACGCAAGAACCTGTTCCGCCAGTGAAACGGCCCCATATTATTCGAAAAACTGGCTTGGATAGTCCATGATGGCCTGTCTGGTGAAAGCTTCAGAAGGAAAGACCAGTAGCGAGACCGCCACTTGAAAATTGGCTCCGGATAGCCGCGTTCCTTTGTGAAATAAAGGTAGTTGTCACCAGGCGGCACGAGTTTTAGCAAATCCTTGTGTTTAGAACCCGCCTCCATCTCTTTATCTTCTGGTAGAGGATAATCGAAACCTCCGATGGCTTCGCCGCATGTCACCCACTTCCGCATACCAGCCTTCTGCTCTTCGGTCAATTTATTCTTCTCGGGGTTGTAATGCGTCTCGGGTGGAAATTCAAATAGCTTGCCCAAGTCACGACGCACACCCACACATATGAAGCGCTCCCGCGTCTGCGGAACTCCATAATTTGCGGTGTTGACCACCTTGTACGTTATGTCATAACCAAGTTCGTCCGCACGCGTCTTAAGCAGGTCGAATGCCGCCTGGTGGGGCTTATACACGAATCCGAATACGTTCTCAAAGAAGAAGACCTTCGGCCGCAATTCCTCCAACGCTCGGAAGTATTCGTAGAGCGTGAAGGAATTCTCGTCTTCAAGGGCTCTCTTCTTGTCTTTCAGGTAGAACCTCGACTTCGAGTAAGCGGGGCATGGCGGTCCACCTGCCAAAACGTCGATGTCATTCACACTCATGCCTATTTCGTCGAGACATTCTCCGTAATTGATATCGCGTATGTCTGCGCACTTTACAAGCTTGCTATGGCCGTTCTTCTCAAGCGTGTCGCAAGCAACGCTCCAATTGTCTGTAGAAAGGCACAGGTCGTATCCAGCGTTGTAAAAGCCGCAGTCTATTCCACCGCCCCCGGCATAGATGCTCACTACATTAGGCATCTTCTAGACTCTCCTTCAGGTACTCGATCATCGCCTTGCCCATAAGAGGCGGCACGGCGTTTCCTATCTGCTTCTGTATCGACCTTCTTGACCCGTAGAACTTGTAGTCTTTCGGGAACGTTTGAATCGCTGCTATTTCCGGCACTCTCAGCCTTCTGTTGTCCCAATGGAACGGGCCAACCCAAGGGCCTGGTTGAGCCGTGATTGTCCAGGATGGCTTGTCCGGCGACAGCTTCAGAAGGAACGACCAGAACCTTTTGTCTGCCACAAACTTCGGGTTTTCATATCCGTACCAGGCCGTAAGCGCCTTGTAGTTCATGCCGGGCGGCACTTCGCAAAGATCCTCATGATAAGTACCGCCTTCTGTAATCTCTTCAGGCTCAAAGTATTCGGGGCCATCGTACCCCGCTATCACTTCAGCAACGTTAACGTATGGCTTAAGACCCGTTTCCGCGCACATTTCAGGTGGACAATGCGTTTTCTTCGGCGCATCCGACTTGAACTCGCCCGTTGTTCCGATGATAAAAATGCGCTTTCTTTTCTGTGATACTCCATAATCCAGAGCATTTGCTCTAACGACCTTGCACGTATAGCCATTCTCATGAGCGATATCCAGAAACTGATCGACAATGACCTTGTTGGTTGGATGAAGCAGGCTCTCCACATTCTCAAACACAAAGCCATCCGGGCGAATATCCATAACGACTCTCAGATATTCGTCAATGAGCGTTGCACGGGGATCGTTGATTCCCTTACGCTTCTTGTTAGTAATCCAATACCCGGCCTTCGAGAAGGGCTGGCATGGCGCACCACCAATGACAATAAACTTCTCGTGGGGAACTTCGTTTATGCGATCAGTAAATAATTGGCTTTCAACTTCGTGTAGATCGGCGTGGAGGATTTTTGTGTCCTTATATTCCGGATTAAGTTTTAGGGTCTCAATGCAGTCCTTATCGAAATCCGTACTCATCACCACAGGTGTGCCTGCCATAAAACTTGCGATGTCAAGTCCTCCGGCACCGCTAAAAAGACTGACGGAGATCAAGCCTTTACCGTCACTCGAAATCGTTTTACTTGGGGTAGTATCCCTATCGCCTTCTGGCTCCACTCCAAGCCATTTATCTATCTCACTCTTTTTAAACAACCAACTTTTACCAGGCTTTACTGCCGGCAAATTCTTTTTCTTTATCCATGTCCTGACGGTCTCCGGGGTCACATTCAAGTACGCGGCAACCTCACTAATGGTTATCCACGGTTCGATTTCTTCACCCAACGTACCTACTCCTTTGACACGAAATAACACGAATTTGCATTATTTTACATTGTACCTTTCGATAGACCAAGAAAACTCGGCATCCAATTGAGCGACATCTTTTCCGCCTCGGGAACAATCTAGGCCGAACAATTTAGGCTAACACTTTACTAAACACCCGCGTATTTGGCTCGGTGCCGCCTTGGTTGCCAGCCCGACTGACGACGTGCTTTCTCTTTTGCGGCACCAGTGAACCCAGCTGCGATGTCCAGAAGGATCATCGCAGCGGTGACTATCGGAATAAATAACTAGCGCAAGGCCAGCTGGCGCAGTTCGTCGCGCGAAACGAGCGGGGAAGACGCGAGGCGTTCGGCGCGCTGGCGCACGAAGCGGGCAAGACCCTCCAGAAAGCCGTCGGGGAACGGGTGCCGCCCGCTGTTGCAAAACTCGAACGCCGCCAACCGCTCCAACTGCGCGCGCTGGACGGCGCCGACAAGCCGCGCCGCCTGTTCCTCGAACGTGACCTGCGCCCACGAAGGCAGGGAGAACCGGGCTTCGAGGGGGAAGTCGTCCACTTGGTCGAACGCGAGGTTGAAGAACAGCGAGCGCCCGTTGTCGAACACGGGGGCGCCGCGCAGAAGCTCGCCCGTGCGGCTGTTGCGAAGGACGCCGAAGTTGGTCAGGTGCCGGTCGGTGTTGCAGATGAGCGCGTCGAACACCATCATGGAAGCGTAACGCTCGAATTCCTCGGCGTTCCACCGCAGATACGTCCTGACCGCCGCCGTGTGCGCGGTGTCGCCGAACGCGAGCGCCTGCGGCACATACGACACTTCTTTCGTGCAGAAGCAGTCGCACGTGGAGCACACGTCGCCTGCGGCGCCGCTCCACGAGCCAAGCCCATACGCCACCGCGTCGAGGCCCATCGCGGCAGCCACCTGCGCGGCGAGGAATTCCGCGCGCGCCTCGCCGTATTCCGCATGCGCGTCGGAAGACCCCTTGTAGAGCCGCCGCGTTCCGTCCGCTTCGATGCGCCACGCTTTACGCAGATTGCCGTCGGTGGTGAGTTCGGGCGTGGCGGGGGTCATGCCGCGCATGTCGCTGACCACGCCCGTGTACGCAACGGCGGCCAGCACGGAGGAAAACCCATTTTCATAAAGGTTGACCTCGGAAAACGTGCCCGTGAATCCCTCAGGTGCAATCCAGTAGGAATCATTGAGCGAAAGCCCCATGCCCGCCATGAGAATCCCGCCGCGGTCGTTCGGCGAAAGCCCCAGCGACCGGCACAGTTCGGCGGCGAACCGCCTGTTCTGCGGAATGGCGCGCGTGGAAAGCCAACGCCAGAGCCCCTCGTTCGTGAGCTCCAGCCCCAGGGGCATCAGGTGCGCCAGCGCACGGTCGTGCTCGAGCAGCACCGCCGGCTCGAAATCGCCGAACGAAAAGCGCAGAAGCACCTCGTCGAAAAGCCGAAGCTCGAATATGTCGTCGCCGTGCACCATGCGTCCATTGTAGCAGTTCGAAGAAGCGGCACGAAGCCCGCAGGAGACTTTCCCAAAAGGCGCTGGCAGACGACGCGGGCAGAGCGGGCGCCTCCGACGGGAGCGGACGTGCAGGCGCCCGCGCAGCGCCAGGCGCTCCTCTTGCCGGTGGCCAACGGAAGCGGGGGCGCATCCTGCCAAACCCGCACGCGCGGATCCGCCTTTTTGCCACGTTTTCGCCGATTCCTGCAGCGCGGCAGGCGGAGGCTCCGCCCCGCCTCGCCTGGAAGCGGCGCGAACGCCGCTTCGAACTGGCGTTTTCCGTGAATCCGCGCACCCCCGGCCCGGCACGCCTCCTTCCAATGGGCGGCCAATGTCGAAAATCGGCGAAAACGCGGCGCCCCCACCCGCCAGGACGGCCCCAACGGGCGCAGCGGGAGCGGCGCGCGCGGGCGACTCCGACGGGGACAGACACAGGGGCGGCAGTGGCGCATCATGGCACCCCGGCCCCGCCCGCCGCAGCGGCGCGGGGCGCCGCCTGTCCGGCTACTTCCTGATCCAGCTGAACATGGAGCGCACGCGCTCGCCGGTCTTCTCTATCTCGTGCTCGTTGACGGCGGCGCGCTGCTCGAGCAGCCACTTGTGCCCGTTGGCGCAGTCGTCCATGAACTCGCGGGCGAAGCTGCCGTCCTGGATGCGCGCGAGGATCTCCCTCATGGCCGCGCGGCTCTCGTCGTTGATGACCTTCGGGCCGGCGTAGTACTCGCCGTACTCGGCGGTGTTGGATATGGAGTAGTTCATGAAGTGGATGCCGCTTTCGTACATGAGGTCCACGATCATCTTCATCTCGTGGTACACCTCGAAGTACGCCAGTTCCGGCGGGTAGCCCGCCTCGGTGAGCGTCTCGAAGCCGGCCTTGATCATCTCCACGAGGCCGCCGCACAGCACGGCCTGCTCGCCGAACAGGTCTTCTTCCGTCTCCTCCTTGAACGTGGCCTTGATGATGCCGCTGCGCGCGCCGCCCACGCCCCAGCAGTACGAAAGAGCGATGTCCCACGCGTCGCCGGTGGCGTCCTGCGCCACGCAGGCCAAGTCGGGCACGCCCGAGCCTTCCGTGTACTGGCGGCGCACGATGTGGCCGGGGCCCTTCGGCGCGCACATGATCACGTTCACGTCCTCGGGCGGCACGATGTAGCCGTAGTGGATGTTGAAGCCGTGCGCGAAGGCCAGCGTGTCGCCCGGCTTCAAGTGCGCCTCTATGTGCTCCTCGTACACCTGCGCCTGCAGTTCGTCGGGCACGAGGACCATGACGAGGTCGGCCTCTTCGGCGGCCTCGTCCATGGTGCACACCTTCAGGCCGGCCTCCTCGGCCGCCGCCCACGACGAGGATCCCTCGCGCAGGCCCACGCGCACGTCGCAGCCGGAGTCCAGCAGGTTGAGCGCATGGGCGTGCCCCTGGCTCCCATAGCCGATGACGGCGATCTTCTTTCCCTTGATGATGTCGGGATTCACGTCCTGTTCGTAGTAGATGGTAACGGCCACTTCGTTTTCTTCCTTTCGTCTTTCCAGCAACGAGCCTCTATCTTCACAGGCCGGACCTGTTGTTTTTTCCGGGGCGCGCACGCCGCGCGCGGTGCATGGCGCGCGCGTCCTCCGGGCGCGCCGCCCCCGCGTGCGCCCCGCAGTCTCTAGCGCGCCCCGCGCACGCCGCGTGCCGTCGCGCCCGCCCGCGGCAGGCGGCACCCGCGCCTCGCGTCCCGCGCACAACGGGCAGCGGCCGCCGCACCCACAGACGGCACGCGCGCCTCGCGTCCCACGCGCGGATGCGCCCTCACCCCTCCGCGCACGACGGGCAGCCGCCGGCCCGCGCCTCGCGTCCCACGCGCGGATGCGCCCTCACCCCTCCTTGGAGTTGCGGGACATGGCTATCTTTCCCGTGCGCACGATCTCCTTGATGCCGTAGGCGCGCAGCAAGTCCTCCAGGCCCTTGAGCTTCTCCTCGTCGCCCGTGGCCTCGATGGTGAGCGAGCCGCGCCCCACGTCCACGATCTTCGCGCGGAAGATGTTCGCTATCTCTATGATCTCGCTGCGGCGCTCGGGCGTGGCGTTCACCTTGAACAGTGCCAGCTCGCGCTCGATGGCGCGGTCGTTGGTGAGGTCGGTAATCTTGTACACGCTGATGAGCTTGTGCAGCTGCTTGGTTATCTGCTCGTAGGCCACGTCGTCGGCGCGCACGATGGCGGTCACGCGCGACATGGTGGCGTCTTCGGTGGGACCCACCGACAGCGACTCGATGTTGAAGCCGCGCCGCGAGATGAGGCCGGTCACGCGCGAGAGCACGCCGGGCTTGTTCTCCACCAGAACCGAAAGCACGTGCCTCATGGCCGGCCTCCTTCCCCGCCGGCGCCCGCTTCTCCCACGCGGGGGGCCGTGTCGTCGGGATCGCTTTTCCAACGCCCGCCGAACTGGGCGTCCACCTTCGCGCAAGGCGAGCGCTCCATGCCCGCCGCACCCGCCCCCTGGGCGGGCGCATCGGTGCGCACGGCGCCCACGGCCACGTCGATGGCCCCCAAGGCATCGGGAAGGGCGCTTCCGGGAGCCACCATGGGATACACGTTCTGGTCGCGGTCGATGGCCACGTCCAGCAGGTAGGGACCCTCGGCTGCCAGCATGCGCTCGAGCGCGGGGACCACCTCCTCCGGGCGCTCCACGCGCTCGGCGCGCCACCCGTAGGCGTCGGCCAGCTTCACGAAGTCGGGGACGGCGTCCAGAAGCGTGGCGGAGTAGCGCTCGCGGTAGAACAGCTTCTGCCACTGGCGCACCATGCCGAGGCAGCGGTTGTCCATGACGAGCACCTTCACCGGCACGCCGTTCACGGCGGCGGTGGCCATCTCCTGGCTGTTCATTTGAAGCGACCCGTCGCCCGCCACGCACACCACCTGCGCGTCCGGGCGCCCGATGGCCGCGCCGATGGCCGCCGGGAAGCCGAACCCCATGGTGCCCAGCCCGCCCGAGGAAAGGAACGTGCGCGGCTCCTCGCGCGCGATGTGCTGCGCCGCCCACATCTGGTGCTGCCCCACTTCGGTGACCACGACGCTGGCATGGGGGTCCAGCCTCTCGGAAAGCTCCCTCATCACCAGTTCGGGCACTATCTCGTCCGGGCGGTCGCCCACGTTGGGATGGTAGAGCGGGTAGCGCGCGCGCCACTGGGCCACCTGCTCCAGCCACGGGCCGGTCTGGGCCTTGGCGCCCGCCTTCTCCAAGGCGGCCACGATGTTTCCCAGCACGCCCTTGACGTCGCCCACGATGGGCACCTGCGCCTCGCGCACCTTGCCTATCTCGGCGGGGTCGATGTCTATGTGCACCACGTCGGCGTGGGGGGCGAACTCCGAGAGCTTGCCGGTCACCCGGTCGGAGAAGCGCGCTCCCGCCGCCACGATGAGGTCGCTTTCGGTGAGCGCGAGGTTGGCGAACTTCGAGCCGTGCATGCCCACCGGCCCCAGGTTGAGCGGATGCGAGGCCGGAAAGGCCCCCTTGCCCATGAGCGTGGTGGCCACGGGCACCTGCATGAGTTCCGCGAGCGCCAGCAGCTCGCCCGACGCGCCCGAGGACACCACGCCGCCGCCGGCGTAGAGCACGGGGCGGCTGGCCTGCGCGATGCGCTCGGCGGCCTGCCGGACCTGCTTGGCATTGCCGCGGTAGGTGGGCTTGTACGAGGGCAGGTTCACTTCGCGCGGGTACTCGAAGGACAGCGTCTCGCTCGCGAGGTCGGAGGGCACGTCGATGAGCACGGGGCCGGGGCGGCCGGTGCGCGCGATGTGGAACGCCTCGCAAAACGTCCGCGCAAGCTCGTCGGCCGTCTGCAGGAGGTAGCTGTGCTTCACCACGGGCATGGTGATGCCCACGATGTCGGACTCCTGGAAGCTGTCGGTGCCGATGACGCCGCGCGGCACCTGCCCCGTGATCACCACGAGCGGCACGCTGTCCATGTAGGCCGTCGCGATGCCGGTGAC
>CAJFUR010000041.1 GCA_904420215.1 uncultured Eggerthellaceae bacterium
CAACGGGCGCTTCGACGGCGTGTTCTCCATGGGTGGCTCGGGCGGCACCACCATCGCCACGGCCGGCATGCGCAAGCTGCCCATCGGGGTGCCGAAGGTCATGGTGTCCACCATGGCGTCGGGCGACACCTCGCCCTACATTGGCGCGTCGGACATCGCGATGTTCCCCTCCATCGTGGACGTGGCCGGCATCAACAGCTTCTCGGCCACCATCTTCAACAACGCGGTGGGCGCCATGGCGGGCATGCTGGAGCATCCGCACCCCGAAGTGAAGGACGAAAAGCCGCTGGTGGCCGCCACCATGTTCGGCGTCACCACGCCGGCGGTGCAGAAGGCGCAGGCGTATTTGGAGGAGCGCGGCTACGAGGTGCTGGTGTTCCACGCCACGGGCACGGGCGGCAAGTGCATGGAGGCGCTCATCGAAGGCGGGTTCATCAAGGGCGTGCTGGACCTGACCACCACCGAATGGTGCGACGAGATAGTGGGCGGCGTGCTGGCGGCCGGCCCCGACCGCTGCGCGGCCGCCGCGCTCAACGGCGTGCCGACGGTCATCAGCGTGGGCGCGCTCGACATGGTGAACTTCGGCCCGTGGGACACGGTTCCGGAGCAGTTCAAGGGCCGCAACCTGTACAAGCACAATCCCACGGTCACGCTCATGCGCACCACGGTGGACGAAAACCGCCAGATTGCCGAGGCCATCGCGTCGAAGGTGAACCTGTCCACGGGCCCGTGCGTGTGCATGTTGCCGCTCAAGGGCGTGTCGATGATCGACGCGGAGGGCCAGCCGTTCTACGGCCCGGAAGAAGACACCATGCTGTTCGAAACGCTGAAGGCGTCCATTTCGCCGAAGGCTGCCCAGATTGTGGAGATGGATGCCCACATCAACGACGACGAGTTCGCCTGTGCAGCGGCACAGAAGCTCATCGACCTGATGAACGGCAACGCGGGCGCGTAGCAGGAGCCGACGGGCGGCTTGCAGGTTCGGGCCGCGGCGGGCACGGGCGCGGGCTGCGGCGGCGGCCGCGCAGGCGGACGCGCGGCGTTGCGCCCCGCAAGCCGGCGCGGAGTGCACAGGCGGGCCGTGCGCGCCGGGCGCCTGCCGCAGGCGCGGGCCGCGGCCGCCCGAGAGCATAGGGAGTCGGAAGTGCGCAGGGCGCGAGAAAAGGAGAAGACCATGCTTGAACTCTCACGTGCGGAAATCCTCGACCGATTCAAGAAATCGCTGGCGGAGGGCAACATCCTTCTGGGCGTGGGCGCCGGCACCGGCATCACGGCCAAGTCCGCCGAGGCCGGCGGGGCCGACATCTTCGTCATCTACAATTCCGGGCGCTTCCGCATGGCGGGGCGCGGGTCGCTGGCCGGCCTGCTTTCGTATGGCGACGCGAACCAGATCGTGGTGGAAATGGGCGCAGAGGTGCTGCCGGTGGTGAAAGACACGCCGGTGTTGGCGGGCGTGTGCGGCACCGACCCGTTCCGCGTGATGAGCCGCTTCCTGAAGCAGCTGAAGGAACAGGGCTTCAACGGCGTGCAGAATTTCCCCACGGTGGGCCTGATCGACGGCGTGTTCCGCAAGAACTTGGAAGAGACGGGCATGGGCTACGGCCTCGAGGTGGACATGATTGCCGAGGCGCACAAGCTGGACATGCTCACGTGCCCCTACGTGTTCGACGAGGAACAGGCGGCGGCCATGACCAAGGTGGGCGCCGACATCGTGGTGGCGCACATGGGCCTGACCACGGGCGGCACCATTGGCGCGGAGACGGCGCGCACGCTGGACGACTGTGTGGAGGTCATTGCCGGCATTGCCAAGGTGGTCAAGGACATCAACCCCGAGGCGCTGGTCATTTGCCATGGCGGCCCCATTTCCGAGCCGAAGGACGCCGCCTACATCATCGAGTGCGTGCCGCAGGTGGACGGCTTCTTCGGCGCCACGTCCATCGAGCGCCTTGCCGCCGAGCGCGGCATCAAGGCGCAAACGGAAGCGTTCAAGGCCATCAGGAAGTAGGAAGCTGGCTTTCCGCGTCTGCGGGCTTCCCCGCATTTCGCCGTGCCCGTGCGCACCCCTTCCGGGCCTGCGCGCGGGCACGTTCGTTTGCGTGGCGCGCGTGCAGCGTGGCGTGTGCGGCGCGGCGTAGCCTTCGCGCTTGCGCCCTCTCCCTTCGCCGCCATGCGGCGCCTGCCAGGCGTGCCGCCGCCCGCGTGCGGCGGCACGCCGTGACTTTCTAGTATGCGGTGAAGGACGACTTCGGGGCCAAGCAGATGGGGCAGGCGGTGAAATTCTCGCCCTTGTGGATGTAGCCGCAGATGGGGCAGAGGTAATACGTGGCATCGGACGGGGTGTCGATGGTGTTGTACGCGTCCAGATAGCGCTCGGCATGGTACGCCTCGGCCAGCTTGGCGCGCGTGAACACCTTAACGGCCTCGTCTTCGCCTTCTTCCTGGGCCTTCTTGATGAAAGCCGGATACATGTCGGACGTTTCGTAGATCTCGCCGTTTGCGCCGGAGATGAGGTTCAGGCCGCTGCCGTGCTCTTCCACGCTGGGCGGCTCGGGCTTCACGGTGTCCGGGTTCATCTTCTTGGCCAGCTCGTATTCCAGCTCGATGTGTATCTTCTCGGCATCGGCCGTGCAGCGGAACAGGCGCGCTATCTGGTCGAATCCCTCCGATTCCGCGACTTTGGCATAGGCTTCGTACTTGGTGGTCGCGCCGGTTTCGCCCTCCAGCGCCGTCAGGAGGTTCTCGTAGGTGGTGCCCACCGTGGTGGTGCTGTCGGGCACGACTTCGAAGTTGCTGGCCGTGGCGGCGTCGGGGGCTTTCGTCGGCGAGAGCATGTCGGCTGCCGGGGCGCTGGAATCCGCAGCGGGTTCGCTGCCGGCATCCGTCCCGCCGGAGGCTTCCTGCTTGGGCTGTTCGGCGCAGGCGGCAAGAATGCCCAGCGTGGAAAGCGAAGCGGCGCCAACGGCGGCGCCTTTCAACAGGTTCCGTCTCGTGATTTCTGCCATGGTTTCCTCCTCTGAAAGCGTTCGGGCTCCCCCGCCTGAAACAATACCGATACTATAACCTTATTGATATTAATTATCAATAGCAATAAGGTATCGAATCTTTGCCTCAAGGGCCGCGTTGCTCCAAGGGCCGCGCGCGCCGGGCATGGAGGGTTTGCGCGCGTTGGGAGCCGCCGCCCGGATGCGCATCGAACTCTGCCTGAATGCGGTCGCGCCGGGGTGCGCCTTCGAGGGTCCGCTTCCCGCGTTCACAACTCCATCACAGGGAAAGGCCGAAAGAAGCGTTTCTCACGGGCGTTTGCTAGAATAGTGAGAATTACGTTTGCCAACGGTGGAAGGCCTGCTTGGGAAAACGGGCAGGAGCCGCCTGCCGATGTGCGGGCGCGCCGTCGCGTGCGGCTCGCCGACGGGAGTTGCAGCCAGTTGGCGAGGGCGCTGGCTGCGGGGCCGGACCGCCCGATGAAATGGGCGGAGGCGCTTCTTGCGTCGCAGCCGTCGCGTTGCCCCGCATTTTGGTGCAAACGTCAAGACGCGGGTTGCCTGCGCTTTCCGCGCACGCTGTCGAAAGAAGGACGAATGATAACCGGTGAGACGGAGAAACTGTACCCCTCGGCGAAGGCGCTCGTGAAGGAATGCGTCGCCAGCCGCCTGCATGCCAAGGACGCAAGCCTGTACGATTTCTCGGAGGATGCGCGCGCCTGCGCCGAGGCGTTCATGGGCTGGACGGACTTGGCCACGCGCCCGCCCTATCCCGTGGAGGACGTGCAGGCGTTCGCCGATGCGGCCGTGGCCGGCGGCATCGACACCGTGGTGCTGGTGGGGCAGGGCGGCTCCACGCAGGCGCCCATGACCATCACCAAGTACAACAAGCAGGACAAGAACCGCGTGTCGTTCAAGACGCTCGACTCCGATTCCCCCGTGCGCGTGCGCGAACTCCTGTCGGCCATCGACCCGGCGCACACGCTGGTGCTCGTGTCTTCCAAGAGCGGCTCCACCATAGAGCCGCGCCTTCTGCTTTCGGCGTTGCGCGACGCGTTTTGCGCATCGCTTCCCGCCGACGAGGTGTGCCGCCATCTGGTGGCCGTCACCGACCCCGGCTCCGACTTGGAGCGGCAGGCGCGCGAAGAGGGCTGGGCCGCGGTGTTTCTGGGCGAGCCGTCCGTCGGGGGGCGCTATTCTGCGCTTTCGGTCTTCGGGCTTCTGCCTGCCGCGCTCGCGGGCATCGACCTGTCCTCGTTCATGGCGCACGCCGCCGAGGCAGAGGCGGCCTGCGGCGAGGACTGCGTGGACAACCCGGCCATCTGCCTGGCGGCTTTCCTGTACGACAACTACGTGGCGGGCCGCGACAAGTTCTCGTTCCTCACGCCCAAGCGCGGGCGCGTGCTGGGTTTGTGGATAGAGCAGCTGGTGGCCGAAAGCCTGGGCAAGGACGGGCAGGGGGTGCTGCCGAACATCGAGGTGGACCCGCTGCTGCTCACGCGCGACCCCGGCGACCGCAGCGTCGTGATGTACCAGACCAAGACCGACCTGTGGGACGAGCGCATGAACTTCGAGATGAGCCTGGCCTACATCGACCCGGCCATCCCGCGCGTCAACTTCAAGATCGACTCGGTGGAGGAGCTGGCCGAGCATTTCGTCATGTGGGAATACGCCGTGGCCATGTGCGGCTGGCTCATGAAGGTGTGCCCGTTCGACCAGCCCGACGTGGCGTCGGCGAAGGCTGCGGTGCTGGACATCCTGCGTGCGGGGCAGCCCGCGTGCGACTTCGTGCAGGACTTCGTGGGCGACGTGCACATGGGCGAGGCGGAGGTGCGGCTGTCCCCGTGCCTTGCCGGCTGCAGCGACTTGCACGGCGCGCTGCGGACGCTCTTCGCCGACGTGCGCCCCGGCGACTTCTTCGCGCTGAATGCGTTTCTGCCGTTCACGGGCGAGGGGCGGCGCGAGGCGTTGGAGGCGGTGCGCCACGGCGTGGCCGAGCGGCTGGGCGTGGCGTCGTGCTTGGAAGTGGGGCCGCGCTACCTGCATTCCACGGGGCAGCTGCACAAGGGAGGCCCGAACACGGGCGTGTTCCTCATCCTGTCCGCCGACGAACTCAAGGACGTGCCGCTTTCCGGCTGCGAGGCGGAAAGCCTGGGCGCGCTTGCGAAGGCGCAGGCCACGGGCGACTTGCTGACGCTGGCGGCACGCGGTCGGCGTTGCCTGCACCTGCACTTGCCCGACAATTCCGGCGTGACGCTGCGTGCGCTCGCCTCGGTGGTGAACGGCGTGCTGGACGAACTGGCGGCGCAGCGCGCGGGCACGGGCGCCGCGTAGCCGGCAACGGCTTCGGGGCGTTCGGGCGGCTGCTGCGCCCAAGGCGCGCCGCAGGCGGGCGGGGCGCATGGGCTGCCGCGGGAAGGCGGTCGGACGCACGCCATCGGGGACGCGCCGGCTTGCGCGCGGGCGAAACGACGAGTCCGCAAAAGGACGTGAAACCATGATCGAAGCGCTGGACATACAGGTCAAGGGCATCGTGCAAGGGGTGGGCTTCCGCCCCTTCGTCTATCGTTTGGCCAAAAAACATCTGGTAAACGGCTGGGTGCTCAACGCGGCCGACGGCGTGTTCATCCATGCGGAAGGCGAGGGCAAGCTGCTGGACGAATTCGTCATGGAGCTTTCGGAAAACCCGCCCGCCGCCGCCCACGTGGACGAGATAGACCTTGCGGAAGTGCCGCTGGAGGGCTTCGAGTCGTTCGAGATCCGGTTTTCCGACGAGGGAACCGTGGAGGAAACGACGCTGGTGTCGCCCGACCTTGCCACGTGCAGCGACTGCGTGCGCGAGCTGTTCGACCCCGGCGACCGGCGCTTTCGCTACCCGTTCATCAACTGCACGAACTGCGGGCCGCGCTTCACCATCATCGAGAAGCTTCCCTACGACCGCGCAAGCACGTCGATGAAGGGCTTTCCCATGTGCGGGCAGTGCGCGGCGGAGTACGCCGATCCGCTCGACCGCCGCTTCCACGCGCAGCCCGATGCCTGCTTCGCCTGCGGCCCGCACTTGAGCTGGCGCGAGCACGAAGGTTTGCCGGGTGCGCTGCCCGCGGCGACGGAAGCGCCCGACGCGCCGGCGCCGGTTTCGGCGGGCGCGCGACCGGGCGCTGCACACGGGTCGTCGGCGGCGGAGGCGGCCGACGCATCGGCGCCGGCGCAGGGTTCGGCGGGCGTGCGGACGGATGCCGCGCACGGACCGTCGGCGGCGGACGCCGTTCGCGCGCCGCTTGGCCCGGTGCTTTGGGGAACGACGCGTGAGGAAAGCGACGCCATTCTGGCACGTGCCGTCGATCTGCTGCTGGCGGGGAAGATCCTGGCCGTCAAGGGCCTTGGCGGCTTCCATCTGGTGTGCGACGCGAACAACCCGGACGCCGTGGCCACGCTGCGTGCGCGCAAGCGCCGCGAGGGCAAGGCGTTCGCCGTCATGGCGCGCACGGCGGAGGACGCACGGCGCGTCTGCCGGGTGAACGACGCGGAACGCGCGGTTTTGGAAGGCCCTCAGCGCCCCATCGTGCTGCTCGCGAAGCGCGCCGGCGCCGAATTCGCCGCCGGGCTTGCCGACGGGCTGCCCGAGGTGGGCGTCATGCTGCCCTACACCCCCGTGCAGCACCTGCTTATGCACGACTTCGCCGAAGCCGTCTCCGCCCCGGATGGCGGAATGCCGCCGCTTTTGGTCATGACGTCGGGCAACCTGCACGACGAACCCATCGTGACAGACGACGCGGAAGCCTACGGGAAGCTGTTCGCCGTGGCCGACGCCTTTTTGGGGAACGACCGCCCCATCCGCGCGCGCTACGACGACTCCGTGGTGCGCGTGGTGCAGGCAGGCAGCGCCGGCGACGCCATCCAGTTCATCCGCCGCGCCCGGGGATATGCGCCGGTTCCGCTGGCTTTTGCCGGTTCCGCCGTCCTGCCGGACGGCGGACCTGCCGACGCTGCGGCCTCCCGTGGCACCCGCCCCGGACGCGCTGACGAAACGCCCTGCCTCGGCTTCGCCGAGCAGGGCGCGCCCGCTCGGGCGCATGGTGTGGAATCGAACAGCCCACTGGGCTGTTCGATGCGTACCGAAGTACGCGGCGCCCCCGCCACCGTGCCCGCTGCGGGCACCACGGAAGCCCTCGCTGACTCGCTGCGCCAATCTGCGACAGGGGGTCAACCTGCGGCAGAGGGTCAACTTGCGGCAGAAAGCCAACCCGCAGCAGGGGGGCAACCTGCAATGGAAGGTCGGCTTGCGGCGGAGGGCCAGCCTGCGGCGGAAGTGGCCTCCATTTTCGCCACGGGGCCGGAGCAGAAGAACACGTTTGCGCTCACGCGCGGGACGGAGGCGTTCGTGTCGCAGCACATCGGCGACGTGGAGAACGCCGAGACGTTCGACGCGTGGCTGGACGCCAAGCGCCGCTACGAGACGCTGTTCGAGATCACGCCCACGCGCATCGCGTGCGACCTGCATCCCGAGTACCTCACGTCGAAGTGGGCACACGACCAGCAGGCACAGCGCGGCACGCCCGTGACCGAGGTGCAGCACCACCACGCGCACGTTGCGTCGGTCATGGCCGAGCACGGCTTGGAAGGCCCCGTGTGCGGCATCGCGTTCGACGGCACGGGCTACGGCGTGGACGGGCGCATCTGGGGCGGGGAGGTGCTGCTGGCGAACCGGTCGGCTTTCGAGCGCTTCGCGAATTTCGCCTACGTGCCCATGCCCGGCGGCGCGGCGGCCGTCAGGCACCCGCTGCGCATGGCCTACGGCGTCCTGTGGGCCTTCGACCTGCTGGAGCATCCCGGGGCCGCCGAAGCGCTCGAGGCGTTGGGCGCGTGGACGCAGGTGGCCGAACGGATGGTGGAGCAAGGCATCAACACGCCGCTGACATCGTCGGTCGGCCGCTTGTTCGACGCCGCGTCCGCCCTGCTGGGCATCTGTACCGACCCCCTTTACGAAGGCGAACCCGCCATTCTTTTAGGTTCCGCCGTTCTACGAACGGCGGAACCTGCCGACGCTGCGGCCTTCCGTGGCACCCGCCCCGGCCGCGCTGACGGAGGCTTGCGTACCGAAGTACGTGGCGCCTCCGCCACCGCGCCCGCTGCAGGCGCCGCGGAAGCCCTCGCTGACGCTGCGGACGACCGGGGGGTCGGCGAATTGGCTGCCGAAGCCGACGCCGCCCGGCGCTACGCCATCGCCGTCGTGAAGAACACGGCGACGCCGGAAAGCACGGCGCAGGACACGTCGGTCGTGCTGTTCGACGCGGCACCCACGTTCAAGGCCCTGCTCGACGACCGCGTGGCGGGCGTGCCGGCGCCGGTGATTGCGCGGCGGTTTCACGATGCGTTCGTGCAAGCCATCGTCGATGCCGCCGAGTTGGTGCGCGCCATGTATGGCATTGGGGTCGTCACGCTTTCGGGCGGGGTGTTCATGAACCGCTATCTTCTGGAGCACGCGCTCGCCGCCTTGGAGGATGCCGGCTTCACGGCAGCCGTCAACCGCGATCTACCGCCGAACGACGGATGCATTTCGTTCGGTCAAGCTGTGGTAGCATGGACACGAAACGAAGCGGAAAGAGGATGCCATGTGCTTGGCCATACCAGCTAGGATCACGGAAATGAAGGACGACGGCCTGGCGACGGTCGATATCCTGGGCGTGACGCGCGACATCGCGCTCGACCTCGTGCCCCAAGCGGCTTTGGACGATTACGTGCTCGTGCACGCAGGGTTCGCCATCGAGGTCGTGGACGCGGAATACGCCCAGGAAACCATTGACCTCATCAAGCAGTTCCCGGAACTGGTGGGTGAGGACCTGCCCGCCTGACGGCTGCTGCGAGACGGGCGGGCGACGTTGAACGGACAAGGTGGCTCTTATGGAAAACGCTATCGACATGCAGGCCGAACTGGCGGCCTTCAAAGACCCGAAACTGGCACGCGGCCTCATTGCGTCCATCGAGAAGCTGGCCCCGCCCTCCGCAACGCTCATGGAGGTGTGCGGCACGCACACGGTGGCCATCGCGCGCAACGGCATCCGCAACCTCATGCCGGAAGGCACGCGCCTGGCGTCCGGCCCCGGCTGCCCCGTGTGCGTCACGTCGAACCGCGACATCGACACGGTGATTGCGCTGGCCCGCGTGCCCGAAGTCACCATCGCGACGTTC